>JBAXAF010000037.1:0-1514 GCA_037142675.1 Candidatus Berkelbacteria bacterium | reverse complement strand
TAACTGCTGGATTGTTGTTTAACGGCGCATTACTTTTGGTTCTTTACGTACTCAGGGTTTTACGGGGTAGTTAGAACTTTTCAATAGTGGCTGATTGCATTTAACTTTCAAAAAAGCAACACACGTATAGCCAGCATTTTCGAATCAATAGGTTCCCATTGTTCAAGTGTATTTTTATTGGGCTGAACAGCGGCTTTTCGAACGGCCGCGTGCAAAGTATCTAGTTCAGACCAATATGAATAGATGCCAGATGGACAAGGAGCTACCATAAATCCCAAGTATGCGCTGGCTTTCACCCAATCTATACGTCGGTTAACGTAAAAATTATAGTCCTCAAAACAAGAACGAATCAAGTGCAGCACATCACTGCACTCAGCTCCTAAACCATTTGTCTTCAAGAACGATTCCCACAGCGCCAAACACCTTAAATACGGAAGCATGTCACTATGCCAATAGATATCTATTCTTTTTGAATCTTCAGATTGTCCAACAGCAGCAAGCTTAAGAAGTGGGTCCAACAAAGTCATATAACGTTCAGCAATGCTGCTTTCCAATGGAACAAAACCCTTTTTGGTAAAAACTATTCCCGCAGCAGTTACTTTGCGCCGCAATACCAGAAACTCCAATGTGAATGGTGGCCACTCTTGCTCCATAAAGACAAGTCTACCGCCTGTGGATTGTAAACAATCATCTCTTAATTGTTGCTCCCAATTATCTGATGCAATTAATAAAGTAGTTAGCCACTGGCTTACTACTAAGTCGGCTAACTTGTTTTTCAATAGCGCGAGGTGTGTATTAGAACCCACGGCAAATAAGGTTCTGTTCTTCATTGTTGGCCGCTTAAGAACTTCCGCTAATACCTTTGTTTCTGCAGGTATACGCGCGATTGCTTCATCTCCAACCAAAGCCCAGATACCAAACAAACTACGATCATCAACAACAAAGTTTTCATAGAGATTATTGCTGATGCGTCGTTTTGTATCTGATTCCTTTAAAGAGGGAGTTGGTCTCCGTTGAGCTTCATCCAAGCAAAAAGCCGCCAATAGGTCGGCTTTATCGGCTTTGTTATTTTCCAATAACGCAACGCGCAACTGTTCTAAAGTAGATTCTTGAAAATAATCTTTCGCCCTTTTTATACCCTGACTGATCGCCTGTGGCGGCAGCTTCAACAGTCTTGCAACTTCAGCCTGTCGTTCACCTATGTACGCCAAAAGCTGCTTGTCTCGTTTACTCATAATCATTACCAAGCACCTAATATGAGAAAATTATAGCATAGCAACTAAAAATATAAATTAATATTTTTATGGTTTATAAGTTGACAAAATAACGGACGAGGATTAGTATTTCAGCGTCGCAATCCCGCGCGATGGTTACTTAAAAATGGAGTAAAAAATGTTAGAAACTAATAAGTTATCAATATCGAATCGGATACATCATGCTTTTATTAGGGGGCGTTTCTTCAACCCCAGTGGAGCATTGATTTTCAATGAGTGGCATGGGAATTGGGTTGATCC
>JBAXAF010000036.1:0-1724 GCA_037142675.1 Candidatus Berkelbacteria bacterium | reverse complement strand
GAAACATTGCGTTCAGATGGTAAAGCCGTAGATGTTGTTGTAGCGAAAGCGATTGTCAAAGGCGATGTAGTAGTTGCTGAAGGCTTTTTCGGGATTGCTATGAATGATGCAGCATCTGGGGATACTATCGCTATTGAAGTTGCTCAACGAGAGCACGAACTTGTTGTTGGCTCTGGGATTACCGCCGCTAAGGGGGCTATCCTTTATGTGTCAGCCGCAGGTGTTATTACTAATACTAATAGCGACAAAGCATTTTTAAAAGTAACCGTAGCTAAGGACTCAAACAATTATGTTTGGGGAATCCTTTTGCCACAACTAACAGCGTAGAGAGGACAAAATGAAAAACGAAGTATTATCAGAACAGTTTGCCTCTCAAGCAAGGAAAATCGTATCTGAAGTCAAATCAGGAAAAAGAGAAAAAGGAATTGAATTTTCTGATGAAGTTGTACTAAAAGAAATGATTGGAACTGCTGATGGTGGGCAAGAATTTCTAGAAAAAGTAACTTATGACCTTTATCAGGGTCGTGAATCTGTACCCGTATTATATAAAGACATCTACACTACCTATGTAGATGCTTCATTCCCAGAAACAATGACAGCGAATGAAATGGGTCCAGTCCAAATAGTATTTTTGGAAAAATTTGAAGGTGGTGAAGTTAAGTTCGGGACACTAGCTCCAGGGTTACAAAAAGTTGTATCATTCCATACTTATGCCGCAGGTATTGAGTATAACGAAGATATGCTTGAATATAACCAAACTTGGAAAGTTACCGAAGTCGGTTTAGCCTTTGGCGAAGCTTATACCAAAATGTTAAATCACTTGCATCTAAATCCAATCATCGCTGGTAGTTATGTTACTACTGGTGGTGGATTACTGGCACAAAAAGCTAAACAAGAAAACCCAACAACTGGTGCGGCTCAGTTAATTGCTTACAACACATCAGTCAGACAAACACTTATGGACGCTATCACAGTGCTTCCTAAGGGTTCGTTTATGTTGGCTAACAGCTCAGATAGGTTTATCTTAGAAGATGCTATCTGGGGTTCTTTATATAGCGACCTTAAGACTCCTACTGCTATTCAAAGACAACTTAGTCCAGAGAATATTCACTATTACGATGGTGATTATGTAGAAGTTGGCGGGAAAACCTACACCTACCCAGGTGTTGCCGCTGGATTCCTTTATTTGTTAGTTCCTAAGACTAACTTCAAGGAATACATCAAACACGACCTTCGGGTTGATTCTAATGATGGCGACCTTAGCCGACTTATTATCACTCAAGTCGTTGGTAGAACTCGTAGAGCGTTGTTCGCTGGTCTTAGCACTAAATATGGTGTTATCAAAATCGCCCTTAAATAGTTAACATATGCTAATGGGGAGCGGCATTAAAATAGCTCCCCCGCACGGAAGAACCGTAAAGGAGAAAAATGAATACCAAGGTAATAAATTGGTACGGTAGCTTTGGGGAAGGACAGGGATATTCTGGAATGAGTGAAAACATTGTCAGAGTATTAGTCCGTAAGGGGTTAGACATCAGAACAATCACTTACTCCAAAACACCAAATCGTAACTTGTCAAAAGAATTTCAAGAGATAAAAGCAAAAACCTTTGAGCTAGGCAAAGTCGGGATTTTTCTTGGCTTTCCAAACGGGTTTAGTTCAATTCAGAACGAATATAAAATCGGTTATACAATGTTTGAAACGGACAAACTCCCCAACGGAAG
>JBAXAF010000035.1:0-1992 GCA_037142675.1 Candidatus Berkelbacteria bacterium | reverse complement strand
GTTGAACGCTGATCAACAAATTCTCGAGAACTCGGTGCAAGAAATGACCGAAATTCTCCAAGTGGCAGTGCCTTTCATGCTTGAAGCAAAAGAAACCCAGGAGTTTGACAAAGCCTGGGATTCTGCCAACAACATGCCCGGGCTGGCCAATTGGCCGCTCCAAAAGATGGCTTTGACCATCGACGGCGTGTCCTTCAACGTTACGCCGCGGTTCCGCACTGTCGAGACGGTTCGCAAGATCCGTTACGATCAGTTGTCTGGAAAACCGGCTGGTGAAGTTTCTGTTACCAGCGGAAGAATGGAATTAGAGTTTAATCTGCCCGTTTTCGGACGGCAACAGGTTTACGCTACGGTGACACACACCGAAAAATTCCCGATCTCTGGCGAACGTGCCGTTGAAATCGAAAACCAGATTTTGTTCGACTTCTCCATCAATGGTAGAACCGAACAAATAACAGTGCGCTCGAATGGTGCACTGGAAAAATTCGATTTCTTGTTCTTTTCCGGCATTGAAGGCGGCAGCACTGACATAGCCGCCTGGCGTGGTGAGGGTGAGTGGTGTGAGACTTGTAACAAGGCTCACGGAAATGCAGACAACATGTCTGCTTCACTCATCATCCAATAATCCAACAACAAGTTGACTTTTTAGAGCATAAAGCCCGGTCTAGGAAACCGGGCTTTTTGCCGTCAATTTTCTAAAAATATTGCAAAATTTTAGCAATTTATTCAATTTTAACCACAAAAAATCCCACACTTTGCAGTGCGGGATTTTACATGGTCGGAGAGACAGGACTCGAACCTGCGACCTCACGCTCCCAAAGCGTGCGTTCTAGCCATCTGAACTACTCTCCGTTTTTAATGTTTCAACTGTGCCGCGAGAGGGAATCGAACCCACACACTATTGCTAGTACGAGATTTTAAGTCTCGCGCGTCTACCTATTCCGCCATCGCGGCGCGGCTTTTAACCTTCAAATTATACCACTCCTTTGTAAAGCTATTTAGAGTAATTTAAAGCAATTCATGAGCATGATAAATGTCACCGGCGCCAATAGTAATGAAAACTGTGTAAGCGCTGTTCTTCACATAATTAGCCAAAGAACTATTAGTTTTGAGGTTCTTGATTTGGCAATTCGGATATTTGCTTTTCACAGCGGCGACCAATTTATCACAATTCATCAAAGGATCAAAAGCTTCGCGGGCTGAAGGAAAAATATCAATTAGTAGGATTTCGTCATTATTTTTGGTGTGAATTGCCAAAGCATCAACAAAGTCATCAAATAATTCTCTAGTTCTGGAAAAAGTATGAGGTTGGAAAGAAATCAGTTTTTTTTGTTCGCCAAAATTTTCATTTAAAGTATCAATCACAGCCAAAATTTCTGAAGGATGGTGAGCATAATCATCAAAGTGCCAATGTTGCTCATCTTTTTTGACTAATTCAAAGCGGCGCTTGGTCGATCTAAATTCGTTGAGGGCGGCAATGATTTTCGAAGGCTCAAAGCCTAGTTGCGCCACACAAGCCAGCGCCGCCAGAGCATTGATTAGATTAAATTTTCCAGGAACCAGTAATTCAAAATGAAAGTCTGCCAATCTAAAATCGCAGCCTTCTTTTTCGCCAAAAGTGATAATTTTCAAATCTACTCTACCCAACTTTGAAGTGAGTTCAACTAAGTCAAAGTTGTCGCCGTTGATCACTAATAAGCCGCCAGTTTTTATTTGACTAAAAAACTTTGCAAAAGTTTGTTTAGTAGCTTCAAAATTTTCATAGACATCTGGATGATCATATTTAAGATTGGTGCAAATGGTGGCAAACGGCTGTAAAAATGAAAATCGAGGTGTAATCGCCAAACCTTTGGCTTTGGCATTTGGATCAACGACATATTCATCAGCTTCAGCCACAAAATATTTACCATTTTCTTGCCATTGGCCAGTTTTTGGCATGCCGATGATTTCGGCATGCCAAAAACTGGCCAATGGCAAGAAAATGGTAAATAT
>JBAXAF010000034.1:0-3076 GCA_037142675.1 Candidatus Berkelbacteria bacterium | reverse complement strand
TAACACCATGTCAAAAATTGGGGCTAGTGTTGCGAAGGTCTTGAAAAGACTACATGGTTATTTCATCCGTCCCCTGGCGCTGGTGGCGCGGAGAATACGATCGATGGCAATGCTATAAGCTGCGGTTCGCAAATCCAAGTCATTGCGATCTTTGAAAAGTTCATAAACCCGGTGCCAAGCAGCTTCCATCATGTCAAAAAGTTTCTTCTCCAAAAAATCCGGCTCCAAAATATTGCCGGTTTTATTTTGCGCCCATTCAAAGTATGAAACGATGACGCCGCCGGAGTTAGCCAAAATATCTGGCACAACCAATATTTTCTTTTTCCACAAAATTTCGTCGGCGGCAAAATCCACTGGCCCGTTTGCCAGCTCAATGATGTTTTTAGCTTTAATTTTATCAGCATTTCCAGCTGTAATTTGATTCTCCAGCGCCGCTAAAACTAATATATCAACTGGCAATTCCAGCAGTTCTTCGTTGGTGATTTTAGCTCCTACAAAATCAATAGCTGAAGTGCCAGATTTTTTTAAGTCGATGGCTTTGTTAATATCAATACCAGATTTATCATAAATTCCACCCGAAGAATCGCTAACGGCTACGATTTTGAAACCATCGGCAAAAAGCATTTTGGCAATATTTAGGCCAGCATTACCGAAACCTTGAATTGCCACCGACGGTTGCGCAGAAATTCCCTCAATGTGGTGCAAAAGTTCTTTAATGACAATGAATCCGCCTTTGGCTGTTGAGTCACTGCGAAGTGCCAAGCCGCCAAGCTCCAATGGTTTACCAGTAATCATTGCCGGCTGATGCTGGCCGATTTTTTTCTCAAATTGATCGAGCATGACACCCATAATTTCCGGGTTGGTGTAAACATCCGGCGCTGGGATATCGATGTTTTCACCTAAGTGCTTGTAAAAAGCGTCGACGTAGGCCCGACTGACTTTATCAATATAATCTTTTGACTTGCCTTTTGGATTAAATTTTACGCCGCCTTTTCCCCCGCCGTATGGCAAGCCGACGAGTGAATTTTTCAGCGCCATCCAAAAAGCCAGCGATTTAACTTCACCCTCAGAAACTTCGGGGTGAAAACGGATTCCACCTTTTGCCGGCCCAAGATTGGTATTAAAAGCCACTCGCCAAGCAGGGAGATTATCACTACCAATTTTTAAAGTTGCCCGCGAAATTCGCTCAGGCTCAAGCAGCGCTTTAACTTCGGAGTCAGATAATCCAATTCTCTGTTTAATATGTGCTAAACGCCCAGTGACTCCGTCAAATACATCTTTCATTTATTCCTCACGTGTTATTACTTAATTTATATAACTATAATATCAGAAACTGAAATTTGGCTTAGATAGCATTGAATTTCTGGTTCTGTCCCCACTTGGCTTATTCTCAGCAAATTTAAGTTTTAAGAAAATTAAAAAAGCCCGGATTTCTCCAGACTTTTTTAATTTAGATTTCTATTTATTCTTTCGCTGGTTGTTCTATTTTCTCAACCTTTTTATTTTTTCTGTTGCGGAGAATTATTAAAACGATGAGCGCAATAAGCAAAAGTACCACAAGCCCCAAACCGCACCAGGTCCAAATATTCATTTCCATCATACCGCCGTACCAGCCGGGACGTGCAAGAACCTTGACTTTTTTCGCCTCGGTTGGAACTATTACCGCATCAGCAGGTACATCAACCTTAGCTTCATTAGAATTAACCGACTGGCTGCTATCTTTATATGCTCTAGCCATATAATAGTAAGTCATGGATTTGACCGCAGTTCCGTCAACATATTGCAAAATATTTTTTGCTACCGTTCCGACCTTGGTGTAATTTTTACCAGAAGTTGTTGACCGGTAGATATAATAGCCAGTAATATCAGCTGTTTTTGATGCTGTCCACGTGACACTAACTCCTTGGTTTGCTGGCGCATAAGCTGCGGCCACTGCAGTTGGTGCTGAAACTGACGCCGACGTAGTGTTCGAAGGCGCACCGCCAGTGCTGTCAGAATCAGTTGTGGCAGCAGGAGTGTTGACGGCCGGCGTATCAACAGTTGGATTATAACCATAAGTCCTGAAGCCAAATGATTGAGTCGATTGGAAAGTTGTTGAGCTCGAATAACCTGTTATTAAACTGCCGGCATAGTCAGTTGGGTCATTGTAATATATTTTTGCGTTTTGCGGCAAGTGTGTAATACAAATCCAATACCCTTTGTTTGTTTCAAGGGTTATTTCTTGACCATTTTGAGGATTCATGCGTGCCATTGTCCGTGAATCTTCAAAATTCACGTAGCTTACCTGATGATAAGTGTTGAGAACAGCCGCCGGACGATGCAGCGTTCCGTTAGTACGAATATCCGCCCAAGTTGATCCGGCATCCGGATTTGTATTGGTAAGTGCAAGGTCGAAATATGCAAATTGAGTTTTGGTCGGGTAAAATAGCTGGCAAATATCATAGGCGGTCGTATCTGTGTAATATTTCCAGCCTCCTTGGACATAATAGTCCGGCATCACGACCTGGTCAGCCGCTGGCGTACCACTAGCTCTCGCCGGAACAAGTGGTGATGACAAAACCAACAACCCTGCAACCAACATGCACGATGCCAAGAATCTCTTTCCACCAAAGACGGACTTCGCTTTGTTTCGCATACTCCCCTCACTAATTTAGTGCTAAATTTTGATAATTAAATTATATCATAAAAAAAGGACCAACCTAAGTTGGTCTGCGGCTAGACGGTGTTCGTTGCGTCAGGCCTTCTTGGCCGTGATTCTGATGGCATCGAAGTCAAAGCAATCACCCCTGGCGCCAGTCCAAGGATGGTACTTATCGTCGTGCATCGAGAAGACTTCGACCCGGTAGCTCCTGGCCAGATATTTCAGCCTCTTGCTAAGCGGGTCGCCAGATTCGAGGTGAGCGTAGCTCGTATTGGCAAAATTGACAGTGAAGACCTCCTCGGGGTGCTCGCGAAACCACGTCTCCAATCCCTTGCTGGTCAATACCTGGCGAGCGCCAGTCTGACACCAGACATGCCAGTTATGGCTTAATAGACAAAAAGTGTTGGTATTTCACCTCTTTTTCTTAAGATTTCT
>JBAXAF010000033.1:0-3163 GCA_037142675.1 Candidatus Berkelbacteria bacterium | reverse complement strand
AAGTATTTATAAAAGCTTTTATGGTAGCTATGTCCCTACTGTTTGCCGGTATTGGCAATTTAGTTTATGCCGGTCCTGTTCTCTTACAAGACGCCTATACAGCTACAGGGTATTCTGCAACTCTAAATTACGGCAGTAGTCCTTCGCTTCTTGTTTCTTCAACAAAAACCGGCATTACCACTTCCACCCAAAACAGTTTTCTGCAATTTTCAGTCAACCCCTATGTTCCAACAGGCATCATCGGCAAGGATATTGCTAAAGCCACCCTGAATATATTTGTCAATTCAGTCACTACGGCAGGTAGCTTCAATGTTAGTTCCGTTACTGGCATCTGGTCAGAAGAAACTATTAAAGGAAACAATAACCCCGTTGTTGGCTTAAAAGTTGCCGGTCCAATTGCCATAACCACTGCTTCTGCCAGACATTGGATCAGCATTGACATTACCAATCAAGTTAAAGACTGGCTGGATGGTATTGGCATTAATAATGGCTTGGCATTGATTGCCACCAATGGTACCAATGTCAGTTTCGACAGCAAGGAAAGCGCTGCATTCAGTCAGGCACCTGAAATTGATATTATCATGGAGAGATCGTCTGGTATTCAGGGTCTAAAGGGCGATATTGGTCCAATAGGTGATATTGGTGCAATAGGTCCTATTGGTTTAACTGGTCCAATAGGACCAGCAGGAACTACTGGAGCTACTGGGTCAATAGGAGCCACAGGAGCACAAGGTCCAATAGGCCCCATAGGTCCAGCAGGTGTCAAAGGTGATACTGGTTTAACAGGTACATTTCAGGCAGGCACAGTAGCTGGCCAGATGCTTTATTGGAATGGAACTGCGTGGGTGAATATTCCCGTGGTAGATCGTTCCGCAACATTAACGCTTTGCCGTGGCGTGCCAACTTGGGATATTTGCCTCCATCAAATTGGCGACAGAGGATCCGCTGGTGGTAAAGTATTCTATATCACGGAGGGTGGATTGCATGGCTTGGAAGCGGCACCTGTGGATCAGGCGAATGCACCTCGGGGTTGTTATGGAACCTACATTACCAGTACCAGTGCAACAGTAGGCACGGGTGCCACAAATACTACCCTGATTGTAGCGAGTTGCGCAGAAGCCGATATTGCAGCTAAGGTTGCTGATGCCTATAGCTTAAACGGCTTTAATGACTGGTATCTGCCATCAAAAGATGAGTTATATTTATTGTATGAACAAAAAGCCATTGTGGGGGGGGTTGATAATTACTACTACTGGAGCTCTACGGATGTGATGGGTACTATCGACGCCACATATGCCCAGGACTTCTCCAATGGCACCCAGTCCACTTACAATAAGCTCGGCGTGCTCAGAGTGCGTGCTATTCGGTCTTTTTAATATTTCAACTATTTAACCATTTTCTTTTTCCGCCGCAGGCGAGGTAATATTAAAGGCTGGCTTTAACACCGGCCTTTTTTGTACCTGTCAAAATCAAAAGATTTGACAATTTGTCTTGTCTCACATTGTATACAATCAGAGACTTTTTTTACCCAACGGTGGAATGCGGGTTTGAAGTGTCTTAAATTATGTCTTATTATTCGTTATTATAAACTCTAAGAATAAATAAGACATAAAACAGGAAGCAATATGAGTCAGGTGGGTTATGCGCGGGTTAGCTCAACAGGCCAGTCATTGGCTGTGCAATCTCTTCACCCACCAGTTCAAAAATAGAACTACGAAAGTAACTCGGTATCCAGGCGCTCGGTACTGGAAGAGAAGCGGCGCAGGGTCATTGATCCTGAAATCTGAATGAAGTTGACGTTTTGATCAAAGCCCATAAATCATCTGGTTGATAAATGGGTAATTGTGCCGTTTTAAAATCACCAGTATTGCGGGTTACGATGCCATTAACGCCTGAGTCATTACCTGAATAATAAATAACGGCATCTTCAAAATCATTAAAATTGGAATCGAGGGCGCTTTCTAAAACCGTTCTATCCACTTTTGCTACAGAATACAGTTTCAGTAGTTTTTTGATTGCACTGTTTGCTTCTTCTCGATTTCGATATTTTGTCAAAAAATAATCAATTGTCGTTAAGGTCGTTGCACAAAGATAACCTTCTACTGTTTTTGCCTCTACTGCATCAAACAAATTTGCCGCTATTTCAAAAAATGGTTCACGCTCTAATAACACGTCGAGAATGATGTTGGTATCAAACAGAATTTTCAAAGGTATTTTTCCTCTAAATGCCGCTTGTAATCTTCTTCATCAATATCGCAACCTTTTAGGATTCCGAGAAGTGATTGTGTAATTGGCAAATGTATGGCTTTTTTTTGTTCACTTTTTAAAGCGTTTTCGTACTGCAACATTTTTCTAATCGCTTCCTGAACAAATAATTCTACATTTTCCTTTTGCATCAGTTCTTGTCCTAATTCATCGGGTAATTCAATCGCTAATTGCATAAGTATCTCCTCAATGTATTTACAATCTTTGATTACGGATAGCTTCTGCTATCACTCGGGCGTTACTGGCTTCTTGGTCAGGGTGAGAGGATTTTGTGGGTTTTAGACTCCCCCGTTTTTCAGCAAGGTAATCGGCTATTTTGGCACGCAAGGTTTTATATTGATTGTAGTTTTGGCAATTGTCCATCAGATGCAGCAGCACATCATCCACTTTGACTTCTCTTGTTAGCTCATACATGGCATACAACAAAGCGCGTAGCGTGGTTGAGGCTACCAGCCATTTATTGCCACTTGGCGGACACTTTAATTTTTAGCAACAAATCCTATGGTGTGTTATGTACCTTTATGCAGAATAACCCAAAGTTGGATGGTAAGGAATCAGAAATTAGAAGATTGCTAAGCAAGTAAGTATCGAAAGCCTCTATTGCCAAGATATTGGAGGTGTCCAGAACTACGCTGCAACATTTTATCAATTCAAGAAACCTAGCCGGATAACAGATAGTCTGGCATATTGATAAAAACAAAGAAATAGTTCTATCGAGCAGCTTCTATATAACTAATTATCCTATTACCCTTTGGTGAACGAATCGTGGCGAAGACCCAATTGTACTTTTCAACGCCTTGACTTTTAGAGTATCCATAGATTATTGAAATGAATATATGCCACTTAATCGAGGTAGAACAGTCAGTTACCCGACTGCCCCCTCACAGATCCCTGCGTG
>JBAXAF010000032.1:0-3782 GCA_037142675.1 Candidatus Berkelbacteria bacterium | reverse complement strand
ACTGTCTTCTCTGGTGCAGCCACTGTCTTCTCTGGTGCAGCCACTGTCTTCTCTGCATCTAAATTAATCTTGCTAGCAATCGGTGGCTTCATTGCTTCGTACGCATCTTCAAAGCCGCCTATTTGCTGTTCAAAGCCAACCGCATCACGTAAACGCATTATTGCCCCCTTGTTCAACTCCTGTGTGGGGTGATTATTACCCAGCCCTTTGCTTAAGCCATAGCTAATATTTGATTTAAGCCAACCCGTTTTAATTTCCACACCAACCTTACCATCGTTATTGTCGATATACATTGTAGCCACGCCTTTTGGTGTTTCAATGTTGCTAATAATGGTCAGACCGCCCTTGTTCACTATTTCCACTGTTCCAATTTGACGTGACAAACCCTGGTTGGCAAAAATTTTGGATAAGCCTTGAAGAATTTTGCCCGTCTCAGCAGATTTAGCCGACATCACCTCCAAATATCCACGAGCCATAATATCGAAGCGTTTTACATCTTCTGGCATCAACCGATAGGCCTGAAACACGGTCTGTGCCAACTGCTTATTCTCCAGATTAACCAAGCCATTAGACACCTTAAAAAAATGATTAAAGTGCTCTGATTTAATTTCGCCTTGGTGTTCAGCTACAAAGCCAATTTTTGCCTGTTCCGCTGAGGTAAGGGGGTGGGAATGAAGATCGATACCTGTTATATCTTTAACTTGTTCGGGGGTTAGGTCAGGGTTTGCCTCACTGTTGTTGATATTTAAATCTTTGAGGACTTCAATATTTTTATCATATATCACCTGAGTGGCTCTGACTTGCTCAGCCACTTTTAAATCTTGAGACGTGTCCAAATTCGATCCTGTTGACTCGGGTTGTGCTGGCTGCACTGGCTCAACGGCAGTTTTTACCGGCTGATCATGCACACTTTTTACACCATGCTGTTCTGTTGTTTCACTAGTTTTATTATTCTGACCAACATATTCGTTTTCATTTAATTCATTTGCATTGAATGATTCTGGGTCACCAGGTCCTGCACTGTGTGATTCCTCAAATTCATAACCATCCCCCTTCTTAACATATTCAAATACCTCGATGTTTTTCCCATTCGGACGCAACACATACGCTGTCGAATCTGCCCCACGAACACGGATATCCTGACCACCATCTTCGCTGACATAACCAGTTTTCTGTGCGATTTGATAGGCGCGCTTGTCCAACCAAGCCGTTGATGGAGTATCATCTTTATCATAACCAAACGCTTTAGGATCTTTTAAAATTTGTGCTTTAAACGCATGGATAATACCTTTGCCCCGACCAACCAACGCGTTTGCACCTTTTATCTCAGCGGTTGTCATTGTTGGAACAGGCTCGTGCGAACTATCTGGTGTGTTCACCGGTATCCTGTCTGGAATTTTTCCAGTTGAGTTAATATTTTTTTCACCAGCTGCCGAGCTCATATTGTGAAGTTTTGGCTTCCCTGATATATCTAAATCTTGAGCGCCAACAATTTTTGGAAACACAAACTCACGAACCAAGGAGCCAGCTAACGCAAATCCCGCACCTACGCCAGCACCAACGGTCATTTGTTTTAACACTTCAGCTTTTCTCGAATCAGCCATTTTTACTTTTCTACCAGCCAAGGCGTTAACAGAACGAGCTGAATTCACCTCGCTTTCAGTCGCACCTTCTAAGGCAATGATGCACTTTGCTTGACTGATTTTTTGAATCAAGTCATATTGAGCTTTAAATGCTGTGTCGCCTTTGCCGTAATTAACCAAGCCATCCCGCATCTTACTTTCTACAAATTGGCTCAATCGCGCTAAATTCCGCAAATCAATTCCGCGTAATTCTTCAGCATTTTTAGCCGCACTCTGCCCATGATCAGACCATTTTTCACGTCCGGTATTTCCGGTTACTGACATTACCCCACCTGCATCATTATAATTATGATTCATGCTTCTTATCTCTTCGCCTTCACGGTCAACGTATGTACTAGAATTAATTCTGCTTAATAATAGATCTAGCCGTTTAGCATAAATATCTGCCGGTACAAATTCAAACCGCTTCACTCGATCAGCAGGATTGTTGGTTTTTTCGCCTGTTACATTATCTCGGCCGCCACTAAATTGACCTAAAAAATCACGCTCCTCAACCTCTTGTTTACTTCTGGCACGAGCAATGCCTGTACCAGCAATTAAACCAGCTATGGGCAAGCCCATTACTCCAACAGCAAATAGCGAACCATATCTCACTGCCGCACTACCCATGGCAATAGCTCCGCGCTCAGCAGCAATTTTTTTCCACGAACGATCCAGCCCACTCCGCTTTACAATATCATTCAATTCATCCACTGCCTTTGGATTGGAGTTGATAAATTGTGTAAGTCGCACAGCTGATTCAGCATTGTTTAAGCTTAGCATAGCTGCCTGCTCATTCCCTTTGAAATGGTCTTTTAATACGCTAGCGATTTGACTAAATAATTTTTTATATTCCAGTTCTGCATTATCGGCTTGTAGACGTTGTTCAACATCTTGACCCATGCCAGCCGTCGCAATATTTGCCAAACGAGAGGAGCTATTTTTTTGACTAGATTTGGCTCCTTGCCAAGTTTCCTCAGCCTCCTTACCTGCTCGCAATTTTGAGTTTTGTGTAAACGCAGTTTGATGTAATGTAGTTAGCTTAGTCGCTGCTTGGTTAAATTGTTCAATTAACCCCACCGCCTCAGCAGCCGCGCCCTCGGGAATCTGTAAAAAAGCGGTTGACGCTACACCATCCCTAACTTCTTGCATAGGTACACGACCAGCAGCATCAACCAACCACGCTAAATTATTTTTTACATCATCAATCGAGGCAGTCTTTTTACTCAAAATATCTTTTTCGGTTTTAGCCACATCATAATGTTTTGTTAAGTTGCGCCAGGCATTTCGTAGTGTAACGGCAGTAATGCTGTTTTTTATATCCCAGAAACCAGCTTCATTTCTGTCTTTTATGCTTTCTTTTTTTGATCGTACTGTTGTTAAGGCCTCGGCTTTTACTTGCTTTAAAATTGCAACCCGCAAGCCTGACAAAACGATTGTTTGCTGTCCTGGAGACAACGAAACAAACCCAGAATCTTCGAGCATTGTTTTTGCCTCTGGGGTGGAGATGTCTACACCCAACTCTTGCAAGGCGGTTATCGTTTTCGGATCGAGTGGCTCGGACTCTGGCTTGTTGGTAGTTTTTTCAGTAGCAGCGTCAACTGATTCCTCGACTGTCAATGCTTTTTCTGTTGGTTTTTTCAAAACTTCGGCTTGTGAAAATTCTCGATAAAGCTTTTCCGCCTCAAGCCAATCAAATTTCATATACTTATCCATCCGATCTTCGTTGCCGTCAAATCGTTTAAAATTGCCATCATGCCAACGCATTAAACTGATCGCCTCCGCTATTTGGCTTACAACATCCTTTGAATCTACACCATCTTTCTTAATTAATTGACTAAATATTTCTTGTAACTCACCCCTTTTTTGTGTATCCAAAAAACTATCCACAACTTCATTCTCTTCACCCTCAAGATTACTACCTTCGCTGCCATATTGACGATAAATTTCTTGCAACTCCTCGTTAATTTTTTTTGCCTTAGATTGAGTGACTGCCTCTGCTGTAATCTCAACTGTTTCTGATTGAATTGGGGTTGTTTCTACTTTTGCCACACCACTTAAATCCGCAATAATTTGATTATATTCACCTTTAAAGCTTACGAAAGAATCCTCAAGTTGTTTCAATTTAAAAGATGAAATGACTAGTAAAGTAATTATTTC
>JBAXAF010000031.1:0-4581 GCA_037142675.1 Candidatus Berkelbacteria bacterium | reverse complement strand
TGCTTTCGGAGTTTTGTTCAAAAAAAGTTCGAACTTCGTTTAGCAAATTCGACCAGCGGGTATCGTATAAAGGCTATTATGCCTGCTTTCCAAGCAGGACATAGGGGTTCGATTCCCCTTACCCGCTCCAAAAAATATGGCGGCTATGGTGAAGTGGTTATCACGCTAGTTTGTGGCACTGGAGTCATGGGTTCAATTCCCGTTAGCCGCCCCATAAGCGCCCGTAGCTCAATGGATAGAGCGCCTGTCTTCGGAACAGGAGGTTGCAGGTTCGACCCCTGCCGGGCGTACCAAAAGTTTCTTATCCGACTGGAATTTAGAGCCCGCGTAGCTCAGTGGATAGAGCAGTAGCCTTCTAAGCTATTGGTCGTTGGTTCGATTCCAACCGCGGGTACCATTGTTATGGGTCGCTAGCTCAATGGTAGAGCAGTAGCCTCTTAAGCTATTGGTTCTGGGTTCGAGCCCCAGGCGGCCCACCAGTGATTATTTTTATCAAGCGTGTTTCTAAGCTTGATTTTTTATTTACAAAACTTAAAAACTTGACAACAATTTCTAGCAGTATTATTATTAAGATAATACCTGGGGGGGAGGTAATCCAGCCAAAGGCTGGAAACTAAAAACGAATAATTAATAGTGAAAAATGATGGAACAAAATAAAGAGATATTAATTGGGCTGAAAAAGGCTAATACTCATTTAGCCAAGGTGATTAAAATGCTCGAGGATAATGTGTATTGTGTTGATATTTTGCAGCAGAATTTGGCTGTTATTGGACTTTTGAAATCCGCTAACAATAAGATTCTTGAGAGGCACCTGCATTCATGTTTCACATCAGCGATGCAAGGGACCGATGAAGCTAAAAAGCAGAAAATGATTGAAGAAATACTGCAAATTAACAAAATCAAATGAACAAAACCATTGTGCCAATCAAGGGGATGCACTGTCGGTCGTGTGAAATTTTGATTGCTGAGAAATTGAAGGAAAATCCTGATATTAAAAATGTTTCTGTTAATTATAAAAAATCAGAAGCTTGGATTTATTCGCATCATCCGCTAAAAATGAATGAGATTAAGGATGCAGTTTCTGAGGCTGGCTATGAAGTTGGAACTGATAATGCAAAATCTTGGATTAGTACCAATTACAATGATTATTTTGATCTCCTGGTTTCTGTTCTGGTAATCATGATCGTTTATCTTCTTGGAAAACAATTTGGAATCTGGAACATTGATTTAGGAGCAAAGAATTCAGAAGGCCTGCTTTTCGTTTTACTCATTGGACTTACGGCCGGCGTTTCTTCGTGCATGGCTTTGGTCGGCGGCTTGATTTTAGGAATTTCTGCCAGGTTTGCAGAAAAACATCCTGAGGCAACATCAGGGGAAAAGTTTCGACCACATTTGTTTTTTCAGCTCGGTAGAATCATCTCGTATATTCTGTTTGGAGGGTTAATTGGCTTAATTGGCCATGCATTTCAACTTTCTAGCACCTTGCTCGGATTACTATCTATTATAGTCGGAATCGTAATGATTACTCTGGGTTTGCAGTTAACAGAATTATTCCCAAAAATTTCTAATAGTGGGATTGCTTTACCTGCCGGAATAGCGAAATTTTTAGGAATAAAAAACCGACAAACTAGGGAATATAGCCACGCGAATTCAGTGCTTTTAGGCGCGCTAACTTTTTTCTTGCCTTGTGGTTTTACCCAGGCGATGCAACTCTATGCGCTTAATTCTGGCAATTTTTGGTCTGGCGCCGCAATTATGGGAGTATTCGCCATCGGAACTGCCCCAGGACTTTTAGGAATTGGTGGGCTGACATCATTCTTGCGCGGAAACTTAGCGAAGAAGTTTTTCAAATTTGCTGGGGTTGTCGTAGTTGTGTTTGCCGTGGTTAATATTTCTAACGGACTAAATTTGATAGGCTGGAAAAGTACTTTTGTCGGCAGATCAGATTCACCTGCGGTTAGTACACCCAGCGTTGCAGTACCTGATAAAAACGGTGTTCAAGTTATTAATATGACACAGCTTGCTGGTGGCTACGAACCAAATCAATTTACAATCAAACAAGGAATTCCAGTCAAATGGGTTATAAATTCAACTTCTGACACCTGCGCCAGTTCAATTTCAATGCCGAAAATGGGTATTAGACAGAATTTAAAACATGGAGAAAACGTAATTGAATTTACTCCAAAAAATATCGGCACACTAAACTTTTCTTGTCTAATGGGAATGTATACTGGCAGTTTTAATGTGGTGGCAAAATGAAAAACATTATAATTAACATTGGCGGTATGACTTGCGCAAGCTGCGCCCAGATAAACGAACGGGCGCTAAAAAAGACTGTCGGTATAGTTGATGTCGCGGTTAATTTTGCAACAAAAAAAGCAAATATTAGCTTCGACCCAGAAAAAATTACGCCAAAGGAGATCAAAAAAGTCATCGTCAAAAGCGGTTACAAGGTTATGGAAATGGATGAAATGGAACATTCGTATCATGCTGGCAACGGCATGCACGAAATCAAAAAGAAGCGTAATTTGTTTTTTTTGTCGCTGGGATTATCTCTGCCATTAGCGACTCAAATGATTTTTGAAATTGAATTTGGTGGTATGTTTTATGGTCAGTCTTTAGTAATGTGGATAAATTTAGTTTTGGCGACAGCGGTTGTTTTTATTTTAGGATTTCAGTTTCACCAATCAGCAGTTCTAAAAGCATTGAGACTTGAATCAAATATGGATACCCTGGTTTCAATTGGTACACTGGCCGCATATTTTTATAGCATATACGCCATGTTTTCTGGTAGGGAAGGCTACTTTGAATCTGCCGCCATTATCATCACCTTAATACTCCTTGGAAAATATTTTGAAGCTAAGGCTACGGGTCAAGCTGGCGCTGCACTTCGGGCGCTAGCACAGCTTTCAGCTAAAAATGCTCACCGAATTGTGGATGGGAAAGAAATTGAAGTTTCAGTTGATGAGCTGAAAGTTGGCGACACAATCATTGTGCGGCCAAGCGAAAAAGTTCCGCTAGACGGCAAAATTATTGACGGTTCATCGGCACTAGATGAATCAATGTTAACCGGTGAATCGATGCCAGTTGAAAAAAAGATCGGCGACAAAGTTTTTGGGGCGACAATTAATCAAAACGGAGTTTTAAAAATTGAAGTTACAGAAATCGGCGAAGGAACAGTTTTGGCCCAAATCATCAAAACCGTCGAAGAAGCTCAGGGTTCAAAAGCCCCAATTCAAAAATTAGCCGACAAGGTTTCTGGAATATTTGTCCCGGTTGTAATAAGTATCGCAGTTCTGACATTTCTTGGGTGGTATTTTTTCGGAGGAAATTTATCAATTGCTATTATTAATGCGGTTGCAGTTTTGGTTATCGCTTGCCCTTGCGCACTTGGACTGGCGACGCCGACTGCAATTATGGTGGGAACTGGTCGCGGTGCTAAAAACGGAATTCTTTTCAAGACGGGGGATAGTTTTGAGCGAGCAAAAAATATTACCACAATTGTTTTCGATAAAACTGGAACGTTAACGGAAGGAAAGCCAGCTGTAATAAAAATTGTTGCCAATGACGAATATGGAGTGCCAGTTGAAAAAATATTGAAACTCGGAGCTTCAGTTGCCCAAAATTCGGAACATCCACTGTCAAAGGCGATTAAAGAATACGCGAAAGACCAAAAAATCGAATTGAAAATTTTTACTAATTTTGACGAGCAAAAAGGCTTGGGTGCAACTGCAAAATGTGAAGATCATAAAATGCCAGTAGCAATTGGCAACATCAAGATGATTAAAAAATTGAAACTAGATGTTTCGTGGGCAAATGAGGTAATTGAGTCCGATGATGCGAAACAAGGCACAATCGTTTTTGTAATTCATCACAATAAAGAGGTTTTCGGCTACTTCGTTATTGCTGACGAGATACGAGAAGAATCAAAATATTTAATAACAAAACTTAAAAAAGATGGCTTAAAAATTGCTATGATTACTGGTGATAATAAAATTACAGCTGTTGCAGTTGCAAATCAACTAGGGATTGATTCTGTGATCGCAGAAGTGCTGCCGGCGGAAAAATCGGCTGAGGTAAAGAAACTGCAAGTGTCTGGCAAAAAAATTGTCTTTGTCGGTGATGGCATTAACGATGCGCCAAGTTTGGTGCAGGCTGATTTGGGAATTGCCGTTGGTAATGCAACTGATATTGCTAAAGAGGCCGGCCAAATTATTTTAGTCAAAAATGATGTAATGAAAATTTATGATGCAATTACACTGTCCAAGCGAACTTTTGGGGCAATTAAGCAAAATTTGTTTTGGGCTTTTGCCTACAATGTTATAGCAATTCCGTTAGCAATATCCGGAGTCCTTTCTCCAATGATTGCTGCCGCAGCCATGGCATTTTCCTCGACTTCGGTGGTTTTGAATAGTTTGAGGATTAACAGAAAATAGTTTTTCTAAATAAAAAAATCGCGATATTACTATCGTGATTTTTTTTGGTAGCCCGGATGGGAGTCGAACCCATGATCTCTTGGATGAAAACCAAGTATCCTAGGCCACTAGACGACCGGGCCACAACTATAAGACTATAACCTAT
>JBAXAF010000030.1:0-5305 GCA_037142675.1 Candidatus Berkelbacteria bacterium | reverse complement strand
TATTCACTGATTGATGATGTATAGGGGTTTGTGGGGTGCCTGAGTAGTTACGCCAAATTTGAATTAGTTAATGGTAATTAGAGTTCATAACCCGGTTTTGGATTACATCCATTAGTGAAGCCATGCCATACAATTCATTGGTCATTCTGATCTGCCGCTGCCTTGGTGTTCTGTTGAATATCGGTATCCACTGTTCACCGAACTCGGTTGCCACTACAGCAATGTGGCGCGCGATGGTAGTCTTGCCCTTCTGACGGAAAACCGCGACTGATTTGGCACTATCAAGCCTACTTGGTTGACCGAGTGATGCCCCGCTTTAGGCCGAGCAACCAAACCGTTGCCGTATGGGCAGCTTCGCTGCCATCGTGCTTATCGGGATGACACAACTGAATCAGGCGGCTCAACTGGGCTTTCCAGTCGGCTGGCAATACGCTACGGGCGGTTCTGGGGCGGGGTGACAAGACCTTTGCCTTGAGCTTCAAATTGTCCTGCTCCAAGCGTTCCACCTTGAGCTGCAACGCACGAATGGTAGCCTGGTTTTCATGGCCCAGAGCCAAGGATCGCCAGTAATCAACTTCCTGCTGTAATGCCTCGACCTTTCTTTTGCCTTGTCGATCCTGTAGCGCAATCCAGCAAGGTAGACAGCGGGTCGCCCAGGCTTTTGCTTCCTCAACTTCAAACTGCTTTTTACAATCGCAGCAGATCTTGGTCAGCATGGCAACACTCCTAAATCTGTTCCAAAAGTCACGGTCAGATTCTTGCGAAGTAGGGTCAGTGGGTTTACTACGGTCCTTCAAGAACTCGCGCAACTAAGTGTCCGCATGAAGCACAATGACCATGCAACACAAGACTCTCACCTTGTATGGTACCGGTAATACGTATCATTGCCACTCCCACGCCGCAACGGGTACACCAAACATTGGCCAGAATTTTCTGCTTTGTTTGGTTAGAAATCTTATCCCAAAACTGTTGGGCTTCTGGCAAAAACGGCTGAGAGTATATAAACATTTAGAATAATTTTCCTGTTTTAACTGCTAGGCTTATTGCTGTTTTATACCGGCGCTATTGGCAATCTGTGAAAATTTTGCTCTGAATGCGTGTGGGCGTTTTTTCCGAAAAATATCGCCACTGGAAATTGGGTAATAGAATTCACCACTCCTGGCCAGCAGCTAACTGTCCAAGAATACACCCCCTGGAGTCAAACTATTGCTGCACCGATAGCGATATGGGGCCATTAGACTTGTTCCTAAATAAGAAACTCAACGCTTCATTGAATATTCAGTCTGTTCTAGTCCACCAGCTACTAGATCAGCCAAAAATTCTCTACGTTTGTACTCGATAGTCTCTACCGAGAACAGTTTTTGATAAAGGCTGTTAAAAACCGTACTAATATTTGTATAAAATAGCTTGGTTTTCGCTATCTCATACTTCTATTTATACTAAAATACTGTTCACTTTTATTTAGGAACAAGTCAAATTAATCTTCTTGTAGTTTAACTATTGTTATAAGGAACTATATCATGACTACTATCAATTCAAGTCTTAAAGAAATTCGAGTGATTCCTAATCATGAAGTTCCAGAAAAAATGAAGAAGATTACTGATACTTGGATTTGGATAACAATAGACAATGATCAGGACTTAAATGATTTTCAAGTAAACCATCCTTATTGTGTTAATATTCTGTCCCTATTTTTTGGGGAAAATACATTTGATTTGTTTCAAGCAGAAAAGATTATTTCCTTTATTGAACAACATCAAAACATAAATAATTTAATTATTAGTTGTGAATTAGGACAATGCAGATCTTTTTCTATTGCAACAGCATTAGCTGATGAAATCAATTGTGTGCTGTTTGTTGATTCAGAAACTATACTAATAAGTTCAAATATTAAAACCACATTTGCCATTTTGTTTAAACTCATGAATAATAATCAATCAAGCTCAACTTTAATTAATAAAATCTCTAAGTATCTTAATGAAACTATAAAACAATCATCAACAGTTATTACAGAACAATATGCTGGCAATTTTAAAACAACAACTAATGTTATTGATCTTTGGGTAATAAAAGAAAATGAACTAAGTTCTATTTCTAAAGGAGAAACTGATATTTTAGGAACAGCTAGAACAGCGTTTGACAGTAAAGAAGTAGAAGATATTTATGATTTCAAAGGCATTGTTATTCCCAAATATTATATTGATGAAAACCAACATATTTATAATTTCGGAAATAATAACAATGCTCAAGGTGCTATTATTATTTACGGATTCAACTCTAATTCTAAGGACAAACAACGGAATGTGCATTTTGTCTTGCATCAAGATCAATGGCCTCATGTTTATCCTATATTAAAAGCAGCAAATGAACTTGGTGATTGTCGTTCTATCAGTAATTCAAGTGCAAGTATGCGTGAAGCTATTAGGTATGGACATTTTATGACATTTAGTTTTGGTGTTGAAAAGAAAGGAACAAAATTAACTTTCTTATCTGCAAACATATCTTCTACTGAATTAAATATGTATAAACTTTATGCAAAAACTATTTCCAGTAAAAACTATACTGATTCTTGGTCGTTTTTACCTTCTAGTGGAAATGGATTGAATAAAATATTTTCAGAGATTAAGACTGCTTTGTTAAATTTAGCAACAAGCAATCAACAATCCAGTAAAGACATATCAACCAAAAAACCAGATGACACTAAGTTGTCTTTTGATGATACTGAGTCTGATGAATTTGATGATTGGACAGTTAAGAAATAGCATTAACTATAAAGGAGTGTAACGCCCCTTTATAGTTTTAATCTGTTATACTATTGACATTTGAATAGTCTGTCTGCATCAGTAAGTGTGATTGCTTGTCAAGTAAAACATTTAGATTCTAGTTGGATTTGAGTTGTTCCTAAATAAGGAACTCAACGCTTCATTGAATCTTTAGACAACTCTAGTCTAACAGCTACTAGAATGCTAAATTTTCTCTACGTTTGTACTCGATAGTCTCTACCGAGAACAGTTTTTGATAAAAGCTGTTAAAAACCGTACTAATATTTGTATAAAATAGCTTGGTTTTCGCTATCTCATACATCTATTTATACTAAAATATTGTTCACTTTTATTTAGGAACAAGTCTACTGTACACCATTGCATGTCTACCCAACCCACGGCCAGCAACTTACGCGGAGCTAAACCAGCAAAACGACAAAACCCACCCCATGGGGCGGGTTTTGTCGTTGTCGCGCCTTTTTACAAATGGCCGCGTTCAGCCAGCGACACGCTGCGGGTGCCACCAATCACAAAGTGATCAATAACTCGAACTTCGACTAGCGCCAACGCTTCTTTGAGTCGGCGCGTGATTGCAAAATCGGCAGGACTGGGTTCTTGATTGCCGCTGGGGTGGTTGTGGGCAAAGATGACAGCAGCGCAGTTGAAGTGCAGCGCCCGCTTCACCACTTCACGCGGAAATACTGGGCTGCTGTCAATGCTCCCCAAAAACAATTCTTCCGCCTGAATCAGCCGATGCTTGTTGTCCAGAAACAGACACAAAAATACTTCACGTTCGCGGGTGGAAATTCGCGTGGTCAAGAACGTGCGAACCGTATGGATGCTGTCCATGAATGTGCCCTGGGGAAACAGCTCGTTAATGGCAACTTGGGCGGCATCCACAATTTCGGTGGGTTGCGCCCGCCGATAACGACGCGACGCTTGATCGCGCACATAGAGAATGGTACTTTGAGTGCTGGTAATTTTAGCTTTTGGACTCGTCACGGCTGGTACCGTAGTCGGGTCAGGCAACAACAAAGAACTTGAAAAAACCTGCTGCATTTTGGCAGGTTTTTTTACGTCTCCAGTTTGGAGATGATTACCACTGCCGTTCTTGGTTGTTGGAGTTCTTGATTCCCCCAAAGTCGGCAACGCGACTAAGTTGGCCTGACTCTCTTGCACGGTCTCAATATCAATTAGGTTCACAATGTTTTCTCCTCGGTTTCCCCAAATGGGGAAACGTAGGATTACGTACTAATTAGGTGCAGTCAACTGGGCTAATACAAATCTTTTTAGTAGTGACCAAACAGAGTTGTCGTAGAAAACGCAGCAAATGGTGGGCGGAGTTGACTCAAAAATAACCATTACCGTTCATTGCAAATGGGCCATACTTATTCACCACTGGGTGGCATTTATTGGCAATTTCTAATCCTGCTAGCTAATACGGGTCATTGAACGACTCAAGCTCAAGTTCGATCCAATGCGGGCCGAATTGGCCTTTGTCGGCAACAAAAAGATCGACACCACCGGTCCTCATATAATTAGCGCCACAGGTTTGACAAGAACCACAGGCACCACCGAATTTATAATATGTATCGTTATTGCCACACACTGCACACCTGAATGATCCGCGTTTTGCACTTGCCTGCTCAATTTTGAATACAAATGATTTTCCAATCAGCTCTTCTTTGTACATGCGATTTTTCCCATGAGGTAGCGAAGCGGGTAACAACCTCTCGGTCGAATACGCTGTTATTACGAGAATCAGCAACGGCAACCTGGGTTGCCAGAAAACAGATTATCTTTCCATAGCTTAGCACCCAGTGATGTAAACGATAAGGTATGAACATTTTGAACTTTTTGAACATCATTTTCAGGAAACTCTGTTATGAAAGTTTTATTCTAACTTCCACACATTTGTCTTTTACTAAAAATGCTGTTCATTTTGTTCAAATTGTTCGGTTATCCAAAATTCTAACCCCAGACCAAATTCTTGTTCGCTTAGGATCAGAATCTTGATATTCAAAAATTCCCTTTGATAATAGCCATTTAATCAATTCACGAGATGAAGCATCGCGCCGGCCAGAATCTTCACGCCACGTCTTGAAAGCGTCGCCCATGTCCTTCTTGGTCGTTTTGGCCTGTTTATCGAAGGTCAGATTTTCCCGCGCAAAGTCGGCGTAGGGATCCATGTCGGCCCAGTAACTACCGGTGGCTTGGGCGGCGTAGGTGCTTTCCACCAACAAATAGCCAGCCTTGCGCCAGACGCGATAACCCTGGAACAGCCACGCCAGCACCGCCGCTTTGGCTTGGGGGTCGTTCATCAGGGCTTCTTTGATCGCCGGGTCAGGCGTTGCCGGTTTTTGATCGAACGGGCAGACAATCACGCGGCGCTTCATGCCGGGATCGTCGAACTCGGTACGCAGCGGAAAATTGGTTTGCAGAAACAGTTTGAACACCGGCAAAAACGAGATGCTCTGCTTGGCGTAGGGCAACCGCGCACAGATTTGGTCGTTGCCACTCAGCGCCTTGATGCTGCCATCATC
>JBAXAF010000029.1:0-5595 GCA_037142675.1 Candidatus Berkelbacteria bacterium | reverse complement strand
ATCTAACGCCACACGAGGTTTTCATTAAAAGTTGCATTTCGGAGTAGAATTCACCGGTTAGTCATTGACAATATTTGTTCTAACTGGTATAAATATAACGCGTCTATATCTGCCCTTTTGGGGCTCGGGAGGTTTACTGTGCACGTCATTATGTATGCTGTTTCGTTGATCTTTGGATTGCCGGTGCCGGAAATGGTGGATGGCCGCCAGGTTGTGGCTATTGGTCCCGACAGAGCAATGGCCCCCGAAACTGACTTGGCCCAGGCACTCGACCAAGTAGTGCAGAACTTGCGAGCGATGTTGTCTCGCGTTCGAGCTGATATCATCCTAATACATTTGCCGCGCGACCCAATGTTGGCTGCTGGCCTCCTTGGATCCGCGAGTGGGTTGGCGACGCAGGGTCGCATCGATTGGCAGAGCGTTCGCTTTGTTCTCGCTGATGACACCGAGGATCATGGCCTGGTCATCAGTTCCATAGCGATGGCCGGATTTGCCCCAAGTTCCGTTCTGAAGGACAAGGTTCAAGGTCAGCCGGCCCTTGTACTGCTGATTCAGCGCTGGGCTGCGACCGGCGACTTGCCAACGATGCTGTAGTCCAACTTGTTTCCCCTGTTCGTCCGCTAGCTTTGCCGCTAGCGGATTTTTTTAGGCCTTGATTTGTAAGGTCAAAAATGGTAAACTACGGTTAGTTTTGAGAGTAATGGCGAGGGGAAATTTTGTTTCGAAAATTGAGTAAACGAACAAAATTAATCGCACTAATTTTTGCACTAGGGGTAGTGTTTCTTTTTGGAACTGTTTTTACTCTGGCTAAAACTGGGGTTATTCACATTAAAATGCTGGCAAACCCGACCACAGTCAACTTCTATGTGCAAGTAAAAGACTCAGGGGGTGTTAATGATTTGCCAGCAGGCACGACAGTTTACGCGGCGCTACCTGGGCAATCTGGTTCGCCGCAACCGACGCAACTGTTTACTGTTCATAACGGCTATGGATACATCACGCGCAATTTGGCAGTTTTTTCACTCTATGCCAACACTGTTTATAATTTTTCTACGCCCTGTTCCAGTGGCACCCCAAATATAGCCACTGCTAATAGCAGCTCCAGCGCTGGTTCATCAGCGCTTTCTCCGTATGTATTTTCCAGAACTTGCGCTGGCGGTGGAAATACCAGTGGTACAATTTCGATCGATGGGCATGTTAAAGACTCACAAACACAAGCATTTATTTCGGGCGCGAGTGAGGTTTTAACTGGCGGCAATTACAGGGCTTCAACCGACAGCGGCGGTCACTACGTTATTTCCAATATAACTTACGCCGACCCATCAGATGTCCCAAATTGGCAGATTTATTTTTCGGCCCCCGGGTATCAATCAACATCAGCATCGCTGAGCAGTTTGGGCATATCTGCGGGCCAGATTGTTAATGGCGGCACTGTTTACGCGTTGGCTGTTGGATTGAAAAGAGATATCCCAGAATATAAAATAACTGGCAACATTAAGGCTGACAACGGGAATTTATTAGCGGAAGCAGAAATTAAACTGATTGATAAAAGTACAAATCCGCAATATCAATATACTCGAACAACGACTGCGACTGGCGGTGGGACATATTCAGGAAAAAATTATTTATCGGATAAGTTTCAAGCGAATTCCTTTGACAGCGCTTATTTAGAAATTTCAGCAGCTGGTTACCTGCCCACTGAAATTAAATTTTTAGATAAAGATGTTTTTACCACAACATTAATCAGCTCTGGTGATAACACATTCGAGCTAAAGACTGTTAGGGATATAACATTGGTTAAGTCTGTCCAGGACTTGTACTACAAAATTACAACAGAGGCCTGCACGGACGCAAATCGCTGTCCCGGTCGAAATAGTGCAGGAATGGTTGAGTCTATATCTTTGGTAATCTCTGGTCAAACACCCCAGCTATCTAAAAACGATTTTGTGCCGTCTGCTCTTAGCGGAGTTTTTAGAAGTTTGCCAGCCGCTACTCAGACACTTTATATTAATGCGAGCAACAACACTGAGACCTACGTACAAGCCTACCTGTCAAAAACTTTGGCAATTAATCTTTCAACTGTGCCACTACAAAACATTCCAGCTTTGGGATCTGTTAGGGTTGTCGAAATCTCGCTAGACAAGAATCCAAATTACATTCCTCAAAATCCAACTTTTGATTTACAGGGATTGTTAAAAGACGAAAACGATAAGCCGGTTAAGGCTAATGCCAGAGTGAATTGCGAGGACAATTCAAGCTGTGGAAATTTTGGAGAGGCTAAATCTTTGCAATCTGGTTATAACAGCACTGAATCAAATGGCATCAAAAAGAACTATATTTTCTCGGGGCTTTATAATATCGCTCGCCCGGGGTCAAAAATCGAAAAACTGATCCTCAGAATTGACAAGCAAATACCTCCATCTTATGTCGATAAAAATAATAATCATGTCAAAGATCCGGAAGAGGATGGCGTGTTTGAGATCAGCCGAAGTGATATTAAGGTTATAAATGGTAAATCCGTTTGTGATAAGAGTTTCAAAATCAGGACCATAGCAAGCAGTGAAGCAAGAATCTCGGGTACGGTAAAGGCAAAAGATACAAGTAAACCTTTAGTTGGAGTTGTAAAATTGAGTCCAATCAATGCGAATGGTTCAATAGATGCAACTGGTGAAATTATAGTCAACGTGGCATCCGATGGTAAGTATGATTTTTCTGGCAAAATAAACAACATAAATAAAGATAAACAATACTGGTTAACTGCCCAGCCGAATGATATTGCTTATTCACTGGAGATGTACTCTGTATATTTGAATATCAATCCAGTGATAGTCGTAGATTTTCTACTTGAGAAAAACATTGCCGGTTATGTGACATTTCAGGGATTAGTTCAAAATGTTTCAGCAGGTGGCTCAACCCAAGATATCGTTGGGGCCTCGGTTGATTTGACCTACGACGGTTTTTTTACTCGGGGTTTCATTGACGGTGGTGTTACTATGCCTGGGACTCATCTCTATAAAATTTCCGATAAATCAGCCGATATTTTTGGCGATCAACAAACTGGAACCAAAAAAGTTGTGTTGACCGGTAAAAATGGACCATCAACCACATTTAACAAGCACAAAAGTTATAAATTTGAACTTCAGGCAGGTAGAGGGTTGCTGATTCGTCGCGACTTCATTTTTTATCCAAATGATTCAGTTGACGCACTGCCGAAAACCAAAGATGTCGAAATTACTATTACCTCACAGTTAAAGGAATACAGAACTGTATCAGTCGGGCCACCGTCGCTAGTAAATAAAAATGCTCCAACACCTTTGGCAAATATTCCTGTTAAACTTTCAAGTTACCGCTCTGATAATCAAACTGGAACTTCAGGAATTGCTGTTAATTCCGATGAGGTTAAGACTGATGCAAGAGGGGTTGCTAGATTCCCTGGTTGGGCCAGACAGTCTTCAAGCATCATTGTTACCATTGATAGCAGGACCTATAGTGTCGTTGGTGGCAGCAATGTGTTTGAACTAAGTTCAAATGATGCGGCAAAAACTATAAATTATAGTTACACAAATTGGGACCCGATGCATTTGCAGGATGTTGCAACTAAAATAAACATGCAGCAATGTGATTATAATTATCCTGTTAGTCAATTTGATTCTGGATCGGTTTGTGCGGCAGGCTGTTGTTTAACATCATACTCAATGGCTGTTAAGTTTTATTACTCAGATAAAGATGATTTTCGTGGCCAGTCTGCAAAGCAAAAAATGGATCCAACGGTTGCAGCGAGAATCACAAACGAAACTGGTGTCAGCGCGCTTTTAACCTATAATGGTTTCCCGGGAATCAGTGATCAGCTAAATTCTCGCTTCGGCACCAAAATATCTACTTTTCACGTATCAATGGATCAGGCAGATGAATACCTAAAGGCTGGAGTTCCGGTTGTGATTCACAGTGAAGGATTATTGAGTGGTGATGGCCACAGACACGGCGGACATTGCGTGCTTCTTATAGGCAAAACTTCATCAGGAAAATACAAAATAATTAACCCAAATAGCAGCCCGGCTATTTACGAATTAGACAAATCTGATTTAGGCTCAATTGACTACAGTTTTGCGGTTACTACCCCCGAGTCTCGGGCTGCATTTAGCTCAATAAAAGGCACTGTTAGCTCAAATTCTATTGCATTGGCTGCCGACGGGAGCACAAATGCCAGGACTGACAGTGACTATGTTGTTTCATCCAAGGTTACTTCGAATACTGTTGTGCCGGTTGAAGAAGTTTATTTAGCGCTTATCCGCCCAAACACTACTGATGTATACATTAAGGCTAGCAAATCAGGTGATAATTACACTGCTACTATTCCGGAGTATTTAATTGTTCGTGATTTTAGTTATAAATTTCTGGCAGTTACCTCCCTTGATGCTCGAATTTATAGTGAAGTTTACCCTGTAAAAGTTGATAGAATTCCTTCAACTCCAGCAATTTTTGCTGAGAAAACTTGGTCTAGGCTGGTTTTCCAAATCGGTAATGCCAGAAACAATTCCTCAATAAGCGCCACAATAGCGTCTAGACTCTCAATTGCATACCAGGGATTTAGAAATCGCTTCAGTCGTCTTTTGCAAATTATGAACATTAATCAGTCAAGCTTAGTTTCCGTTTCCGGTCAGGTATTAAATGCATCGGGTCAAAAAGTTCCAAAAGTTTTAGTTAAGGTTTGGGAAGATGCGGCTTTGAGCGAGGACGGTAGATTTACAATTAAAAATGTTCGAAAGGGTCGGGTCGCTGTGTCTGTGGTTGATCAGGCGACCGGCAAGGAACTGGTTATAAAAAATCCAACAATTACCGTTAATAAAGCGACTTTGGGCTTGAATATATTGGTTGATGATCCGCAAGATCTAGGCACTTTAAATGCTAGAGTATTTGCCAGTTCAATCCAAAGTGCGTATATGACTGACACAACCACATTAAAGACCGGGGTGCTGCAATTGATCAGGAATGGCAAAATTGAAAAAGAAATCAACATGGCTACTTCTGCTGGCAAGTTATCTTCACTGAAACTGCCCGTAGGAACATACTCCTTAAAATTCATTATGAATGGCAAGGAGCGTAGAATAATAACCTCGAATGGCAGTTTGACGCTTAAAATCCAAAGAGACAAATTAACTAACGAAATACTTAGGGTTGATGATCGTTCAACTTTCACTCTTCACATTTCCAGCCAAGACGGGGCTTCTGACTGTAATGTTTATTGGTGGGGACATTTGTATATAGCTTCAGCGGCTTTTGGCACATCTGATTGGAGCACGCCACCGAGTAATTGTACGTTGAATTACACCGCTTTCGCTGGTAAATATTCGTTAAGTTTTGTTGATAATTATGGGTATAATCGCGTTATAGCGCCCGCCACGATTGATGTTCCAGCTTTTCTAGATGGAAAGGTTTACGAAATAAAGCTTTAATTTGGTTGATATTCATAATTAAAAAATAGCCCAAGGTGGGGCTATTTTTTAATTAATGGTATCTGGAATACAATATGTGCGAGTGGTAGTATGTAGTCTTTTCAAGACCTTCGCAACACTAGCCCCAATTTTTGACATGGTG
>JBAXAF010000028.1:0-5772 GCA_037142675.1 Candidatus Berkelbacteria bacterium | reverse complement strand
CCCAATGTACCATTTTTTATTGGTCTACTGTCCAAGAGGTTTCTCATCAACTCCACCAAGATCTTTTTTACTGAACGAAATTATAATTCGTTGTTTTGCTTTAGAATTTCAATGCATTTTGCCAGCGACTCTTGCCAGGGGGCGGTTCTTGTGCCAAGTTTCATTATTTTGTCGCAGTTTAGCGGGGAGTATTTTGGTCGCTCGGCTGTTAAGGTTTCACCTCGTCCGGCGGCGTATTCAAAGGAAGTTTGTGGTTGAACTTTGGCCTTTCCGCCTGAGAGCTTTACAATTTCCTCAGCAAAATCAAACCAGGAACACTCGCCATCACCAGCGAAGTGATAGAGGCCAAATAGTTGTCCGTTGCCCGTCGTCCGTTGCCCGTCGGAACCATCCTGTGTTACCGATAACTGACTACTGATAACGAGTAACTGTTTCATTGCTATTGCTAGGTCATAGGCATAGGTCGGGCAGCCGATTTGGTCTGAAACTATCTTTAATTCATCTTTTTCTAGCCCCAGTTTGGCAATGGTTTTGACAAAATTTTTTCCAAAGGGGGAATAAAGCCAAGATGTGCGAAGGATGAAGTACTTGCCACCGATTTTCTCAACTGCGACTTCTGAATCTAATTTCGTTTGCCCATAATAAGAAAGTGGATTTGCCTCGTCGCTTTCAACATATGGATTAGGTTTTTTGCCGTCGAAAACGAAATCGGTTGAAACGTGAAAAAATATGGCACCTGCCTTTTTAGCGGCTCTAGCTAGATTTTTTGCTCCGTCAACATTAATTTTTCGTGCCAATTCTTTATCAATTTCTGCCTGATCTACCGCAGTATAGGCGGCAGCATTAATAATGACTTCTGGTTTTTTAGCCTCAACAAAATTTTCTACTGCTTGAGTGTCACTAATATCGAGTTCGCTGCGGTCGGTTAATATTAATTCATTGCCGGCAAAAACATCTTGCAATGTTAGCCCAAGTTGACCATTAGCGCCAGTGATTAATATCCGGTGACCGTTATCCGTTATCCGTTGTCCGTCAAATATCGAGCTCATAAGTTTTTGCTGCTTAAATATCTCTTATATCCGTTTATTAGTTTCAAGGTTCTAATAATAGAATCGGATACAATATCAAGATCCGTTTTTTTCATAAAATTTAATTCTGTTGCTATAATAAATTGCGCTTTAAGTTCGTATAATGACCCGGTGGCCATTTGGAAAAAATACGATTGATCTTTTATAGAAAGTCTCGAAAGGGCTTCTGCGATATTAGAAACAACGGAGATTGCAGCTCGTCTAGTCTGACTCGTCAATGAAAACTGTTCTTCTTTTGGGAATAACTTCGTAATCTCGTAGCATTTAAGAGCCAGCTCTTTTGCTGATTTCCAAGCGTCAAGTTTTTCAAATGATTCCATTTTTGGTCCTGATTACTGACAACCGATAACAGGCTACTTTTCTAGCTTCTCGTTAGATTCTTTGCGATTAGTATCCAAATACTCTTTTGATATAATTCTTCTCCACCACTCCTCATTTTGCTTGTACCAATCGGCAGTTTTCTTAATGCCTACTTCAAATGTTACTGATGGTTGCCAGTCGAGCTCGTCGGTAATTTTTTTATGGTCAATGGCATAGCGCATGTCATGACCTTTTCTGTCTTCAACAAAGGTTTTTAGTGATTCTGGTTTCTTGGTGGCATCAAGAATTGCGGCTGCAACTTCCAAGCCGTTGCGCTCTGAGTCGCCGCCAATGCAGTAGGTTTCGCCAGATTTTCCTTTGTGAATTATAACGTCAATGGCCGAGCAGTGGTCTGTAACATATAAATAATCGCGAACTGCTTTCCCCGTTCCGTAAATAGGCAAATTTCTGTCTTGAAATGCATTGGTGATAAAAAGTGGAATGACTTTTTCTGGAAATTGTAGAGGACCATAGTTGTTTGAGCAGTTAGAGATTGTAACATCAAGCCCAAAGGTATCGTGGTAGGCGCGGACTAAATGATCGGACCCAGCTTTTGATGCTGAGTATGGCGAGTGGGGATTATATACTGTATTTTCATCAAACTTCAGATCAGGTTGGTCTAATGGGAGAGCCCCAAAGACCTCGTCGGTTGAAACATGGTGAAAGCGCTTAACATTTTTTTCATTGGTAACATCCAGCAGGACTTGAGTGCCAATGACGTTTGTTTCAACAAAAACTGCTGGACCAGTAATTGAGCGATCAACATGGGACTCAGCGGCAAAGTGGACGACCATGTCACAACCATCTATTGCTTCTTCAACTTTTTCCCGATCACAAACGCTGCCATAAACAAATTTATAGTTTGGATTTTTTTCAACTGATTTCAAGTTCTCGAGATTGCCAGCATAGGTTAGGGCATCTAAATTAACAAATGAATAATCAGGATACTCCTCCATCATATACAAAATAAAATTTGAACCAATAAACCCAGCTCCACCTGTGACTAAAATTTTCATAAAAATCCTATTTTAGCGAATCCCAGTCAAAATTTATCTCTTTATCGAATGGGTCGATGCGTTCCTCGTCGGGGTTTTTGGGGTTGTATGCTTTAGTAACATGATAAATTAGGATGCTAGCTTCATTGTCCAAGACTTTGTAGCCATGAACAATCCCTTGCGGAATTAGAATTAATTTGTAATCATCGCGGCCTGAGTAGATAACTTCAGTTTGGCCCTTTGTCGGGGAATCCTTGCGGCGGTCGTACAAAACGACACCAACTTTACTGTTGGCAAAAAACCAAAGGTCGTCTTGAAATTTGTGCCAATGAAATGCTTTGATTGTGCCATTTGGTGCTGTGGTGAAATTGCTCTGCCCAAAGTGTTTCAACATTTCGTCGTCGTCACGTAAAATTTCGGCAAAAACACCCGGCTCAACATCTTGTACGAGGTCCGGTTTATCTGCCCAGACCTTCAACTCTTTAATAAAAACGCCACTAATTTTACATGGTTTGATATTATCTTTCATTTTTCATCTCACGCTCAATTCGGCGTAAATAATCAGCGTAACTTGATTTGCCCATTTTTTCTATTGCTGCATCAAGTTTCTTGTCGTCAATCCAGCCTTGGCGGTAGGCAATTTCTTCAATGCAGGCAATATTCATGCCAGTCATTTCCTGCATAATTTGAACGTAGTTGTTGGCCTTGATCATTGCTGCGTGTGTGCCAGTATCCAGCCAAGCGAGTCCTCGTGGAAGAACTGTGACGACCAATTCACCCCTATCTAAAAATATTCGATTCAAATCAGTGATTTCGAGTTCGCCGCGAGCTGATGGTTTTAGGGCCTTGGCTTCCTTCACCACTTCAGGGCCGTAAAAGTACAAGCCCGGAACGGCATAGCTGGATTTTGGGTGCTCTGGTTTCTCCTCAATCGACAGGACTTTGCCATTTTTGTCGAAATCAACAACGCCAAATCGCTCAGGATCCGGCACGTGGTAAGCGAAAATGTGGCCACCGCTTTTGATTTTGCAAGCATCTTTTAAGAGTCCGGTGAGCCCTGCTGAATAATAAATATTGTCGCCAAGAATCATAGCAACCGAGTCATTGCCAATAAATTCATCGCCAATAATAAAGGCCTGCGCTAAACCGTTTGGTTCCGGCTGAACTTTGTAAGAGAATTTCATGCCGATTTCGGAACCATCACCAAGTAGTTTTTCAAAACCTGGTAAATCGTGTGGGGTAGAAATAATTAAAATTTCTTTAATTCCTGCCAGCATTAGAACCGAAAGCGGGTAGTAGATCATTGGCTTGTCGTAGACAGCCAACATTTGTTTCGAAACCGTTAGTGTTGCCGGGTAGAGTCGTGTGCCAGCCCCACCAGCTAAAATTATGCCTTTCATGAGCTCCTTTTGGTTCTGATCTAGAAATATTGTGCAATTCTAGGTTACCACTGAAGCGGCTAGTTTTCAAATTGCCGGATATAACCAATTGACAAAAGTGCAATAATAATGTATGGTGTCGATACAGATGTTATTCTGAAGCTTTAGGCAGAGAGAGTGATGATAGTTGAACACGCGAGAGAGGTTCATCGCCGTTGTGAGTTTTGCCTTGGGTCTGACCGGCGATCAGATCGCCTTGATACTCAGTATGTGGGACAAGTCGGGTCTGCTCGATGACCCCGAGTGGGACAACGTCCCGCTCCACTGCCTGCTGGTGGCGCTGGTCAGCAAAACCATCTGCCAACTCGTCAAACTTCCCTATGAGCAGGCGCAGATCGCCATTGTGGCCGGCCTGCTGCACGACATTAAGAAGCAAACGGAGCGTAAGCGTGCTGGCGAGATCGTGGCTACCACTGGCATGGACCAGAGCGCGGCTTTTGCTCAAGCTGCCCAGGAGCAGGCCGCTTGGATGCAAGAGTTCGGCGACCAGTTCACGGAGGAGATCCGGGTTGCCGGACTTTCCGGCCATACCAGCCTCCAGTACTTTATGTCGGAGGGCCGGTCACTTTACGAGAAGATCTTTCATATCGCCGACGATCTGTGCGGCGACAAGGAGATCGGCCGGCGCCGTGGTGACGTGGTTGTTCCCCTGGAGACCCGCCTGGCGCAAATCCGGGTCTACTACGACTGGATGGTCACCGAGCATCCGCCTTGGCTGGACGGCAAGAGCTGGATCGAGGCCCAGGAGGAGGTTGGCCGTCAGATCCTCGATGAGTTGGCCACTATTGCCGGCGTGGGAACCGGCGATGATCTGAACGCTATGTTGGTCAGTCTGGCCAAGATCGACTAGCGCCAACCAGCGCAAGAACAAAACCCGCGGGGCTGTCACTCACAGAGTGGCCGCTCCGTTTTTTTAATCCCAAAACAAAATATCAAGAGCCCTTGTTCTTTTCGAGAAATTTCATCAGATCCTTGGCTAGTTCATCTGTCGCGGCCGTGATGATTGGTAATTGCGTTTGCTGACCAAATTCTCGGTATAGTTTTGGGCCTAAGTCGTGACCATTTATATCAAAAATCACTCCGCTTGATTCGTGAATTAGCCCATAAGAAATTGCAATTTCCAAATTGCCTTTTCGAGTGCATTCTAGCGCCAAGTCAGCCTTGCCGCTGGCAACATCGGCATAATATATTGCAGATGATTTATCATAAGTTGTGATATAGCCAGATTTTTTCAATGGTCCAGAGAAAATTTTAGAGTTGGTTGGAAAAAAATCATCAACTCGGATTTGAGTTTTTTTAGAGAGTTGGGTTATTCCGGATGTTTTGATTGGAGTGGATGTTTTATTTTCAATTAATTCTGACCCTAGATCGCGGACAGCCAAATAAATTTTCTTTTTCGCATGCTCGGCAATGCCACAAACTAAGTAATCTTGGTAGTGAGGATTTTCGCCGAGAAAAATACCAAACATAGTGGCGTAGCGGCCTTTGCCTCGCTCATTTTTATACAGACCAGATCCGTCGAGACCGTCCATAATTGCTAAAAATTGCGGGTTGCTACTAATTTCTGTCGTTCCGTGTTCCTCGGATATCACTTGCAGAGATAAGCCAGATTTTTTTAAGTAATCAATTATTGCAGATTCGATATCAATATCAACCTTAAGGGCGGTATCGCCAAATCGATTCTTTTCGATTACTTCCTCGCCGCTTTCTCCGAGAGAATCGTGTATTTTAAATGAGATATTAAGCGCTTCAATCACTAACTGTTTAATTTCCTCAAGCTTTTCAGTCGAAACTTCTTTTAGCATGTAACTCCTTTTGGAACCATTGTAGCAAAATATGGCTTAATAGACAAAAAGTGTTGGTATTTCACCTCTTTTTCTTAAGATTTCT
>JBAXAF010000027.1:0-6769 GCA_037142675.1 Candidatus Berkelbacteria bacterium | reverse complement strand
AAGCCCTCGATGTCTCATTTTTTTAATGTGTTGCGATTTGGATTAGAACTTAAGATTGACTTAAATTAATTTTTGTGCTATAAATTAATTGACTAGTTAGGAGCGCCAAAAACGGCATTCCCAACTCGTGGAAGATATCCCACGCCGCTTCACGCGGCTACAACGAAGAGGTGCATCATGTTTCGCAGAGACTCAATCGTGATCGCCATCGTAATCGCAGCAGTCATCGCAGTTTTCGCCGGTTGTCAGCAGGAGCCGATAGGTACTGGGACGCAAATGGCCACGGCGGCCCTCGATCCCGAATACCAGAAGGCAGTGAAACCTGGATTCTTCGACATGGAATACACCGAGAATGACGATACGAGTAGCTTGCCAGCACCCAATTGCCCGATCATCACAGAGCAGGAGCACTTGGCTACCGTGGCTCGTGAGAAGCGCGAAAAAGAAGCGCTGGAGAGGGCGCTTTGGTGGATGAAAAAAAGCAATGTCATCCACGGCAAGAGTCTCACCGGCCGAATGGTTTCTTCGCCGAATATCGACCTGAGCAAGGCGTCTGACAAAGCTATCAGCAGTGAGGCCCCAGACATCTCGCACGCCGCTATTAGCGAATCGGCGGTCACAATCAGCATCGACCTCAATGGACTTGGTGGCAGGCTGCTGGTCTTCAAGCCAGTAGCCTTCGTCAGCTCTTGCCCACTTTGGGCCGTCACCATTGATGGCAAGCCTGCTAACGCAGTAAGGCAGCTAGGAGGGTTCGTCCTCGTGCCGGTTTCCGGCGCTAAGACGGTATCACTCTCCAACGATCTGGAGTATGTCGCGCCTGAAAAACGCGGCCCTGGATGTGTCTATCTGTGCGGATTGGACGAAGTGGTGCTGCTGCAGTAACAGTAGAGCCACAACGAATGGGAAAGAACTAGGTGGACAGCACTTCGGTGCCGTCCACTTTTTTTATTCCTTTCCCCTTTCCATTTTGATACAATATATATGTACAAATTAATATTGGAATCAAGGATGAGCAGGAGGGCTTTAATACTATTAGTATCTCTGGTCTCTATTTTGGCTGTAATTACAGTCTATTTTGGGTTTTACGGTAGAGATGACAAGAGAGTTAATACCAAGACTGAGGCTGCGACATCGTCAAAGACATTAACCACTGATGCTGAGTGGAATGCGGGAACTAAAAGTGGTGCTGTAGTCAGTGGAGACAGTGTCCAAATTGATCCTGCAGTCACAAATTTGAACTTGGCAGCTATTTATGAAGCAGACCATTCGCGATTAACGGCAGACTTTCCAAATCCCGAGCGCGCAATTGATAGCGATATCTCAACATATTTCGGTGAGCAAGCACCAGAATCATTCATAACATGGACACTGGACCTCGGACAGACATACCGAATAAATGAATTTAAATATTACATGTCGGTATCTCTCGGAAGTGTATCAAGCCGAACTTCAACCGATGGTATTAATTTTACTAATCATGGGTCAAACAGTGGTTTTTCACCACCGTGGATGTCTACCTCATTTGCACCAGTTAACGCACGCCATGTCAGATTTTACACCTACGCCGGCGGATGTGCTGGCGGCTATGATTGTTTCAATCAGATTTTTGAAGTTCAAGTGTACGGAAGCTCTATGGCCACCCACACCTCCTCTGCTACCCAACTAGATGCAGGGGCTAGGGTTAAGAATTGGACTACATTTGTACCTGATGATGATATACCTGCTAATACTTCTGTTAATTATCGTTTTAAAACATCAGATGATGGAGTTACATTTGGTTCGTGGACTGCTTCGACGGCATCTGCTGGATCAATAAACATAGAAGGGTTGCTAGGAGCAGGTGACGCTGCTAAGCGGTATTTGCAAGTAGAAACTACACTGGCCAATACTGACGGAGCATCTACTCCAACACTTAATGCATATACTGCTAACTATGAATATGCAGTATTAGATCATTTAACAGTGCTTCCGGCCAATGCTTCTGTACAGGTCAATGGAACAGAGAGTTTAACAGCCTCTGCTATTGATGACTTTAACGACCCAATACTAGATGCCACATTCACTTGGTCTACTACTTGTGGAAGTGTTGGTGCTGCTGGAGCTACTGTAACCTTTACCGCGCCTGCGGCTGTTCCTGTTGGTAATACTTGTACGGTTACGGCTTCATCTACTGTTGACGGGGTAACCAAGACCAAAGATTCGTTAATGACGATAACAGCAACGCCACCACCAGCGGAAACTTGTTCAGATGGTATACAAAATCAAAATGAAACAGGAACTGACTGCGGTGGAGTTTGTCCGGCATGTTCAAATCCACCAGATGTTTGTAATTTAAACGGCTCGCAAGATAACGGTGAAACTGGAGTTGACTGTGGAGGTGGTGAATGCGGAGACTGTCCAGTTACCCCACCGACCTGCTCTGATGGAATACAGAATGGCAATGAAACCGGGGTAGACACTGGTGGAAGTTGTGGCAGTACTTGTCCAGCAGGTGGAGAGAGTGCTTGCTATCAACAAGCCCAAGATGCAGAGTCAGCGTGCTTTACTAACCCTCCAGCAGGAAAAACTCAACAGGAGTGTTTGGCTGAAATTGGATGTGCCAATCAACAGTGTATTGTTGGTTGTGGTGGCAGTGGTGCTGACATGATGACTGGCACTAAGATACTGCTGCCTAATGGTGGAGAGACATACCAACTAACTAGATCGATGACCATTAACTGGGTCTATGGCAACGGTAACGCTGATATTTATCCTGATCTTTCAAAGGGAGAAAAGACAACTTTAGAAAATGTTCCGATTGGTGTAGTGCTCTCAACCGATGGTGGAGTGAACTACGATAAAATGCTGGAGGTGATATATCCAACACACTTGGGTAGTTTAACTGGTGGAAATGCTTACTCAGACTGGATAGCAAACAGTTACGGCGGATACAAACCATACACTTCGTACCATGGATACAATGCAAACTCTGCAATAAATAATGGGTATTATTCATACTCCTTCTACATACCAAATGCAGTTTCTTTGATATCCAACAACGCCAGAATTAAATTAGTACCAATACTCTTTGGCTGCGGAGGAATCATTAAACCAGATGAATCGGATAACAATTTTAGGATTGTGGCGGGGCCAACGCCACCCGGACCTAGCTCGATTACTTTGTCTGCCTCACCAGGTCAGTCTTACCTTAAGCCGGGCCAAGCGCAGCAATACTCTGCTAAAGTAATTGACCAAGACGGAACTGATATTACTTCCTCTTGCCCAGTTACTTGGTCAATGCAGGTGCCAACTGCGGGAACAATTAATTCCAGTGGTTTAATGACAGCAACGTCCACTCTTGGGACTTGGATGGATGCGGTTAAAGCTACTGCAAACTGTTATGGGCTGACTGACTTTGAACTGTTGAGCTTTGTTACCACCAATGAAGCCAGAAGACTAGAGTATGTTTGGACCAGCCCTTGGAGTACGGCAGTTAAAGATCCGGTAAAGTCAGCTGCCAACAATGTCTCAGGGTATGATCAGTTTAACCTTTTTATTCCAAATGCTAATTACTCAATGTCACTCTTAGACGATAGAATTGGTACAATCCCAACCAATGGCAGAAATGTTAATATTGCCACATCGGACAATTATGGTTGTTATCCGAACAAAATTAAGGGAACTGCCAATTACAACGGAATAGAAAAGTCAGCTTTTGGCTCAATCACAATTTATCCAGCCGATTATGCTTTTAACAGCAATAGTTTGGGCTGCGAAGAAAACAAAGTTTCATTAGGCGAGAAAATATTGGCCAAACTAACCGGCGCAGATAGAGCTCTTGGGGCAGAGGGACAAGTATTTACCTCAGTTTCTTACGGAGCGCCATCACATTTGAAACCAGGACAAACTGCTCAATATTACGGAAACACCAGAGATCAAGCTGGAGCTCCAATGGCCGGGGTTAGGGTTGAATACATCCTCCACAATTCCAATGCCGGACAACTGGCAGCCAATGGCAAGTTTATCGCCACGACAAACACTGGCAGCTACCCTGGGGCGATTGAGGTTAAAGCCACCAGTGGAACAAAGATTATCTCTAAGACCTTTGATTTAACAGTTACTAGCGAAAAACGAAAAGCAAAGAATATCTATGTCTATGGTCCAGCAGGATCAACTGACTTAACGACTAAGAGAATACTTAGAATGTGGAAGGGGTCAAGTTATTCTTTCTACACCTCTTTAGCTGATCAATTCAAAGATATGATTGGTAGCGTTGGTCAAGTCAAAATTGAAAATGTTTCCGGCAAGAATTTAGTTGATATACTAGGCCCAACATCACTTCAGGCCAAAGACACTGAAGGAACCTTTGCAAACGCTATTAAAGTTACCTACGACATTGATCTGATCAATAGTAGAATTATTAATGAAAGTGAAAAAATTGATGGTCCTTCGCCAGTCATTTACCTAACTCTAGATATCCACGCTGCCAATGATAACCCCGCAGCCTGTTTAATTGGACATCCGCCGATTTGTGATCCACTAGATCCTGATTGTGTGACACCATGTACTGGGCCCGATTGCACATTTACTCCACCATGCACTGGACCACTTTGTAGCATTATCGGTGACGCTAAAGATTCAATTTCAACACCTGCTGGTAAGTTAGCAGCTGGATTGCTTGCCCTAGCCGGGTTGTTGGCACTTCTGGCTCAACTTATACAATTTTTGCCAAAACTCTATGGGTTGTTCGCTAAAGGCAAAGACCAGAAACATGCACCAGGGATTGTATATGATGCCAGCGCAGGGGTTCCAATTCCGCTAACCAAAGTTCTGCTATACCGGGCAAGAGACAATAAGTTACTTACTGTGGCAACGACAGACAGAGGCGGCAGATTTGCGTTAGAAGTTCCTCCAGGCGAAGAATATTATCTCGAAACAAAAAAAGAAGGCTACGAAATTTTAAATCGGGCAAATTCAACCATTCAGAAAATCGAATTGGCCTACGACAATAATTATTTTGCCAAAGAAAAAGTTACATTTTCGGAAGATAACCCACTTTTCAATAAATCAATTCCAATGTCAGCAACTGCTAGTTTAGATTTGGTAGTAAAGAAAATTAGATTACTCGAATCAATATCAAGATTCTTGAGATTGGTTAACGTTCCAATTATTCTTCTTGGACTGGCTGCAACTATTTATTCGCTAAACCAAAACAAAACTATATTTAATTTTGTCATGCTCGGATTATATGCAGTTACTATTGCCTATACGATTTACAAAAAGTTCATCGCTGGTGGCAAGTCTGTGGGCATTGTTTATAAATCAGCTGACTCAAAACCAGTCGACCTAGCTGTTATTCGGGCAAAATCACAATCAACAGGAAAGCTAGCGAAAACTGCCGTCACAAATGCAAACGGAAAATTCAGCCTTGCTCTGCCAAAAGATATTTATTCAATTACAGTCACAAAATCCGGCTTGCAACAACCAGGCGAGATAATTTCCCGCGTTAAGTCAAACTTTAAACCAAGAGTAGAAAAAATTGCCATGATAGAAACTGTCAGGGGTGAACTAACCGGGCAACAGCCACAAGTTTCGGTAGTACCGATTGCGGTGCCATTTGCCAACAGCCAACCAACATCCAAATCGCGATCTTTTGAAAGCTCAGCCGAAATTATTGAAAAATATTCAGGAAAAATTGATGAAATTAAGCACAATACAACCGAACAACCAGAAATTATTCTGCCACCAGTCGCCGAACATCCAAACTGGAAATTTAATTAAGTTTATCAAGTCAAAAGTTACAAGTAGGTCAAGTAAAAAACAAAAATGGCAATTACAAATTTCGAGGATATAATATGTTGGAAAAAGGCAAGAATTTTGGTACTTGATTGCTATTCGATTTTCAAACAACTGAGGGATTATTCATTCAAAGATCAGTTATTTCGCTGCGCCATTTCAGTTATGAATAACATAGCTGAAGGATACGAAAGACAAACCAACAAGGAATTTAGAAACTTTCTTTATATAGCCAAAGGTTCAGCGGGTGAATTGCGATCCATGCTATATCTAGCAAAAGATTTAAAATATATTAACCAAGATGAATTTGAAGAACTTCATAATCAATCGCTAGAAATTGTCAAAATGATTTCAGGACTGATTAGAAAAATTAATGTATAATTTTTTCTTTCCACTTGATTTACTTGTTACTTGATAAACTTTTACTTATAATGAAATTATAAGTAAAATTGGAGGGGTATTTGATGGGGAAGCTCCCAAGTTGGGACATTTTTATCTCGTTAACTTTCATCCTTGGCGTCGCCTATGGATTCATTCTGAAACGTGAAAAAGTCATTACAATTTTATCGTCTATTTACATCGCCATCGTTATGGCAACCAGTTTCACCGAGTACGTTTTCCAGTTTTTTCAAGGCAACAAAGTTATAGCAAATCAAATTTGGGTTAAAGGCAATATGTCCTCCGGCACGGTGGCAATTGTCTTATTTTTATTGGTAATTTTCTTCGTCTCTGGCGCCATTAACACTGCCTCCACCAGAAGTGGCGACACTTCGGGGCTGGAAGTTATAGTTTACATGGCACTTTCGATGGCACTAATTATTTCAACCATTCTTGGATTTTTACCCGAGGCAACCAGGGCAGGCATTATGGCAACTTCACGTGTTGCCTCAATCGTTTACGGCCTTAAAACTCTTTGGATAATTGCACCGCCGATTTCATTGGTGATTTTGAATTTTAGAAGAAGATAATTTTTTTAGAAATTGGTTATTAG
>JBAXAF010000026.1:0-7366 GCA_037142675.1 Candidatus Berkelbacteria bacterium | reverse complement strand
TCAATTTGGGTGGCAGGTGGGTATCAAAAACAAACGCCAAACAAAACAACTAAATAAGTTGCTGATCCGTAGCAATTAACTCAACTTATTTTTATTCACCTTTCGATACTTCTCGCACGGATACACTGTAAGTTTCGCCACTATCTAAAGTAATCTTTATTACTTTGCCGCTTACCTCGACAGAAGCAACTTTTTGACTATCAATTCCTTCTTTAACTCCGGCTAGTCCTTCCGTGATTCGTTTCTCATATTGTTCTTTAGCAGTGCCAATTTCAGACGGTTCGCCAAAATTCAATCCCAATGGTAATTCTTCCTCATGAGAAATGCCAATTTCGGTTTTAGCGGGACCGAATTTGCTGGCCGGTTGATAAAAACCAACGCCCGGAATACCCTTGTAGTGTCTGTATCCAGCGGCAATCGTATGGGTCAAGTAGAGAGGGCCGCGACCGGAAATTAACACGGGTTTTGAAGGATCAACATCGGGAGGAATGACTTTATCTAAATCCTCAATCTTGAAATCGCCCGCGAGATTAAACTCAACAAGAGTATAATCATCAGTTTCTTTTTTAACCCACGTAAATCCTTCTGGTCCGCGCCCTTCGCCCTCGGGCAACGGTTCTAAAACTTTAGTCTCGCCCTTAACCATTTTCCCTTCATTGTCTTTTGACATGTAGGTTAGGTTGCCTTCTGCCGGATGCGCACCATGCAAAAGACTGGCAATTACTGCAGGCGAAGCAACGCCGTCAATAACAATACCCTCGGCTTTTTTGTCGCGAGCAAATCTCTCGGCGTATTCATACGCCAATCGGTCATGCTCTGGGCTAAAAGTAATGCGACCTTGTTGATCGGGTTGAAGCCCAATCTCACGGGCAAAATCGTTGATTGATAATTTCTCAATTTTCGGTTCGCCTTCTTTAATCTCTTGAGACACAGGTGCCTCTGGTGTGAAGTTTTTTTCGCTCATAGTTTTTCCTTTCTTAAAAATAAATTATTTAACCCACTCTGGCTCGACTTTGGTTGCCAGAGTAATGAGGGGCAATTCGCCACCTCGTTTAGTTTGTATTGTAATCAATTCATTGGCAATAATCAAGTTGCCGATTGCGCGCGATTCTCGACCTAAAAGGGCGCGTTCGCCAGTCGTTCTGTTTTCGTACCAACCCCGACCAGCACTTTCAAAAACTTTGTCTGGAAATCCCTTTGCAATTGCTTGGCATAAAATTTCTGGTGCAGGCTTTTCCTTGTTAATTTTATATCCCGATCTTTTTACTTGCTCTAAAAGTTGAGAGTGGTTTTGGCGTACTTCGCGCAAGGCGAGCCAAGAAACATAATTATCGCGGCACCATTTTGAATCAAAATTCGCACGTTCGGCTTGCTCATAGACATTTACTAAATTCAAAAGATCGGAAAGATTTGAAGTTTCAAATTGCTTACGGGCAGCGTCGGCTTGCTCGGCTTCAGCTTGTGGACGGTAAAGTAACCTTCGGCTAGTTCTTAACGCCGCAATGATCGCCATTTCTTTACCACAACCCATTTCGCAACCGCGCAATAGCATTGTTCCTTCGCGTGGGTCGCACGATAGCTCCGCAAGTTTTTGACCAAACTCTGAAAGTTTTGTTTCGTCTTCGGGATTGAGCGCACCGAGCAAGCGAAGTTGGTTTTTCGCTGTCTTCCAGTTTTGTTTTTCTGGCGAATCGATTAAATGGATAGGGTCGCCTTCGCGCGAGTAGCCCATCGCTTTTATTTGCAACACTACTTCTCGCAAAGAAGTTCGCATGATTTCTGGCTTAGTGGAAATGGGGCGACGATTAAATTCGTCTTGCGTTATTAAAAAGTGGCATTCGCCCGGCTGGGTGCGTCCGGCCCGACCTTGCCGTTGTCTTAGAGAATCTTGCGCGGTTGAAGTTACCACTAATTTTGTCGTATCAGCCTCCGGATCATACTCGTTCATTCTCACCAAGCCGGAATCAATCACATACCTTACGCCGTCAATAGTCAGTCCGCGCTCGGCGATATTAGTTGAAACAATAATTTTTCTACCAAGTTGTTCTTCAAAAATTCTGTGCCGCTCTTGCGGTGAAAGTTCGCCATGCAGGGGCAAAATTGTCGCGCCGGTAATTTTCTGTTTCATCATTTCTTCAATAGTCGCGTTGATTTCTTGTTTTCCGGGCATAAAAATCAACACATCTCCTTTTTGGTGTCCTTGGTGAATAGACAAGGCAAGCTCGGCGGCCTTTTCCGGCATACGCCGTGGATCAATTCGCTCGCTTGAATAATGCGTCTCAACTGGATACGGTCTGCCCTTTGCTTCCACAATCGGCGCGCCGCCAAAGTGCTCGGAAAATTTTTGCGCATTGAGCGTCGCAGACATCAGCCCAAATTTTACTTCACTACCTTGATTCTGCGCTTTTTCGACAAGAGCCAAACCTATATCTGAAAGCAAATATCGTTCGTCAAATTCGTCAAAAAGCACCACCGACGCCTGCTCCATTTTCGGGTCATCGCGAACAATGTTTTTGAAAACCCCGCTTGTCATAAAAACGATTTGTGAATCTCTGCCCGATTTCTTTTCCGGCCCTGTAAGATAACCGACCTCTTGGCCAATTTTAACCTTCATTTCTTCCGCGACCCGTTTGGCTATTTCCACCGCCACCGCCACTCGATTTTCCACTACAAAAATTTTACCTCGCTCGGCAAAGCCCTCCGCCCATAACGCCTGCGGCACTTGAGTAGTTTTTCCGCTACCAGTTTCAGAAACCAAAATCAGCCGGTTGCTACTCCTTAGCGTTTCCACAACTTCCGGCATCTTTTCCCAAATCGGCAATTCGCGATTACCGATTTCGCGTTCTACTTTTTGCTCGATTGGTTTTGATTGTTCTTGTGGCGGGATAAATTCTCCGCCTTTTTCTGACATCATAAGTTAGTTTTCTTCTGATAACATTGCACGCATTATTCTTTCTATTTCAACTGTACCTTCAGGGTCAATTTTTTGCCAAACTGATATTGCTTGCTCTAATTCTTGTAGTTTTCGCAATCGAAACTCTTTGGGTGCTTTTACTAAATCATTCAAATTTTCTAAGCGGTCAAATCTTTTTACTAACACCGCTAAGTTGCCACCGGCGGCGACCCGATTGAGATATTCTTCGTCTGGTTCATCTTCGTCTCTATGGCTAACAGCTTTAACAATTTCTAAAATTTCTTTGCCGAATTTTTGCTCTATTTCTTCTTCGCTCGTGGAAGTATCTTCTAAAATATCGTGAAGCGTCGACGCCTTGATTAAAATTTCCGGATTTTCCAGTTTCTGTGCTTTGGCGTATTGAGCGGCACGAGCGCCAACTCGTAATACATGATTGGCATACATTTCGCCACCTTCGCGGTGTTGTTCTTTATGACGACTAACAGCCATAGCAATAGCAATTTTGATTTTCTCTTTCTGTTTGCCGGGCGCAAGTTCAGCAATTTTTCCGGCAAGACGCACTATCTCTTGCAATTGTGCTCCCTCGGCCAATGTTTCAAGCTGGCCCATTTTTTCCATATTTTCCAGAAAAAACAGATAATCTTCATCGGCAAACCACTTTTGAAATTTTGTCTCAATAGCTTTTGCCAGCTCGTTTAGTTCTTCTTGGGTTGCGTCTTGCCTCTTGAAATGTTCTTGAATTTTTTCTGCTTCATCTTTGACTTTCCCTACCTCCCAAAGTTCATCATTTTCTACGCCCGCAGGGAATTTGCCTGTTTTTAACATATACACCGCTCGTGGTAGTAAATCACACGCGACACGATAAAGTGGTATAACTTTTTTAATTTGCTTAACTCTATCTCCTTCATATCGTTTAGCGAAACTTTTGCCCCAAGCATCACGGTGTAAAAATTCTTCTGCCGCTCCAAGATAATGGTGCGCGACAAACTGTGGTGTTAATTCTTTCTGTAATCGTTCTTGCATTTGTGTGCCAGCTTCGGTTTCGGGTTTTGTGTGAGTCATTAAAATCATACTGATTGGCTGATAAGATTCTTTACCGCCGCGAACAACATCCCAGGTACCAAGATTTTCTGGAACTGCAATAACATCCATTCGTCGCTTGTGCGCCAACTTGGGACCAAATTTTGTGTCTAACTGATGAAATTGCGGCTCAGCGAGAGAGGATACAATAGAGACGACATCTTGATCGTGTTCGTCTTCCGACATCAATAAGTCGTAACTTGCCAAATTTGCATACAAATCTGCGTCGGTAATATTTTTATCAGGTACTAACACAACTAATTCATCTGTAGAATTCTGCAATAATTTTCCTTGCAATTCCTCGTATGCTTCTTTGCTCTCCTCGGCACCTACTTGCGTAGTATAATCGGCCAGCGCTTGCTCAACTTGAGCTTCTAAATCGCTGGCCTGCTCAAGACCAATGCCCTTTCTTAATTCATTCGCTCTTTGAATAAGCGGAAACAAACGATGACTGGTTAGATATTCCTCTTGGCTTTCAATGACTGTTTCCGGCGCATCTACATAAAGCAAAATATCCTGCACAATGCGAGTGATATTTTTGTATTTTTTTCTCGGCTCTTTCGTTTGGGTGTCTTGTTTGTATGTTTGCCAAAATTCATTTGCCTTAAAAATAAGGGCTTTACGCATTAGTTCGCGATCTTCGGTAGTTAGTTGCTCATTGAGTTTTTGGCGATAGGTCAATTCTTGCGGCGTTCGATGTTGAGCATGATTTAATAACACGAACCATAAAGGCAACCATGATTCTTGGTGGGTAGGATAACCCGCCCATTTTGGTATTTCATCAGGATTTTTCGGTAATACCAAAGCAACATCTTTACCCAAAACAACCTTGGCAACTTTGCGCGTATCAGTTAGTAAAACTTCATTATGATTGTTGCTCGTTGCGCTTTCAAATCGTTCACTGCCATAAGCCATATGTTTTTCTCGCGGCTCGGCTTCGGGAATTTTAGGTGCTTCAAATTGTGGTGTAAATTTTTCTTGATAGCTCATATTATTTTTTCCTTAATTCCACCGCATCACTAACAAACATTGCGGTTGTAAAAATTGCTGGATTATATTTTTTCTCGGCTTTGCTACGATCAAGGTTTGTGATAATTCCGGTCTTCTCGCCCGTGGCGGTTTCTTGGACATTGCCTTCCAGAATGCTTTGGTAAATTCCGATAATTTGAATGGGCTTGTCTCGTTGAATTCGCACTCCGGTTTCCGGATCAATTCCAGTTTCTACCAACTTTTTCCATTCTGCCGCGCCTTGGGGATTATTGGAAACAATAATCACCGCGTCTGTCCCTTCCAAAATGCGGGCATTTTCTGCGGTTAGGCGTGTAATTTTTACAATTTTGCCCTGTTCATCTTTTTTTATTCTACCTCCGCCGATATCACCAATAACAAAATCTGTTTTTTCTTCTTGGGCGGCCGCTAATAATTCTTGTTTTGCTTCTTCGGCAAGATCAATAGACCATGGTCGCTTCATCGTGCGTCTTTTTTCTGTCACTTCTTCAAGTTTATTTTTTGCCTCATCTAATTTTTCTTGAGATAATTTACCTTGCGAAAAAAGCAATTCCGCTTCCTTGCTAGCGATTTCTGCGTCTAAAAACCACTGCGGAGTAGGCGCGGCTTTGTCCAGATCAAGATGGGCTACATGCACACCCAAAGTTTTTAGTGCTTCGCGAAAAATTGTAGAATAAACAGATTTTCCAGAATTTGGATCGCCACACATTACTACTGACCGTACTTGCGAAAAGTCTGGCATTTCCTGACCAGCAAATGCTTCAACTAATTGGGTGGCTATCTTTGCCGTCTCACGATCATTAACTGGTAACCTGACTGTTTTGGCATTTTTTGCCCCGTACATTTTGTATCTTTCAATAAAATCTTCTCCAAAATGACGAGTGATAATTTCTTCAACCGACGGCAAATTTTCCCTCGTCCAATGTCTGATAATGGTTATTGCGTCTGCTGGTTCACGGCCCATTTTAATATCGCCAAGCTCCCGCAGTATTCCGATAGCATAAGGCGTTTTTTCAGTGCCAGCATTCTCTACTGCCATCTCCATTAACTTCAATACGCCAAGTTTACTGGTTAAATCTTGCGTATCAACAATAGCGACCTGTCCAAATCCGCCAGCAGTTGGAATTTCAACTCGGCTCATACGCTCGGCTTCTTTTTTGAAATAATCCCAATCCTCCGATTTGAGTTTTTTAACAGTTTCTTCGAGGCGTGCTTGGGTGCGATTCTCCCACGCACGCAATTGTTCTGGATAATCCTGTTTTTCTTCCTCGGTAGCATTTTTTGGTAATTTCGGCCGCTCATCATCCGGGTCGGGGCGCACTGCCGCGTCCAATCCACGCGCTAAAATTATTTCTTCTTCCGTGACTGGTAGTGTAGCCGCATCGCGATCGCAAATCGAACCTACGCGACCAATAGTTGTCCTATCGTTTCCGAGCTTACATGCTTCGGCAACCGGAACATTTTTTATTAAGACAGAATCGCGAGGCGCGTTAAATTGTGTTGTGCTGTGATGATCGATATAAAAAGTTGATTGTTCAATTGGCGACAACCCTCTCTTTTGTCGACTTTCTCGTATTTTTTCATCTAATTGAGCAATCGCTTTTTCGGAATTTGACAAATCTCTAAAATCGAGCGGTATATCGGAAATAACCACGCGATCATAACTTTCAACATTTAATCCGGGAATTGTTTTTGCATAAAATGCGCCGGGGTGCGTTGCGCCCTTGCCTTCACGAATGACAGGTGAACCAACATAAATGACCGCTTCCGCGCCTCTTTTTTCAAGATATTGAGCCGATGAAACAGCCATACTAACTCCGTGAGCGTCCGGCCCGCCAATAACTAAAACTTTTTGCCCTTCAAAGTTTTCTTTGTCTTCGGGACACTCTATGCCTTCAATCCTTTTGATTGATTGTTCAGCGAGAGGTGTAAATTGTTCAGGATGTTTTTCGCTCATATTTTTATTCCTTAAATAATTTTTCAATAGAAATATCCAATGCCTTGGCGATTCTCTCAAGCGTATCTACCGTAGGGTTGGGATTTTCTCCCGATTCTATTTTCACAATTGTATTATACGCAACTTCCGCCTCTTTTGACAGCCGATCTTGAGAAAATTCCTTCTCTTTTCTAAGAAGTCGGATATTTTTTGCTATTGTGGATAATTTTTTGTTTTACATTTGCTCAATTTGTTAATACTATTATAATAGGTATCAAGTATTATGTTGTTTATTTATCAATGCTCAATATAATAGTACCAAATAAATTAAAAATGGTCAAAATTTTATGCACAAAAGGGAGTTCCACTTTGTCGCCTGCGCACGGGTTGGGTGGGGCAAAGGCGACTATTCTTCCTTTCTCTATTTC
>JBAXAF010000025.1:0-7781 GCA_037142675.1 Candidatus Berkelbacteria bacterium | reverse complement strand
CAATGTACCATTTTTTATTGGTCTACTGTCCAAGAGGTTTCTCATCAACTCCAGTAGCGTTTTTTGAATAAAAAAAGGCCCAGCATCAGCAGCCGGGCGCTTCAGTCAGTGTGGCGTAAACGAAGTTCACGCCTTGATGCAAGCAACATTTGTGCCTTTTTAATATGGCACGCAGCCGCCTGGTCTCGTTCACAAAGAGATAGGTCGGTCCGAAATCGAATTCGCCGTCGCGAGTCATCTGGCGAACTTCTTCATTGGTCACAAATCCGAATGAGGTGTGGCTCATACGGATCCAATAGCCAGTGCCGAACAATTTGCCCCCGTCGGCGAAATAACTCAGTGGCAGATAGGCTTCGCCATCATCCCCGAAGACAACAAAGATCTCGAACATGATTCTTCGTCTTTTCATCATGTCCACCTATTCCGTTATGTAGTGTGATTATGGACTACTGAGAATATAGCACAAAAGACTAATTTTGTCAAACTAAAATATCTAATCTTGAACTTCGCGGGTCTTGGTGCTAGAATGAGATCAAATGTCAGATGAAATAAAAAAATCGGGAGATTCATCCTGGGTGTTAAATGTCGCCCAGCTTGCTCGCATTGAGCTCTCAAATGCGGAGGAGGAAAAGTTTGCTGGCCAGCTTAGCGCGGTTTTAGAGAACTTTGAACTTTTAAATAAAGTTAATACAACGGGCGTTGAACCAACAGCGCAGGTTACTGGTTTAACTAACGTTTTTCGGATTGATGAAATAACAAATCCATCTGGCAAAGAATCCCGAGATGAATTATTGGATAATGTTCCTGAAGTTGAAAATGGAAGTATAAAAGTTCCGGGCGTTTTTAATCAATAATATTGTGTCATCCTGAATTTATTTCAGGATCTCAAAAAACAAGATTCCGAAACAAGTTCGGAATGACAAAATACAATTATGGAATTATATAAGTTAACAATTGAAGAGGCATCAAAAAAATTGAAAGCCGGCGAAATTACATCGTCGGAACTTTTGGAATCTGTCATAGATCGAATTGAACAGGTTGAGCCGGAGATCAAATCATACATTACTAAAACTTTTGAAATTGCCAGGGAGCAGGCCAGAGAATCGGACAAAAGATATGCCGCCGGAAAATCATTATCTGATCTCGATGGAATTCCAGTTGCGCTTAAGGACGTTTTTTGTACAAAAGGTGTTAAAACAACGGCAGCTTCAAAAATTTTAGAGGATTTTATTCCAGCATATAATGCAACAGTCGTGGAGAAGTTGGGGAGTGCTGGAGCTATAATGTTGGGTAAAGTAAATACCGACGAATTTACTATGGGGTCGTCCACAGAAAACTCAGCATTCGGCCCAACTCATAACCCATGGGATACTTCGCGCGTCCCCGGTGGTTCCTCCGGTGGATCAGCTGCCGCGGTTGCTGCTGATGAATGCTTGTTCGCGCTCGGAACTGATACTGGTGGATCAATCCGCCAGCCGGCAAGTTTCTGTTCGGCCACTGGCTTAAAAGTTACCTACGGTTTAGTTTCTCGGAATGGCGTTGTTTCCTATGCCTCATCGTTCGACACTGTTGGGCCAATTGCTAAATCAGCCGCTGATGTTGCAATTATTCTAAATATTATCGCCGGTAATGACCCAATGGATTCTACTTCGGTCACAGAAAAGCTTCCTGATTACACGACTTTTCTAGGTAAAGACATTAAGGGTAAAAAAATTGGTATACCAAAAGAGTTTTATGGCGCTGGATTGAACGCCGAAGTCGACAAAATTTTGAAAGATGCAGTAGGGGAGCTCAGGTCGCTTGGGGCAGAAGTTGAAGAAATGTCGTTGCCATCAACTGATTTCGCCATTGCCATGTACTATATCATCGCCAAATCTGAAGCATCATCCAATCTAGCTCGTTACGATGGAATTCGCTATGGCACCAGTGAGCTAAAAGCTAAAAACGAAAAGCGTAAAATTAAGGATTTAATAGATTTATATTTTCAGAATCGAACAAAAAATTTTGGCAATGAGGCAAAGCGCTCAATCATGATGGGAACTTACACTTTGTCATCTGGATATTTTGACGCATATTACAAAAAAGCGTCTCAGGTTCGGTCACTAATCAAAAAAGAATACGAAGATGCTTTCAAAAAATATGATGTTTTGGTCACCCCGGTTTCCCCATTTCCAGCTTTTAAGATCGGTGAAAAACTAGACGATCCACTTTCTATGTATTTATCCGATGTTAATACTGTTCCAATTAACCCTGCTGGCGTGCCGGCCATGTCGGTTCCAGCTGGTTTCACATCCGCTGGCCTGCCGGTTGGTATGCAAATAATTGGCCCGCATTTGGGCGAAGGACGCATCATCGAAATTGCTGACGCGTTTCAACGAGCAACTGAACATCACAAAAAGAAACCGGAGATTAGTTCATAAAGTTCATAAAGTCTGTAAAGTATAAGGAAAATAAATCATGGGCAGAAAACAACGCGAACGAAAAGAAAAGAAATTAGAGGAGCTGGCTGCACAGCAGGGCGAGATTAAGTCTAAGTCTAACTTTTTTGATCCGAGGAGATTTTTCATGTCACCAATTTTTATTGTTTTTACAGTCTGTATTGTCGCGCTAATTGCTTATCCGTTTGTTTATGCCAAGTATATTCCTCATGGCAAATATGCAATATTGGAAACTTCTGAGGGTAACATTAAAATCGAGTTACGGGCAGACAAGGCGCCAAAAACTGTCGCCAACTTTGTTAGTTTGGCTAAAGATAATTTTTATCAAAATATGATTTGGCACAGGGTTGTTAAGGGCTTCGTTATTCAGACAGGTGACCCAACAGGTTCAGGAGCGAGTGGAGCCGGCCATCAAGTTGATGATGAAATTTCTGATTTAAATTTTACAGAAGGAATAGTTGGCATGGCGAACGCAGGAGCGAATACCAATGATTCACAATTTTTTATTACAACAGCAGATGCTCAGCAATCGCTGAATGGTAAGTACACATCGTTCGGCCAAGTGGTTGAAGGTATGGATGTTGTGAAAAAAATTGAGGCTCACGAAGTCACTGACAAGGAAGTGCCGATTGTCTCAGTAGATCTTAAGAGTGTAATTATAAAATGACGGAGTCATCCCCGATTCAGTCGGGGATCCACTAATAGTAGATTCCCGCCTTCGCGGGAATGACAGGACATAATGGCAAGGCGAAATCAAACAACTCTATTGGAAAAAATTGTCACAGGTTTTTTTCGTGGAGTTTGGTGGCTGGTAAAACTACCGTTTCGGGGCTTAGCCAAAAAAAAGAAGCTTTCAGTTGCCGATCAGCAATATTTAATATCAAAAAGAGGTGAAATTCAGTCTTGGTTGCAATCCGATAACCAAATTGAGCTCAGACACGCGGTAATGGAAGCAGATAAATTAGCTGATTGGATATTGAAAAAGAAAAATTACAACGGTGCAACTTTTGCTGATAGATTGCGTTCGGCAGAGAATGATTTGCCAAAAAACGTTTATAATAGTATATGGCAGGGACATAAGGTGCGAAATTTAATTGCTCATGAAAATGGTGAAATTTCAGTCAATGAACTTCGTAGAGCAATTATTAACCTGGAGATGGAATGAATGAAGTAGACAATAATGAGCCAGGAACAGAAGCAAGGGCTTTGATAGAGGATTCAAAACTTAAATACAATAATCTTTTTGCTGTCGTAGCTGATGGTGGAAGGCCACTTGCTTTGCATATGCGGTATGGTAAATTGCCTATTGATGAGATTAACGATCCAGACAATGAAGACTTGGATAGTCTAGCCAGGCAAGAGAGAATCTTGTCAGAAGAAATACAAAATGTCGGAATTGAGCCATCAGACGCAGGCAAATTTCTGGTGATTATTGGGTCGAAAATGTCGGAAGACATTGCTCCAGATGAAATTGAATTTATGAAAAATTTACTACTGAAAATGGGGGAACTTCACGATAGGTTGATCGACAGAGGACTAACTGAAGTTGAGATAAAACAATAAATATGAGTGATTTTAAAACTACAATTGGGTTGGAAATTCATTGTCAGCTGAAAACCAAAAGCAAAATGTTTTGTGGTTGTGATAACAATGCCGAAAATGCCGAGCCAAACACCTTGGTTTGTCCGGTTTGTTTGGCGATGCCGGGAACGTTGCCAGTTACCAACCGTTCTGCGGTAGAGATGACAGTTATGACTGGTTTGGCACTAGGTTGTGAGATTCCGTCTGAGTCAAAATTTGATCGCAAGCATTATTTTTACCCGGATTTGCCCAAGGGTTTTCAGGTTTCGCAGTATGACAAACCTTTTTGTAAGGGTGGTGAGGTTGATGTTGCCGGCCACACAATCCGACTAAACCGAATTCATTTGGAAGAAGACGCGGGCAAGTTAACTCATCCTGCAGGAAAAGATTATTCGTTGGTTGATTTGAATCGTGCGGGTACACCACTGATGGAAATTGTCACCGAGCCGGATATCACAGCGCCCACTGAGGCCAGGCAATTTATGGAAGAATTGCAACTGGCATTAAGATATCTGAAGGTTTCAGATGCGGAGATGGAAAAGGGCCATTTACGCTGTGACGCTAACATTTCAATTCAGAAAGATGGCAAATCATCATCAATTACTGAAATCAAAAACCTAAACTCATTTAAGTTTGTTGAGCAAGCTTTGGCTTTTGAAGAAAAAAGATTAGCAGCCGACTTTACAAATTGGCCGGAAAAAATGGGGAAGATCACTCGAGGTTTTGATTCCAACAAGGGTATTACTTTTGAGCAGCGTCGAAAAGAGGAGGCTGCTGATTACCGTTATTTTCCGGAGCCAGATATTCCGCCAATTTCATTTTCTGAATCAGAGCTAGAATTACTGAGGACAAAAATTATAGAACTTCCAAAGCAAAAACACTCACGATATGTCGACGCCGGAATTCGAAGTGACGTGGCGGAAAAATTAGTTCGCCAACCACATCTGGCAGAATATTTGGAAACATCAACGCAATTAAAACATGATTTAGCGATCTTTATTTCTGAGGAAGTTACGCGGGCAATCGCAGAGAACGAAATCTCCTTCGAGGAATATTGTCAGAAAGTCCCGATAACTAAAGTTGCTGATCTGCTAAACTTAGTTGCGGAAGGAATTATTTCCAAAACGGTGGCTAAGGAAATATTTAATCAAATGATAATGACGGGTGATTCTCCTGCTGATATAATAAGAGCCAAGGGGTTGGAGCAGGTGTCGGATAGTGGCGAGCTTGAAGTGGTTATTAACCGAATAATCAAGGAAAATCCTGATTTAGTAGAAAAATATCGTGTCGGGAAAACGGGGGTTTTAGGGTTTTTTATAGGCAAAATAATGCAAGCAACTAGCGGCAAAGCTAACCCGCAGGTGTTGAATAAATTGCTAAAGGAGAAATTGGATGAACACATTGCTTAGTATCCCTGATCGGTTCTGGCAGCCAATCGCCAGTTTCGGGCCAAAAATTCCTGGTATTATTATTAGTCTAATAGTTGGCTACTTTATTATTCAAATTATTACCTTTGTTCTGAATCGTACTTTAAAGTTTTCGCGAATGCCGAGAGCCTTGCTTTCAGTAATTATGTCGCTGACTCTAATTATTATGTGGGTTGTACTATTTGCGGAAATTGCCAGGCAGCTTGGTCTTGGGTCGCTAGCGGTGACAATCTCTGGATCATTGGCGGTCTTGGCTTTGGCCTTAGCTTCCGGTGCCTCTGGTCTGGCAACCGATATTATATCCGGTGTATTTTTGGCCCGGGATCCGGACTTTGAAATTGGCTACAAAATTAAAATCGGTGATGTTGAGGGGATTATTCACTCTGTTGATATTCGAAAAATTCGTGTTGTGGACGAAGCGGGGGCAATTTATGTTTTTCCTAACGCCAGATTAGACAAGGATGGCTGGCAAGTTATTTCACGTGAAGTCGAAGATAATAAAATTGATATTAAAAAGTTTTTAGCAAAGAAATTAAACAAAAATAAAAACCCGGAATAATCCGGTTTTTGTTCCGCAGTGTGCGGCCGAAAGGCCGGACTTTATATCTTGGAATAAAAATAAAAAGGAGATGTATGCCGAAAATTGAGTATGAAAACCCAGATGACAAAAAGATTGTTTATCCAAAAAAGAGACGAGGACGGGGATGGTTAATTGCTGTAATCATCATCGTTTCAATGATATTCGGCTCCGTCGCTGGCGTTGGAAGTATTATTCTTTTGTCGGAAAATAATGGCCAGATTGCCAAAAAAATTGGCTTTAAAAACTGGGATAATTTGACCATCCCGCTGACTGAAACAAAAAAAATTAATGTTCAAGAGTCAGGCGCAATAATTGATTCCTCAAACAAAGTTTCGCCGGCAGTTGTTTCAATTGTGGCAAAATCTCAAGTACAAACAATATTCGGTGACACGTCACAGGCAACAAGTGCTGGAACCGGTTTCATTATCACTTCTGACGGACTAATTTTAACCAATAAGCATGTCGTGTCAGACGCATCTGCTATTTACACAATAATCGCGGCTGACGGCAAAAACTACGACGGGAAAATTCAATCAATTGATCCATTGAATGACCTCGCAGTTATAAAAATTACCACTACAGGTTTACCGGTTGTTGAGCTAGGTGACTCTGACCAGTTGCAAGTTGGACAGTGGGTAGTGGCGATAGGAAACGCACTTGGTCAGTACCAAAACACTGTTACAGCTGGCGTAATATCTGCTAAACAACGAGATATTCAAGCTTCAGATTCAACTGGTGCCTCGTCTGAGAATTTATCAGGGATGCTTCAAACTGACGCCGCAATTAATACCGGTAATTCTGGTGGCCCACTGGTAAATTTGCAAGGCCAGGTGATTGGAATTAATACGGCAGTAGCTTCTGGCGCACAAGGTATTGGTTTTGCCATTCCAATTAATGCGGCAAAAAGTGCAATTGATTCTATTAAAAAGACAGGGAAAATTGTCCGCCCATATCTTGGGGTTCGTTACCTACCAATTACACCAGATATAGCTAAAACCAATAATTTGAAGTACGACTACGGCGCCTTGGTTGTAAAAGGCAATGGAATTGGTCAAGTCGCTGTGGTGCCTGGCAGCCCGGCTGACAAAGCTGGAATAGTTGAAAATGATATCATTCTAGAGATCAATGGGGAGAGAATTGATAGTACAAACAGTATGACTTCGCTTTTGACAAAATATAACGTTGGTGACACGGTATCGGTAAAAATTTCTCACGCCGGAGAAGAAAAAACCGTTAAGGTCACTTTGCAGGCAATGTCATAAAGCACACTGATTTACTGCACAGATTGACACAGAAAATAAAATAATGAAAAAATCCCCAATAATCTGGGGATTTTTTCTTATCTAATTGATACTTTTGATTTGACTGGCTCGCGAATGGGCGAGCCAGTCGGTAGAGCGACTCTTCCCTAAGCGAAGTGATTGCTGCGTCCACCTTCTGCGCCTCCATTTGAGTGCGATGTAATTCTGCTGATTGGTTTGCGATCAACAGGTCCGCATGTTGGGCACATTCCGTAATACTGTGTCCAGCGGGTCAATCTTGCGCCACAAGCTTTGGGGCAAGGTGGCGCATCATCACGCAGCTTTACCTCCTTGATTGGCATTTCCCACCTCCTCTCATTTGGTCTGGCGACCTGTGAAATAGAGATAGGGAAGAGTTCAGTTTGAAAGTACCAAATTAGTCCTGTTATGTCAAGATCTTGTACTTGATGACGACCTCTTGGACAATAGCCCATGTTTCTCTGCGTACTGTAGG
>JBAXAF010000024.1:0-10383 GCA_037142675.1 Candidatus Berkelbacteria bacterium | reverse complement strand
TGATTTGATCCAATAAGGCATTTGGTAAATCATGCCAATTTTTTTTGACCGAAATGTCGAACGCTCATCGTCGTCCATGTTATAAATTTTGGTGTCCCTGATAACGACCTCACCTTTGGTTGGCTTGTCTAGGCCAAGAATAATATTGAAAAGTGTTGATTTACCACAGCCAGAAGGGCCATAGAGGATAATGAAATCAGTAGCTCTGACATCAAGGCTAACTTTTTTTAGTGCAACAATATCGTTTTTGCCAACAATAAAATTCTTATCGACATCCTTGACGCTGATAATTACTTCATGTTTCTTTAGCTCTTCCGACATTCCCCTCCAAGTTTTTTCTATGTATACCTATTTTACAAAACAAATTATGAAAATACAAGTTTTTCTTATTAACATTATAACAAAACAAATATTACCATGTCTACATCACCTTCCCCAACCAACCGAAGAGATTGTTTAGGGTTTTAAGAATTATGTTAAATACAGATTGAGTTATCTCGCCAGAGATAACAGTTTGATCTGGAGATTCTGTTTTGTTCTCTGCTTTATCTAGACAGGTAATCCTAAAGTGGTATGGGGTTTGAGGCTTTAGGTTAGAGATAGTTAGTAAATGGTTTTTAGCTGAAGCATCATCGCTAGAGGTTTTTTGACTGTAGCTTTCACTTGATATACCTTCACCGTATTCAACAAAACACTTAGCTACTTCATCTGTAGAGAAAGCAATGGTAGCTTTGGCTGAATCATCTCTGCCTGATCCGATGTTTGATGTCTCTACCATAATGTTATCTATTCTAGGAGCTCTAGTATCATCTTTAGTTTTAAATGAGACATTATCTGATTTAGCAATGTTACCAAAGTTATCAATACCACCGACATAGCCTTCGTAGGTTGTATTGTCGGCTAGGTTCTCTACTTTAATTGTATGTTCTTTGGTTTTATCTGATTTAGAGACTTCTTGTTTAGTAGATCCTTGGACTCCGTAGTAGAGTGAAGATGTTGTTTCTACATTAGTGATCCATGATACATTAACAGCTGGTTGAGGTGAGTCAGGAACAGGTTCAAAGCGTAGTAGTGAGACTATTGGGGTGGGAGGGGTTTCGAAAGAGGCAGCATAATAGTACGGGAATCCGTCTACAGTCCTGGCGATTATTCTAATTTGATAGGACGAGGACCCGTGAAGGTCTTTTAACTCCTGAGTAAAGTTATTTGAAGTACCTGAAATATCAATTGACAAATTTAGACCATTTTCGCCATACTCTATTCTACTGGAAGATAAATCAGAAGTTTTCCATGACAAAATGGCCTGCGTTGGACTGTTTACAGAAGCAGAAAAATCCTTAATTGTCGGAGCAGTAGCCGTTTTCGTCTCATACCAACTACTCTCCCCTAAGTTGCCAGAGGAGTCAGTCCAGACAAGTTTGTATCTGTAGGTTTTCTCTGGTTCTAAACCTACTACCTTAACATTGTGGGTAATGTCATAGGAGGTATGTCCTTGTTCAGAGATGTAAGTGTTACCTTCATAGACTTGAACATAGCTGGTAGTAGTTTTGCTTGATACCCAGTTAACTGTAATAGAGCTGGGTCCTGCAACAACTGTTGGTCCATCTATGATGTAAGCGATACCGGTAGAACAGTAAACAGCTGTTTGCCAGCTTGATGTGTTACCAGCGTTGTCTCTAGTTCTAATGTAGATAATGTTATCACCTTCTTGATATGGAGCTTTCTCTAGTGTTCCGACATTACCAGCATTGGTAATAGTACCACTTGATCCGTTCTTGTAGTCATAACCAGCTATGCCAGATACTGGATCTGTTATGGCATCCCAGGTGAAGGTAAATGTAGATGATGTGGAACAGCCAACTGGAGAGACATTAACAACTTCAGGAGGAGCAGGAGCTGCTCCATCATATTTGTAAGTGAAGAGAGATGTTTTAGTAGCAGTGTTTAGATCATTGTCTTGGGTACTTAGTATTAGATAATATGTAACACCAGAGACTAGGGTACTAGCAGGAGGAGTAATGTTTTGTTCCGCTCCATCTATACCAACATGAGTTTTAAAGTATCTGGCACCTAGGTTTGGAGTTAGAATACCACTGGTTGAGTTAGGTTCGGCTGTTGGATCAGTACCTAGGTAGACATAGTAGCCTTTAATACCAGATGAGGCATCAGTGGCTCCAGACCAGGTGATGTATGGAGTTTGGGAGTTACCCCAGTTATCTGAGGTATATGATACAGCTTTAGTACCATCGTAGTAGAAGTGAGTGTTAGCTGGTGTTGGGTTAGTGGGAGCTACTGTGTCAACTGATTCAATGTTGACACTAATGTCATCTATCATACCATCCCATCTATCTGTAGTAGAGCCGTTTCTAGCTCCAATGTAGAAGGAGGTGCCATAGGACAGAGAGCCCCAGTCTGTGTCATAGGTGTTAGTGGCTTGGTTTACTCCGTCTAGATCTATACTGACTGTATGGGCTGCTTTGTTAAATGAGGCTTTGACAGTATACCACTGGGCATCGGTGAGAGATAATGTTGGAGTTTCGACAAACTGAGCTTTGTTGGAGTAAGCGAGATAAAACCTTAATTTACGACTTGCCACATCGTAAACCAACCGCGAATCATCGGTAGACTGGGCGGAATAGAGGATTTTTTCCTTGGCATCATAACTTCCGCTTTTTAATATTGCCCATCCTGAGCCGTCAATCTTTGTGCGAACAATTCTTGAATTTCCAGTATCTGAAATATACATATACTGATCAGAACTATTGTATTGAATATGCCCAGGGCTGCTAAAATTACCCGTTCCTGAACCACCCGTTCCATAAGAGGTCCAGGAATTTGCTCCCCAATCGGTTTTGACTACCCGTCCATTACTCGTATCGGAAATATACATTAAGCCAGTAGAGGAATCGACATAAATTCCACTAGGATTAGAAAATTGGCCGCTACCACTGCCACTGGTACCAAATCCCGCTAACCCAGTATCATTAAACCGCCTTTGATAAACTCGATATGTTCCAGTGGAATCTGTGTTGTAAATCCAACCGTTAACTTCATCATACCAGATAGCCTTCGCTAAGGATCCGGCCTGTCCGCCTGCGTTACTGTATGTAACGGTGGTAGACAAATCAGTCGGCATTCTTCTAACTCGCCAGGTTCCATCATTACTGGCCTGACAAGAAAAGAATAATTGCCCCGCGGTTGTATTTAAAGATAGAGTATTACAACTATAATAGCCACCTATTGGGATAGAGCCAACAGCCCAACCTGTGCCGTCAAATTTTGTTTTGACAACCCTGTTGTTTCCAGAGTCCATAATATATAAGTATTGGGAAGCACTATCATACGCAACACCATTTGGGTTATTGAATTGCCCTGTTCCCGAACCTGCCACAGTGCCACCAAGCGTTTGCCAACCAGTACCATCAGATTTAGTTTTGACTATACGATTATTAGCTGAATCAGCAATATAATAATACCCGCTAGAAGCATCGTAGTATTTTGCTCCGAGATTACTATTAAACTTCATCGTATTATTGTAGTAACTTCCATACGCCGTCCAGCCAGTCCCGTCAATTTGTGTCTTCACAATTCTGTTATTATTCTTATCAGATGTATAGATATACGAGTCAGCACTATTAAAAAATATTGCTCTGTTATAATTAAACCCCCCGAGTGTCGCCCAGCCGGTACCATCAAATTTAGTTTTGACTATCCGTGCATTTCTTTGATCTGAGATATACAAATAGCCCGACGCATTATCGTAGTCCAGCGCAACAGGCGCATTAAACCCCCCGAGTGTCGCCCAGCCGGTACCATCAAATTTAGTTTTGACTATTGTGTATGCGGAGTTGTTCACTACATAGAGGTACTCCGTTGCCGAATCATATTTAACATCTGAAGGAGCTGAGAAACCCGTCAATGTTGACCATCCGGTCCCATCAATCTTAGTTTTAACGACCCTATTATTGTCTCGATCGGCAATATACAAATAACCTGTTGCTGGATCAAGCGTAAGTGAACGAAAATCCCAACCATATGTGCCAGCGTAGTTACAACTTCCAGTTGCAAACTGATTCACGCCAGATCCAGGCATACCTAATGCTTGCCAACCAGTGCCGTCCATCTTAGTTTTAACAATTCGACCATTACATGCATCAAAAATGTAGAGGTAGTCTGTAGTAGGTTCATAAATTATACCTGTGGGGCCATTGAATTGGCCCATTCCGCCAGTGCCGTAGTGGCCGAAAGTCTGCCAACCAGTTCCGTCAATCTTAGATTTAATAATTCTATTGTTGTAGTAGTCAGTCATATACATGAAACCACTGGCATTATCGTAATACATGCCTTCTGGCCCATACATACTCCCTTTGTCCTGGTTCGCCGCATCCCCATAGGCACTCTTTTGGAACTTCATCTCAACTGAGCCTTTGTCGGCGGGGAGGTTTGAGGCAGTTGGGTATTTTAGAGTAGATGTTCCGTCGTAGGAGTAGCTCAGTGAGTTAGTACCTCCATAACCAGCTGGGTTTAGGGTTGGCAGAGCGGTGTCAGTGGAGCCGGTACCTGAACCAAGTGAGAAGTTGGCATTTAGCGAACCTGAGTCGTAGTTGGCTTGGAAGGAAGCGGCGGCGTTTGATGGTTTTCTAAGTATTGGGATAACAATATTAAAGATCAACAAAAACGCTACTGTGACTACAACAGCAATAAATGCGGGCTTTCGTCCTTTTTTTAGTATTTCCCCTCTCATATTGTTGCAATTATTATACCAAACAAAAGAATACAAAAACAAGGATTAATTAGGGGTTAAAAAAGGGTTTGGGAACGGGGTAAACAAAAGGGTGGGAAAAGGGGTGGATAATGGGTTGGAGAATGGGTAAGACAAAAAGGCAGAGAAAAGGGGTGGATAATGGGTTTTATAATGGGCCAAAGAAAGGGTTGAATAAAATGGTAGAAGGCTAGATTTTATACTTTACTATTCTTGTTGCAGGAGACAAAATAGTTTATAATTACATTATAAAGATAAATAATTTGAGGGGCTCGACTAATATCGAGTTAGGACTATGAAAAAGTTTCTTGCTTTTGCTGTAACGGCCGCCTTAGTCTTTGGTACTTTTAGCTTCGCCAAAGCCGGACCATCTGTTGATCAGCAATACACTGGTGGCACTGGATCAACCAGCATCATAAATACGCAAAGCAACGCACAGACTTTCATGCCGACGATGAGTCAGCTAGACAAAGTCTCAATCGAGCTTGCAAGTACCGGAGGGGGCACTACTACACTAACCTGTAACATTAAATTCTTTTCTGGCGGATGGAATACAATAAAATCTTGTGGCACCAAGGCTGCTATTGCAGGATGGAATGATTTTTCTTTTGACACCACTACCGTAACAGTCAACGAACGGTACGCAATATTTATTGACGCGACATATACTGCTGGCAATCCTCTATGGGCCTATACATCAACAAGTACATATGACAGAGGCTACGCTATTTGGCAGGGAGCAGATAAGGCAAATTGGGACTTCAATTTTAAAAGCTGGGGAACAGAACCAACTGAAATTGTTGCCGAAAACACTCAAGCAACAGAGGGGCAAAACACTGTTGCTGCCACAACGACCGCTGGGTCAACAGAAACGCTAGGGGCGACATCAACTTCAATCGCCAAGCCAACAACTCTGACAGCGGCTTACTCCGATGCTGATCGCGGAATAAAGCTTGCCTGGAAAGCGTCGACGACGACGGTTATTGATGGCTACAAAGTTTTCAGATATGAAGGCGACGTTAAGACACCAGTAAAAATTGCCTCAACTGCAAAAGATAAATTAGAATATCTTGACAACACTGTTGTCGCGGGCAAAACCTATTACTACCAGATTCGTGCTTACAAAACAGATACAGAATCAGTCAGTTCGAATATTGCCGATGCCACAGTCCCAGCTGACGCCGCACCCGCCAAGCCAATAAACTTCAAAGTAGTTGACCGAACGTTTAGCTCCCTAGAGGTTATGTGGAGAAAAAGTACTGATCCAAACATATCTGGCTACACTCTAAATCTATATCGCGGCGGAGATAAAATTAGAACTGCCGAGATTCCAGCAACTGTCCGCAACTATTCATTTCTTAACCTTGATGCCGGAACACTTTATAAAATTGAATTGATTGCAAAAACCTCAGGTGGCCTAACTTCCACTCCAGCATTTACCATAGGTTTTACCCATTTGCCTGAAGTGCTTGAACGTTTTATGGACACAACCAGAACAATTGCTGGCCTCGTAGTTCTTATTCTCCTTCTGATTCTGGCGATAAATACCAAAAAACATTACAAAGAGAAAAAATAGTTCCACGCCTCTAAATCAAAAAATGCCCGCAAATTGGGCATTTTTTGATTGCTTAAATTATGACCGACTATATAATTTGATTGGTCTTTACTCCTTCAACCCAACCTCCAACTAACGCACTAACAATAACAACGACGACTGTTGCAGCTAAGTGTCCTAAAACAATTTTTACCACTGGTCTTTTCTCACTCTTAGCAACAAAATAGCTTAAAATTGTGATCAAAATCAAACCGTAAATTATAGAAAATATTACAGCGTCAGACAAATCCATAAATATTACGGGCAAAGCGAAAGAAACCCCAATAAGAAATTTGGAAAAAAATGTTGATAAACTCTCCTGCCATATTGAAACTTCTGGCTTAAGTTCTGTCTCGTCGGCCATAAAAACCGCTACCGCATCAGAAAGCGCGTCTGTAACAGCAATTACCCCAATTCCAGCCAGAACAACAGTCGTGGAATGAGTCCCCTGATTCAGACCAATCATCATGCCTAGTGTTGCAATAATCCCGGAGGTTAGACCAAAGCCCAGGCCTTTTCTTATTGAAGTTTTCATAAAACCTTTCCTACATTAAAAGAAGCAGAAAATCTGTAATAACCATTGACCATATTTTAGCAGATTTTTACTCAGCACAATATTCAAGGATACAATTTGTCTTAGAACTATGGTAAAATTACTTATCAGATAACAAATCATAAAAGGAGTCAGGTGAAAAAATCTTTGAACTTTTTCTTAAAATGGGGACCGGTTTTTGTTTTAGCCTTGGGTTTGATGATTATTATTATTGATACCACGTTATTAAATGTTGCATTGGCCTATGTTATTCGAGATCTAAAAACTGACATCCAGAGCATCCAATGGGTGATTACTGCCTACGCGCTAACTCTGGCAGCGCTAACAATCACTGGTGGACGACTTGGCGATCTTTGGGGCCGAAAAAAAATGTTTGTTATCGGAGCAGTAATTTTTGCCGTCGGCTCGTTTATTGCTTCTATTAGTCAAAATGTCAGCACAATGATTATTGGCGAGTCGATAATCGAAGGCATCGGCGCTGCCCTAATGATGCCGGCGACTCTATCACTTTTGGTTTCAACATATCGCGGTCGTGACAGAGCAATTGCTATGGGTATTTGGGGAGGGACCGCGGGCGCAGCTTCGGCTATCGGCCCAATTCTAGGTGGATATTTAACATCGCATTACAATTGGCGCTGGGGATTTAGAATAAACGTTTTTGTCGCCGCAATTTTAATATTAGGGTCTCTGATCGTTAAAGAAACTAGGGACAAAAAAGAAAAACCAACGCTTGATATCTTTGGCGTAATTCTTTCCTCTGTTGGGCTTCTTTCGGTTGTATTTGGAATAATCGAGTCATCTACCTACGGCTGGTATAAGGCAAAAGAAGTTTTTACATTCTTCGGCCACCAATTAAATCTCGGTGGAATTTCAATCGTAACTCCGTCGATACTGCTTGGAATAGTTATTTTAATCTTGTTTGTTGCTTGGGAACTTAGAATTGAGCGACTGGGGAGTACCCCGTTGGTGTCAATGAAAATATTCAAAAACAAGCAATTTACCTCTGGCGTCGCAGTTACAGCACTACTCGCACTGGGACAAACAGGAATGATTTTTGCCCTACCGATTTTCTTTCAAGCTGTCCGCGGGCTAGATGCCTACCATACCGGACTTGCATTTTTGCCAACCTCATTAACAGCTCTCATAATCGCCCCTCTTTCAGCGGCAGTTTTCAGTCGCAAAATATCAACAAAACGACTGATACAAGCTGGGTTACTATTCTCTACTATTGGCATGGTAGTAATTATGGTTAGTTTAAAAATTGATGCCAACACAAATGACTTTATTCTTGGCATGATAATTTATGGCGCAGGCATTGGTCTTTCAATGTCAACGCTTTCAAATTTAACTCTTTCAGCGGTGTCCGTTCAAGAAGCGGGAGAAGCTTCCGGAGTCAACAACACTTTTCGTCAAATCGGCTCATCACTCGGGTCAGCAATTATTGGGGCAGCCTTATTAACTGCCCTGGCGGCGAACTTAAATACTGGTATTGACTCAAGCAAAGTAATCCCCGATAAATTAAAATCGCAAATATCTTCAGCTGTTGCGCATCAGACTTCAAATGTTGAATTTGGTGGCGGAGCTCAAATTTCAGCAAAACTGCCAACAGCAGTCAGTCAAGAAATTGTATCTATTAGCCACCAAGCAACAACCGACGCGAACCGTCGAGCTTTGGCATTCGCCGCATTGTTTACGGGAATCGGATTCCTAATGACTTTTTTCTTGCCCAAAAAAGCTGATATGGGCCACGATGAATCACCAGCTAAAAATAATTAGCTTACTATGCTAGTTTAAAAAATCCCGAATATTCTTCGGGATTTTTTAATTAGAATGTTGTTTTATGGCTCAAGTCGTTTTACGCCACGATACAAATACGTTACTTCTCGGACATTCCCAATATCGAATAGTTTCATCAGCATTCTCGTCGGACCAAGTCCAAAACCTCCGTGTGGCGGGCAACCAAACTTGAAGAAATTCAAATAAAATTTTATCGATTCTGGACTCAAACCTTTTTCTTTTGCCTGCGCAACTAAAATTTCATAACGATGCTCTCTTTGCGCGCCTGTAGTAATTTCCATGCCATTCCACAAAAGGTCAAAGCTTTTGGTTAAAGTTTTGTCATCTTCTTTTCGCATGTGATAAAAGGGGCGAACTGCGATCGGATATTCCGTCACAAATAAAAATTCGTGACCAGTTTTTTCTTTCATATATTCACAGATCTTTACCTCCTCATCAGGGCTTAAATCCCCATCTCGCTCATTCGCAACTTTAAGTTTAGATAAAATCCCTTTCGCTTCTTTCATAGTTATTTGAGGAAATGGTAATTCAGGAACCAAGACTTCTCGGTTGTAATTTTCTTGAATTTCGTCGCCAAATTTTTCTTTTATTTTCTTCAAAGCATATTGAATTGCCCTGGATTCCTCAGCCATAACATCTTCATGCGACTCAACATATGAAATCTCCGCATCATATCCAGTAAATTCAGTATCATGGCGAGACGTGAATGACGGGTTGGCGCGAAAGACTGGGCCAACCTCAAAAACCCTTTCAAAACCCGAAGCCATAGCCATTTGTTTATAAAATTGTGGCGATTGTGCTAAATAAGCTTTACGATCAAAGTATTTTACCTCAAAGAGCTCTGCTCCAGATTCGCTTGGAGTCGACATAAATTTTGGCGAATGAATTTCAAGATAACCTTCACCCGTCCAGTATTCCCTAAAAGCCTGCTCCATTTCTGTCCAAACTTTGAAAATTAGAGTTCTCTCTGGTTTCCGCAGATCTAACCAGCGCCAGTCTAGCCGCTGTTGGATGTTTGTTTCTTCCTGACTTTTTTCCACAACTGGAATTGGCAACTCCTCAACCGGTGTTGATAGAATTTCGATTATCTTTGCTTCAATTTCAAAACCACCAGGAGCCTGCTTTTCCTCCTTAGCAATGCCAATAATCTCCGTCACAGACTCCAATTTTAATTCAGACGCTTTCTTCAACAATTCTTGTTCGGCAACGACAACCTGAATAATTCCGGAAATGTCACGAATCATTAAAAATTGGATTTTACCCTGGTCGCGAATTGCTTGAACAAAACCAGCAATTTTCACTTCTTTGCCAGCCGAAAGCTTCACTTCGTCAACTTTTACTCTTTTCATTTCAACTCCATAAATTAATTATATCAGTTTACAAAAATCGCCCCTACATCGCTAAAAATTTAGCAATATAAGGGCGATTTCTCGCGGTGCCACCTTATTTTTTTCTTCAAGTGCTCCGAATCTCTCCGACACACTCTTCGTTCGATTACGGGAACTTCCCGGATGGCTCTACTCGCCTATTGGCTTTCTTCCATCAGCTCTGCCGTGTCTGCGGCGTCAACGCTTTTGTAATTTTCTTAATCTTAACAATGTTAACATCATTTGTCAATGGTTATGTTATGTTTCAATACCTTTGCAACACTTTTAAGTATTGGAAGGTATTATGAAG
>JBAXAF010000023.1:0-11992 GCA_037142675.1 Candidatus Berkelbacteria bacterium | reverse complement strand
GCGGAGTGATTTCTAAAAATACATACTGCTCTTTCAAGTGGCGAATAAATCGGATAACGCTGAAAACAATTACAAAAAATAGCCATAAGGCTATTAAGTAGAGGACTATAACGACTAGGCGATAATAGAGGTCAACCATCTGGGGAGACCAAAATATACGGCTGATGTTTTGGATGAGGGATATATTGGAGATACTAAATTTCACATACTCCTTGCCCGCCTCCTTATTCTCATTGTTATTATGTTGTTATTTATGGTTTAGCATACAACAAGCATAAATGTAAAGGACTGAGCTAATGATTTCCCCAGGTATTTTAAAGCCATGGAGTTTCTTGGTATAATTAAAGAAATTAGGGGTTTACAACAAAAATTGTAATGGTGTATACTTAAGACAATCATTTCAGAGATCGTGTTTTATATAGAGGAGGGATTATTAAACGTAACTGTAACGAGCACGCTTTGGCTCGAGTTCGAAGTTCCGAACTCGAGAGAGAGAGAGAGAGAGAGAGTAAAAAGCTCTCCGGTTTTGCTAATCAATCAGATAGTTTGAGCACCCATTTTGGGTGTCTTTTTTGTAAATCAAAATAATGAGATTTAAAATACACAAAAAACCAATCATTATTTCGTCACTGGTCATAGTTCTAGTGGCCACGCTTGGCATTTCTCTGTTCTACAAAACGAAGCCGGCTGACGCAGTAGCTATCAACTTGGCTGGCCGAGCGCAAATATTAAACACCAATGGCTACCTCAATTTCACCGATTACTCCGCAAATGTCACCACTTCCAACATCGGCTGTCAGTTCGACGGTTACGGTTGGTCTTCTGACATTGGCTGGGTTGCCTTTGGCGCTACCGATAATCCCGACGGCCCCGTAACCTGCAATCTGACAACTGGCATCCTCTCTGGCAAGGCCAGAGTCATAAATGATGGATCAATTATCGACTTCAATGCCGCTCCCTACAATAGCAATGTTCGCATCCTCTCTTCCGGTGACTTCATTGGTTATGCTTGGTCAACCGCGCTCGGTTGGGTTAATTTCACCGGCGTTTCAGCTCCGGGAATTTCACTTATTCCACCAAACGCTCCTCAAAACACCCGGATTTACGACACATCCGATCGCAACTTAGCTGAATATTCAATTACCGTGCGCTGGCAGGTTCCAACATCCTTAAACGGAGAGGCGTTTGAATCATATCTTGTGGAACGGGGAACTGACGGGCTTACCTTTGCCCAAGTCGCATCGACAAGCTCGCTCGGTTATCTTGATACAACAGTTTCAACCGGCACCACATACTATTATAGAGTCAAAGCAAAATACACAACAGGAACCATTGCGTCATCGGAAATTGTGCAAATGAATCCAACCGGCAAATTTACTTCCCCACCAAGCCTAGAAGGAACGCCGACTGTCGAATCCAAGCCGAGTTCGGTTGATTTTTCATGGCGTACTGATCGCGAAGCCTCAAGTTTTGTCACCATCACACAGGGCAACACTTTCGTTTCCGAGCAAGGTCATGCAACGTTTGAAAAAGATCATACGGTTACAGTTACCGGCCTTAAGCCGGGGATTACCTATAACTATCAACTGGTCTGGCTAGATGCTGACGGCAACCAAGGCAAAAGCAATATCGAAGAATTCAAAACTTCAGATGCTCCATATATTTCAGAAGTTAATATTTCAAATATCACCCTAGACTCAGCACTGATAACCTGGAATTCAACCTCGGTGGCTCAGACAAACCTCTACTTCGGCAAAGATGCAAAATACGGAAGCACAAAGACCGAGTCGTCAGGAAGCGGTACCACTAGTCACTCGATCGCTCTAACCAAGCTTGAAACCGGCACAACATATCACTTTAAGATTAGAGGCACAGATACAGACAGTAACGATCTTGTCTCGGACGATTATTCATTCTCAACTTTACCCCTACCGCTTGTTTCAAACATCACAACTCAGCCGATCACCGATCGACCATCGCAAGCGCTGAAGATCAACTGGACAACCAATGTTCCAACTTCTTCGACAATTACATACGCTCCGGCAAGTGGCAAATCAAGCGAAGTTTCAAAGTCCGAACTTTCAACGGCTCACGAACTCGAGACTGGTGCGCTCGAAGACAATGCCACCTATACTTTCACGATTTCCGGACGAGATCAATTTGGTAATGAAGCTACGTCAACACTTGCGGGCATAAATACCAAAAACGACACCAGACCACCGGTTATTTCAAACTTTACGGTTGAAGTAGAACCGAGCGAACAAGGCAGTGATACCATTAAAGCTTTTGCTTCGTGGAAAACAGACGAGCCGGCAACTTCCAAGGTTGAGTTTGGCGTCGGAGCCGGAGATGCGAACCTGACGCAATCTTCGCAAGAATCAACTGCCTTAGACACTTCTCACGCTGTTGTTATCTCTGGAGTTGAGCCATCACAAGTCTACCAATTCAGAGCAATTTCAAAGGATGACGGCGGGAATATTGCTAAGTCAACTTCGCAAATACTTGTTACCAATCAGAAGGCCCAGTCAATCTTCGACCTTATCACCAACAGTCTATCAAAAGCCTTTGGCTGGATGGGGGGACTGATTAAATGAAAAGCACGAATATCGAAGCACGAAATCTGAAACAAATCATAAATTCAAGTTTTCAAATGTTTCAAACATTAGAATTTAGAAAATTAAATATTGTTTCGAATTTCGACATTCGAATTTCGGATTTATAAATTATTATGTCATTAATCGAAATTCAAAATTTAACTAAAACATTTGACTTGCCGGGACGCAAAGTCGAAGTCCTTCGCGACATTGACCTTGAGATCAAGGAAGGCGAATACCTTTTGATTTTCGGCCCTTCCGGTTGCGGTAAAACCACACTACTGAACCTGATCTTGGGTCTCGAAACTCCAACTTCCGGCAAACTAAAGATCAAAGACCAAAACATCGCCAAATTTACCCCACAAGAGCGAACAGCTTTTAGATATAAAAACTTCTCAACAGTTTATCAAAATTCGATCTGGCTCAAATCATTAAATGTTTTAGAAAATGTCGCCCTCCCGCTTTATCTTGGTGGGCTGAGCGAGAAAGAATCAAAGGAAAAAGCCAGAGAAGCGTTGAAATTGGCTCGCACCGAAGAATTTGCGCTTTCAAGGCCAAACGAATTGTCTTCCGGAGAACAACAAAGAGTAAGTCTGGCTCGAGCTATGGTAACTGATGCCCAAATCATCATTGCAGATGAGCCAACCGGCAACCTCGATTCAAAAGCCGGTCATGAGTTGATGAAAACATTGGATCACCTTCACAACCTCGGAAAAACAATTATTTTAGTTACGCACAATCTCTCTTATTTAGTTCACGCCGATACTAAAATTGCTATGAAAGATGGGCAAATTATTGGTCGCTTTACCGAAAATGCCTTGCCGCACAAGATTAAAGAAATGCTGGAAGAAGAATAGTCATGAAAAATAACGATACATTTAGTCATTGCGAGGAACGAAGCAATCTCTTTTCACACAGATTGCCACGCCTGCTGGCTCGCAATGACAAGAAGGTAGCAAAACAACTATGAAATTTATACTCCTACTCAAATTAGTCCTTCGCAATATGCTTTCGAGAAAGCTTCGTTTTGCTTTTACACTACTTGCTAGTGCCATCGCAGTTGGCTCAATTATTTTCCTTTTCTCACTTGGTTACGGTCTGGAGAGTATCTCAACTGAACAGTTAGTGAGATCGGATGCGCTTTCGCAAATTGAGGCGACTTCATCTAAGCCAACAGATACCAAACTTTCAGATGAAATGATCAGCCAGATAAAAAGCATAGGCGAAGTTGAAAGTGTTGCTTCCTCAACTTCTTTGGCAGGGAAAATCACTATCGACGATAAAACTCTCGACAACCCTTTTTACGCCGTGTCCAACAATTATTTTACTATGTCTTCACTCGAACTTTCAGCCGGCAACTTCCCGATCCAACAGGACAAAAATTACATCTTAGTCAGTGATAAGGCAGCCTTGGCATTTGGCATTAAGAGTCAAGATATTATTGGCAAAGAACTGCAATATGAGCTAATAATACCGCCGGTTTTAGGCGGAACAGAAGAATCAAAAAAACAGTTCACAGGAACTGTCATTGGCGTCATTTCTGACGCGCAGTCCGCTTACGCCTATGTTCAAGATGCCGACGCCGTTTCAGCCGGAGCCGTCAGCCGTTCGGTCTTAAAAATCAAAGCCACCAACAAAAACGACATTCCCGCTCTTCGCAAAAAAGTCGAGGATATGGGTTTAAAGACAAGCTATGTCGGCGACACCTTAGAGCAGATGAACAAGTTCTTTAATTATTTTAGAATGATTTTAGCAGCCCTTGGCGCAATAGGCGTCATCATTGCCATCCTCGGCATGTTCAACACCTTAACTGTTTCCCTAATGGAGCGTGTTAGAGAAGTCTCCCTGCTGAAGATTTTAGGCTCAGATGACAAAACTATTTTTTGGATGTTTGCTCTCGAGAGTTTAATTTTTGGCCTTCTTGGTTTTATCTCCGGCATCGTGCTATTCCTTATCTCCAAATCAATCATTATGGGTTTGTTTTCCCGCCTCGCCGAGCGGTTAAATAATGAGATGGTCAACATTTTCAACACACCGACTACTCTCATAGTAATTGCCTTTATTTCAACCCTCGCACTGGCTTTCCTGACCGGTCTTTTCCCCGCCCGCCGAGCTTTGCGAGTCAACCCGCTTGATGTACAAAAGTTTGAATAGGGTATAATAAATACGAAATCCGAATATCGAAATCCGAAACAATATCGAAATAATAAATCCAAATGACCGAAACAAATAAAAACCAAAAATATGACCTTGAAGAAAGAACTTTGAAATTTGCCAAAGACATTAATGCCTATGTCAATAAATTGCCGAGAACTATACCAAACATTGAAAACGGCAAGCAGTTAGTCAGATCAGGTGGTTCAGTAGGGGCAAATTATATCGAAGCAAACGAAGCGTTAAGTAAAAAAGATTTTTTGATGAGGATCCGTATTAGTCGCAAAGAGGTCAAGGAATCTCGTTTTTGGCTGAAGTTGGCTGAACCACTAAGTGAGTACCAAAAAGAAAAAGAGCGATTAATTGATGAGGCTACACAGTTGATGAATATTTTTGGGGCAATTCTTATAAAAAGTAAATGACAATGTTTTGAAAATTTAAAATTTAGAAAATTATAATTTGTTTCGGATTTCGTATTTCGATATTCGAAATTCTACCTTAAGGAGGTATATGCACAAACTAAAAATAATCATCCCGATCCTGGCTGTCGTAATAATTTCCGGTTTTATCGGTATCAACTATGTTCTGGCGGAAAAACCGACATCAGATACTCCCGAGTCTGGTGCCACAAGCTACATTAAAGCAACTTATGACTCTATCGTAGCTTTGGGACATGGCTCTGTATCTGCCGGCTCTTGGGGCGACTGGGGAACATACTGGAACCGTATCCGCTCGGCTGCGGCATGGGTGCCTAATGGTACAGCTGGTACCGGTGATGTCTTGACAAGCAAAACCTTTTTTCTAAATTCCCGAACCAGTCAAACGGGTACTTACAATAATTCAAATCTTGTGGGGGCAAATATAAGAAACGGAATAACTTACGGTGTAGGCCAGACAGGGACAATGGTAGCTAGCGGCCCCTGTTCGACCCAGGTTGCTCATGATGATGCTGCTGGTACAAATGAGACCATCAACTGCTCGAAAACGTGGGTTAATCCTGGCGGTAGTATTACCGGTACCGATTTAAGATCTGGTCGAGGTGGCCAAGATCCGGTAACGGGGCTTATTTGGAGCCAATTGCTCTTAAAAACTGGCACGACCATCGGTTTTTCACCAACCACAAATACCGGCTTTTCATGGGACGCATCCCATGCTAATAACCAAGGAATCACCGCGCCTGTGGCAGGAAGTCGCACCGCAGTCCAGCTTTGCGCCGATCAAGGTAACGACTGGAGGTTGCCAACACAGAAGGAACTAATGCAAGCCTACATTGATGGTTCTTATTGGAATCTTACTCAGCCTGCCAACAACTTTTGGTCAGCGACTGAGAACAGTAGCACGTATGCTTGGGTCGTGGGCTTGAATAATGGCTACACGAACGCCAACAGTAAGACGGCTGCGTACCAGTTGCGATGTGTCAGGTAACGATTGGGTAATTTGATTATTTTGTTATTATTTCCGCCGAAGGCGGTCGACGCGAAAAAAGTTAGTAGGTTGTAGTGAGTAGTTGGTAGAATGTAAGATAGAGGGGAAATGGAAGAAGATAACAAAATCAATTCATGCAAAGACTTAATCGTTTGGCAAAAGGCGATGGAATTAGTGGTTTTGATTTATTCTTTATCTGAAACTTTTCCAAAAACTGAACTATATTGCCTAACTCCACAAATGCGCAGATGTGCAATTTCAATTCCATCAAACATTGCCGAGGGATGTCGGCGCCGAACCAGAAAAGATTACCGACAATTTTTAGTTATAGCTTTTGGCTCTGGTGCCGAGCTTGAAACACAGATCGAAATCGCTAAACGATTATCTTATAGTAAAGCCATAAATTATACTGAAATTGATAAGTTGCTCGATGAAATTATGCGAATGTTAAATAAATTAATATCTAGGCTAGGGAGTAGTGAGTAGTAAGTAGTTGGTAGAAGCTATTTATTCTGCTTTACTACCTACTCACTACTGCCTACTAACTAATAATGAGCCGTTATGACCACCTACCAATCTATAAAAGTATTTATGACATAAATTTTTACTTTTTCCGCTTAGCAAGGGGATTTCCGAAAGACTATAAATACGGTTTAGCCAAGGAAATAGAAGGATTGCTGACAGGATTGATGGATCAGGTGATAAAAGCCAATAACGATGAAAGTAAATCTGCCCAATTGCGAGAAGGCTTAGTAATTATTGAAAGAATTAAGCTCAAGGCCAGGCTGCTGCACGATCTGAAGGTAATGAAAATCAATAGTTATAAATGTTTTTTTGAACAGTTGATTGACATATCAAAACAATTTGAAAAATGGCTTAATTGGTCGAAAGCACATTAAATTAATTAGTTCTCGACTCCGCTTCGCTCCGCTCGAACAATATTCTTCGAGCTTGTCGAGAAGTTCTTCTGGCATTGCGAGCCAGCAGGCGTGGCAATCCTTCCCCTGTCATCCCGAGCGTGCCGAGGGATCTCCCATGAATATGGGGCTCGCATTCGCGAGAGATCCTTCATACTTCAGGATGACAACACAGCACATTAAAATTTTAGGCAAAAAAGGCATAGCTAGAACCGATCGTATTGCGCAAGCTTATGATCGGGAGAGCAACCGCCCCGTTACGGTTGTCGCACCCATGAATTATTGTTCGAGCTTGTCGAGAACTTCTCGACTCCGCTATCGCTTCGCTCGAATAATAATGGGTATAATTTAAAATTTTCTTACTCTGCTTGTCAGAGATAGAAGATTGCGAAACTCAAGTCGACAACAGGAAGTCGCCTGCCAACAACTTTTGGTCAGCGACTGAGAACAATAGCACGAATGCTTGGAACGTGAACTTGAATAATGGCAACACGAACAACAACAATAAGACGAATGCGAACCAGTTGCGATGTGTCAGTTAACGGGGATGCCTTTCTTGCCTAAAATTAGTTTGTCATGCTCTCCTATTTTTTGTCATTGCGAGCCAGCAGGTGTGGCAATCTGATACTAATACTTATGAACACATATTTTACCTTCGAAAATTTATATAAAGCCTATGTTGATTGTCGAAAAAGAAAAGGGTTCTCGCTATACCACTTAAAATTTGCCGAAAATCTCGAAGCAAATCTGTTTCGTTTGGAGAGAAGCCTGCAAAATCGCACTTACAAACCCAGCAGATCAATAGCTTTTATTGTCCAAAAGCCAAAAATACGCGAGATCTTTGCTGCTGATTTTTGTGATCGTGTTATTCATCATTTGCTCTATAATTACTTGGCGCCAATTTACGAGCGACAATTTATCTATGATTCCTGGGCTTGCCGGAAAGGTAAAGGAACTCACGGAGCGATGCTTCGCCTTCGAGAATTTGCCCTCAAACTCTCGAGAGAGAGAGAGAGACGGGGCCACTGCCCCCTTTTTTCTCAAAATGGACATCAAGAGCTTTTTTACCAGCATTGATCAGCAAATCCTCTACGATTTAGTCTGCAAAAAGGTTAAAAACGAAGAAATTCTCTGGTTAGCCAAAACAATAATTTTCCATGATTGCGCGCATGACATTCCTCCCAAAATCCAAAGTCAGCCGAGCTTGTTTGATAAATTACCGAGGGATAAATCATTGTTTACAGTCGCAAAAGGCAAAGGTCTGCCAATCGGCAATCTAACTAGTCAGTTTTTCGCTAATGTTTATATGAACGAGCTCGATAACTTTGCGAAACACCAGCTTAAAGCCAAGTACTATTTACGCTACGTCGACGACTTTTTGATCTTGTCCCCAGACAGAGATTACCTTGAGCTCTGCCGCGATCAACTAACCGATTTTGCGATGCAAAAGTTAAAACTAAAAGTTCACCCTGATAAGCAGTTCATTAAAGCTGTTTCGTGCGGGATTGATTTCGTCGGCTACATTGTCAGACCCGAATATGTTTTGGTTAGAAAAAGAATTGTTGCCGATTGTAAGTTCAAGCTCAGTTTAGTCAAATCTGACTCCGAAAAGTACAAGGAAATTGTCAACTCTTATCGAGCTCATTTTATGTGGGCAAACACCCACAGCCTCCAAAACTCCCTCTCTTTCCCGCCAGAGCAACCGATTGTGTCATTGCGAGGAACGAAGTCTTGCGAAGCTGACCCTGTGGGCAATCTCTAACACAGATTGCCACGCCGGCTGGCTCGCAATGACATCAATCCAATGTAAACATAGTTGACATATGTATTGACAATATATATTACATAGAGTAAATTAGATTTAAAGCAATAAATTGTATTGGAGGAAAAATGGATAAGCCAAGCAACAAACAAATTTGGGTTTCTCCTACAGATGATGGATGGAGAATACACAAACCTGGAGCGAATAGGGACTCGGGTCATACCGAGACAAAAGCAGAGGCGTTAGATATAGCCGAGAGGATTGCCAGAAACCAAGGTCTAGACACCAAAGTACAACGTCTTGATGGCACGATCTCGCCAGAGGGAAATACTTACCCTCGGTCGAGAGACAATTTTCCACCAAAAGGTTAATTCAGCAAAGAAATAAAAAACTTAGGGGACAAAAATGACCAACAGTTTCAAAAAATTATTATCGGACAAAAACATTACGCAGGAAAAATTAGCGGATATTTTTTGTGTATCTCGTCCAACTGCTGCGAAAATTATTGCTGGCGAAAAAGAAATGACAATTTCTGAAGTCAGAAAATTAGCTGAAGTTCTCGGGGTCAGTATTGAAGAAGTTTTAGGCGAACGTGAAACGAAAGAAATTATTCTAGAAAAATGTTTGAGCAAACCACAAGAAGTAGTTGAGAGAATCAGTATACCGGCCGAGAATGTTGAAAAGTTTAAGAATGTTTTACTTTATATTACTCAGAAAATTGGAGCTCTTCCGAATATAGGGCAAACAGTACTCTATAAAATCTTATACTTTTGCGATTTTGATTACTATGAAAAATTTGAAGAACAGCTAATAGGCGCAAGGTATATTAGAAACCACTACGGGCCAACGCCAGTTGAATTTGCTGCGGTTGTGAAAGAAATGGTCAATGATGGGCAAATCGAAGAGGTAAAAACAAAGTTTTTCAACAAAGAACAGACAAAATATATTCCTGTCACAAGTCCCGATCTCTCCGTGTTGACTGGCCAGGAGCTCAACCATATCGATGAGGAAATTGAACGACTAAGCGGCAAAACAGCTAAGGAACTATCAGACTTTTCTCATAAGGATGTGCCGTGGATTGTTACACCGGAAGGCAAAGAGATTCCATATGAGACTGTTTTTTACCGCACTCCGGAAACTTCTGTTAGGGACTACGATGTTAAGGTATAGTAGGCATGACAAATTCGAAAAGCAACTCGGCAAACTTCTCAAGAAATATAGAACTCTTGAAGATGATTTAAGGATTGCCGAAAAAGCTGCGATTGAGCTTTTTCATTTGCATAATCTTGACAATAATTCGACCGAGCTAATTCCAGGATTTGATAAAGAAAAAATCCAAGTTTTCAAGATAAAAAAATTTGCCTGCAAATCTCTCAAAGGCAAAGGGGTTAGAAGCGGAATCCGAATAATCTATGCATTTTGTCCGGAATTGATGGAAATAACATATCTTGAGATCTATTACAAAGAAAAACAAAATTCTGATATGGATTATGGCTTTGTGAAGCTGTATGTGACCGAGCGAGAAAAAGTTTTATGAAGTACAAGGTTTGTGATAAATGTGGTGAAGTAGTTGCACGAACGGGAATTATCTCGTCGATTTTGATTTCTGACGAAAAAAGCTGTTTCGCAAGATGCAATAACAAAGATTGCCAGAAGTATTTCTCTAAAATAAGGTTCGAAAGATTGAAAGAGGAAGAGTTCTAATGCTGCAAAGATGCGATGATCGAATTTGCTAGTGAAGTATATATTTGTACTGGTCTTAAATTTACTAAGCCGACAATCAACCAAACAATTATCGGAATTGTCATCCCCAGCAAAAATATCTTAATTTTCTGCTTAAAGTTTTGTCTAGAAGTATTTACCAACCCCATATACAGTTTTTCATATTTTAGCTTATAAGCGGTTGCAATTTGATCATTCAGACCGATATATTGCATAACCTGCGTTGCAGATTCTCCGTTAGCAGTTCTTCTCATCATTTCATTGCTGGCTCGGTGCGACAAAATATTCAGATTGCCCTCCCATAGGACTTCTCTGTCCACGATAGCTACCTTTTGATGAATGTATCTTCCTGGATAGAAAATGCAGACACCCAGCTCTTCAAGACGTTTTAGCGCGCATTTGATCTGGGGTTGCATAGTAGGATCGTACTCTTCAATCGGTCGCGTAAAGATAAAGATGTCTATGTTCCGGTCGATTAGCTTCTCAATTGTCGGTTTCAGAAAATCCGTTCTAAATTTCGAGACAAAAGGGCTATAAATTATAACCTCTTTTTTTGCAGATAGCATGTCTTTTGTAAGTGCATTGTAAAAAGTATTTTCGTTGTACAGATCAATTGATTGCGATTCCGATGCTTTTTTGGCATTGATCGCGTCGTCTCTTCTTTTTAATAATTGTTTGAATGATTGAGCGTGTGAAATCATATTTCTCCTTAAATTATTTTAATTGAATTGGGCCGTTGATTTATTTATATGAATCAGTTTGTTGTGTTATAATCGGCGTATCAAGCCAAATATTTATAACAGGATTAAAAGGAATTAATTATGAAAGAACCTTATATTGAAGACCTGCTCATCAATCCATTCTATGCAATCAGCATTTCACCTAATCTAATGGGGGAGCATGAGCCTCTGGCAACGAAAGAGTCGTGGGTAAAAGCCAATATTAAGCTGATGGATAAACTGGGCAAAGAAGAATGGCTAAAACAACTTCTGCATGTTCTGGAAACAGGCGAACCACTTCCGAACGAAAAGGACTCTGAGTAAGAAGTTGCCTTGTTATCAACAACTAAGCAAATTACTCTGGATTTTCCCGAGTAATTTTGCTATTATCCATATATGTCAACCAAAGGCGAAACAATTTGCAAAGGGCTGGGAGAAAAGCTCAGGGAAGCACGCGAAGAAGCGAAGCTTACTCAAGTTGAAGTTGCCAAGAAAGCTGACATGGACGTCAATTACTATGCAAGAATAGAGCGAGGGCTTGGAAACCCGTCGTACGTAAAGCTGCATAGTATTATGAAAGCCTTGAAAATGAAGTCGTTGAGCATCGAATAGCATTATTGATCCTTCCGGTTGTAGGTCCGCATTATCTGATCAATCCAGCTTAAAAAGTGTTCAAAACAACTATCATTTGGGCGACCA
>JBAXAF010000022.1:0-13408 GCA_037142675.1 Candidatus Berkelbacteria bacterium | reverse complement strand
TCATAATACCTTCCAATACTTAAAAGTGTTGCAAAGGTATTGAAACATAACATTTTTATTGACCATACGGACTTTTTGTGATATAAATAATTGTGTGCACCAGCTCGTCAGCGAAAGGGGGTGCAAAAATGATTAATTACGACAAACTCCACGACCTGTACGATCGGATCCAAGCAGAAGAGCAGGCCCGGTTGTCCGAAACTGAGCAGTTGATTTCAGAAGAAATCGAGCCGTTGTTCTTACTGCTCAGTAGCTTGATACACGAAGCTCCAGTCGAACTGCGAATGAAGATGTACCGGAAAGGTCAGGCCATCATCTTTCGCGGAGCCAGCTTGTTCGTGACTGAATTTCACCAATTCGAGTTCAAGGACCAGGGCTGTGGCGCCACGGCTGCTATCTGCGGATCTGCTACACTGGCATTGATTGATGCCTGCCAGAAGCTGCTTGATGCAGGGATGACCACAGGCGAAGTTGAGGAATCCTGGTTCGAGTGGGTTGAATACGTCGCCAAGCTTTCGGGCTAAGTCCCAGCGCTCGCGCACTGAGTATCGTGCCGAGCGTCTTTTTTTATTTGTTTCAAAATGATATATATTAGGTATCAACTCCGTGATTGGAGGCCTCTATTGATTAACATATACCACGTCTGGTTCGAGAATCGATCGGACTTTCGCATCGCAATTTGCAGGGTTGCAGCCAGCAACCCAAAGACTGCAACTCAACGAGCAAGAGCGATGCTTAAGGGAATAGAAGGATTTGGCTACAAGAGAATCGACCACGGGATGAAACTGGCACGGGTTGCCGACCATAAGAACGTGGTTGGGTATTACAACTGTTGGACATTACCAGATGAACCCGAGTGGACCAAGGAGTATCGTAAGGCTCTGACTTACGACCAGGCCGGAGATGATCTGATTTATGGCAGTGCCGTGACGGTTGAGACGATACTTTCGAGTATTAGTCGTTCCGTTCCCACTGGATCACTCTGGAACATCGCTCCAGACATAAAGAGTGAACTGGTCCGCCTAATCCACGAGTTCTGTGAGATCAGGTGCTGGACGTGGGACGACCCCGAAGAGAAAGATGACGAGGGCAATGACCTGCCTTGCATCATTCACCTCGACACGCCGGGTCATGGCGCTGATGATGAGGATGAGAAGGGCCTGTTTGACTAGCACAGCCGCAACAACTGAAACCAGTGGATCGCCGAAGTGGCGGTCCTATTTTTTACTTCAATTTACGAATTGACATTGACTGCACATCCCGAATGTTGATAATTCTGCCATCTTCGAGTAAAACTTTGCCGCTTTTGTGATCGGCAAACTTGCCGGTTGTAGTTTCTCCGGTTTTGAATTTAATCCAAATTGTCGTGCCTTTAGAAAAACTTGTATGCATGCTCAGCCCTTATTGTCAGTAATTATTTTGCGCATTGCCGAGAATTCTTCATCGCTAGATTTACAAAAAAATGCCCTGCAAACCTCGGGCCTACTCTTGTGAATACTGCATGATTTATTTTCTAAATATACACAACTGCCATTTTCGTTTTTTGCTAAAAAATTTGCTCCACAGGAAACTGCATCATCAAAGCTTTCAATCGCATCAAAATCGCTAAATATTGTTTGGTATTTATTAGACTTGTACTCAATTTCGTTCAGATTGATATAAAAAAGCGAACAGCAGTCTCCGCATTGATCGCAACTTGCTGTTTTCATTTAGCCTCCTTGGCAGTTTTCATCATCATTCGAGCTAGTCTGATGTCGTCATATGAATATTTGCCATCAAAAAATCTATAAACTGGAGTTAGCTTATCTGTTTCTAAGCTCCGAAACACTCCGTGGATAATCGGCACGGCGGAAAAGAATTCAGTCGAAATTATACGTACCAGTTCCTCCCGTTTTATCCTCCCCTCTTTAATCAGTGTTTCCATGTGCCCCAGGATCGTTTTGTGGCTTAACTTCCTGGTGGCGCTAATTTCAGACAGGTCTTTGCCACTTTTCCAAAGTGCCAGAGTTTCGTCGTTAGTACTCAACTTTTTTTTGCTTTTTACTGCAACATCAGCAGGGTTAATTTGCCCGCCGGACTGAATAACAAAGTCATCTGTCATTTCTTTTAATTCAGCGCTAGGGATCCTGGAATATACTTTTTCGGCCTGAACTGATTCTTTTCGAAGCAGAGCATCATTTTTTAGTACTTCGGGGTCAACTTTAAATGCGGTTTCGTTCCAGCCCAAAAGATAAATACCTGAAAAACGTCTAACTCGTGACAGCGCCACATAGCCCTGGCCATATTCAAAAACTTTTGATAAATCAATCACCGCTTCGTCCAAGCTAATCCCCTGACTTTTGTGAACAGTTATCGCCCAAGCTAGTCGCAAAGGCAGCTGATTTAACCGGCCTTTAATTTTCCCGTCTTCCTCAACCACCCACTCGGCTGGTGCAACTTCAATTTTCTTTCCACTGCGAATTCGAACAATTGGCATGCCGCTCGTATCGTTAAAACTATCAATTACTCCCAGCGTGCCATTTACATAACCCTCTTTTTGATTATTTTTAGTAAACATTACAGCGGCGCCAACCTTTAAATACAGTTTTTCCGGTGACAAACACCCTTTTTTCATCACTTGTATTAATGCTTCGTGGCCTTTTGTTTTCATATCATAATACTTCTCCTCACCGGCTATTTGGGCTAACATGCGTTTGTTCACGGCATCAACATCTAAATTGTGCGAATAGAGCTTTGGCGCCAACATTGGAGCAGCTAAAACATCAATTTTTCTGTCGGCAATTAATTGCATCGCCGAAGGATCACAAGTATTGGAGCGAATTTTTGACAGAACTGAAAGAAGATCACTGTCATCCTGGCGATATTGTTCAGTAATATAGCAAGTAACAAACTCGGACTGTTGCCAGGTCGGCGAATCATAGGCAAAACGCATTGGCTCTTCTGTGAATAACTCTTCTTGAAAATCATCTCTAATTGAGATGTTTTTCACCACCGGCGGTAATTGAAAAAAATCTCCAACAACTACAACCTGAATGCCACCAAAAGGTAGTGAACTTTTCTTTACTTCTCTGACGATTGAATCAATCATCTGCATGGTCCCTGGCGGCAACATTGAAATCTCGTCAATGATTAATGCCGTGGCCTTGGCTATGCGTTTTAAAACGTAATTATTAGTAGAAATGTTGCGCAAGTCATGCCCTGCTAATTTATTTCTAATTCCTATCCCTGACCAAGAGTGAATTGTCATGCCGCCAATATGAGTCGCTGCAATTCCCGTTGATGCTGTAATAGCTGGTTCTATCCCATGAGAACGCAAATACTCCACATACTTATTAATGGTATATGTTTTGCCGCTGCCGGGCTCACCAGTTAAAAAAACGTTGGCGCCGGTTTTTAAAATTTCTAGCGCTTTGGCTTGATCCATAGTTCTATTATGACAGAAAAAATATCTAACAAATTAATTTAGACAATATATACTTCTTTATTATACCCACCGACACCGACAAATTCTGCTTGGCCAGAAACAATTTTCTCCATTGCTTCGCAGGCGTAACAGCCGTGTTTTTCACAAACAAAGTCGTTATTTTTTCTGGCTTCTTTCATTTTCAACGCAACTTCAATCACTTTACTATAAGATTCTTTTGATGCTGGCAATTCAAAATCAATTAACTCTCCCTTGTCCAAATACCAATAACTGGCTTTCTTTACTTGTCGTTTTTGACAATTCTCTAAAAGCAAGCGGTAGATCGATAGCTGAAGAGAATTTTCTGCCTCATCATTTTTACCGGTTTTAAAATCAATTATTTCTACCGTATCGTCAGTAGCGCTATATTTAATCCAGTCAATTTTGCCACAAAGAATAATATTTTTTTCTTCTGACAGCCAATACCAAGGCAAATCTTGTTTAATCTTTATCGCACGCTCTAAAAGCGGCCCTGGGTTACTCTCAACACGGGAGAGCATTGTCAGTCCCCTGTCTTTAAATCTCATTTCTTCTATTTCGTCTTTAAAACCTCCAAGCTTGCCGGTAACTTTTCGCCATTTGGCCTCAAACAAAATCTTTAGCGGAATATCAAAGCGTTTTTCTACTGGCAGCTCCGACAATGATTCCAGGACATCATGAACAGCACTACCGAGCGATAAATGCGGATTGGTAATAGAAATTTTACGCCCGGTTTCCGGGTTTTTATAGATATTATTAAGATAGTAGAGTCGCGGGCAGGTCAAAAAATCGTTAATTGACGAATGTGAAACCCACAGTGCTTTAAATTTATCTGGCATGAGTTCATTATACTCTAAATTTTTGATTCTCAGTCACTTGCACAATATTGAATATCGTGATATATTATGTTTCGTCGCATCAAAAAAGCACAACAGGAGTTAACCATGTGTTGCGGAGTTAGAGACGCTTTCACCTTTGTTGCGAGTCCTAAGATGCTGCGAGGACTCAGCCCGCAGGTGCGCCTGCTGATGGGTCAGCTGCACCGTGTCCCCCACTGCGCCACATTTGGCGCAGCGTATCCCGGGGCCATCCGTTACGTTAGGTATAGCGGCGAAGCCAAGCCGCGCCTCGACGAGTGCCAGATCGAACTCGAAGGCCGGATGATCATCGTTGTCAATCCGCACAAGCCCCACATTGAGGACTTGCTCGAGCTGATTCGGGCCAGCGTCACGAGGGTCACCGGCGCCAGCTTCCAACGGGACCAGTTCATTCTGGGTCCCGCCCCCGACAGCCCGCTGCAAGCATGGATGATCGAACTGGGTGATGACGGTGCGTTGGAATTCTTCGGTGACCAGCGGTATGGGATGATCAAGCCCACCGAGTATCCGGAAGCCTTCCAGAAAGCGCGTGACCGCTACCGGCTGATGAAACAGTCGTGGTCGCGCCTCGGCCGCGAAGTCGAGGCGTTCGCCAACGATCGCAGCTTCCCGCGCCGGCCGAATTACGCGGCTCGCACCAACGAGCTGGTTACTCGCTGGAATGAGTAGTCACAACTGCTAGTACCGACGCTTGTGCATCTTCCGATGCCAAGCGTTTTTTTATTAGGTCAATTATTCGGTAATATTAATATCACTTATTCGGCCAACGAGTTTCCAGTTGCCGTCAACATTGGCATAGCCATCGACTCTATAAGTTCCTGGTTCTTTAACTTTGCGATTGCCATGCATGTAATACGTTGATCCCTCAGCGCTGCTGCTAGCACCGGTTGTAGTTGAATCTGCCGTCGTTGAATATTTTTGTGTTTTGTTATCTGAGTTACAAACCTCAATTAAACCCTTGGCCCCAGTGATAAACCCGCCGTCAGATTTTTCAATATGGAAGAAAACATCTTCACCGGTTTTGGCATCCAAGCTTTTAATAGAGAAAGTTCGCGTTCCGTCATCTGCGGTTCCAGAGTAATCGACAGGCTGGGCAAACATTGCGAACTTGTAACCCAAAATTGTAACCGGAGAGTCAGATGATGTTGAAGTGCAAGAAACCAAACCGCCAGCAGAAGAGGTACTAGAAGTTTTCGAAGTTGTAATAACGCCTGAAAATACTAAAACTATCGGCAAGACAATCCAAATAATAAATAGTATCCAAAAAAGCCAAATAAATTTCAGGAAAACCTTGGTAAAAAAGTAGAGCAATAAAAGAACGGCCCACAAAACTAGAAAAATCCAAAACCAGAGCGCAAAGCCAATTTTAATTACAACTAGAATCAGCGTAATCAAGGCCAAAATCAACAAGACAATTTCTAGGACTCCAAGCTTTCTTTTACTTTCCATAACTCCTCCCAAAGTTAGTTAATTATCACTATTCACATTAATTATTTCGATCTTATTATCACCTAAATCAATTTTTTATTAACATCTGCTAAATTCATGTCGGCTAAAACTGAATTTGTCGCCCATATTTCCGTGGAAATGTCTTTATCAAACCAATCCGGTGGCTGGAAATTGGCGCGCAATTCGTTGTTCGGAAATTCAACCTCCACCGAAACAAAACCTTCAAGCGGACCATGATAGAAATCAATTTCTGCAAATAAGTTATTTTCCAGAGGATAGTATATTCGAGTTTTAGTAATTGTTTTGGCTCGAAGTGGCCACAAAAGATCAAATTCTTCTTTTTTGATTACAACCTCTGTTTCTTCGACCCTGCTTAGATCAGTGGGATTTATTGGAACCTTCTTGGTAATCTTTAATAAGCCACCTTCGTTACGAATTCGCAACGGCTCTGGTAGATCAGAAAAATAACCTTGCTCAATTTCTTTTTTCGGATATTTTGAAATATCAGCCGGTAGATTTTTTATTGTATAGGATACCTCGTTTTCGATTGACATAAATTTTTTACCTTTATTAGTATCTAAAATGTACTCTATTTGTGTATGAAAAACAACCGTTATTAATTGATATCTGCCTCGCAGAGTAGTATTATTAAGGCGATCTTGTACCTACCCAACCTGAGGTGACATTGTGAAACGACTGCTGTCGATTTTGCTCGTAGTTGCCTTCGTCATCTACGCCACTGTTCCGTGCCTTGCCGGTGAGTGGTATCCGGTGCTAATTCACACCCACACACCCCTGTCTGATGGTGGAAAGATCGCTGCCGCATTGGCCGGGATTATTCGCACATCACTGAGCAAATTACGTCCCGACGGACGCTGTGCCTGGGTTGATACTGAGCATTTTGACGCCCTGCGCGACTACGCCAGCTATGCAAAGACGATCACTGACACCAGTGTGCCCGGCCATTTTATTGCCATGGCGGGACTCGAGCTGGGGTCAAAGTGGCATCCCGAACCCAGCACAGTTGCCGACGCAAACATGCTGGCTATAGGCGAATTGCCCAACGATTTCTATCGTCTCGCCAACTTCTACGACAAGAACCCTGACTGTGGTGGCAACCCGTTGGTTGAGAAATTCGACTGTCAGCAAAAACTGATTGACGAAGTTCTGGCCCTGGGAATGCTACCGGTCGCGGCTCATCCGACGCAGCTAGCCATTGGCGGTTCAATCCTTCGAAAAGATAACCGCTTCGACAAAAACCACTGCAGGGGAATCCTAGCCGTCGAGCAGCTCAATGTTCTTGGCCCAGGTCAGGACGATGAATGCGTCAACTGGTATCTGCGCCTTGTGCAATTGGGCCTAGCTGTATTCGTAACTGCTGGGTCCGACTACCACGGCACGACCGCCTCAGCAATCCCCGACGCTGTCCTTGACCCGCTGAGCCGAGTAACCTGGGTTTATGCCGATGATTTCAGCCAGAGCTCTATTCTCCGGGCAATTTCAGAGGGCAAAACCTGCGCTACTGGTGGAAGCACGGGATTCAGCGACTTCTACCGCGACGGCGGGCAGATCCCGGCTCTCGATCCAATTGGTGTCGACTCGCCGACTATCACTGCACAGTTTTGGCTAACCGGCCGCGACATCAGCATTATCGTCTACCGAAACGGAGCTGAGATTACCCGCCAGCGCTTTGGCGGCAGTCTGACCGAGCGGGGTGTCTATGGGCTTGGCACAGAAGATGGGGAGCCGGGATGGACTGACCGCGACGTTGCAGTAGGAACAACCAACCGCTATGTAGTGCGCGTGGTGGCCACCACCAAACTCGGCGAGCAGACAATGGCGATTACTTCGCCCATTACGCTTCGCCAGCGGGCAGACGGACAAACAACGTCATTTTTCGACGCCATTAGCTCGAATGACATTGCCTACATCTCCTCCTGGCTATCCACTGACCCTGAACTTGCGAATGCCAGGGACCCGAGGAATAGCGACCTGCCGGTTCACGCCAATCATCCTTTGGCCTTGTCATTTGCCTGCGCCTACTCCAGCAGCGAAACAGTCAAAGCGTTGCTAGATCATGGCGCCGAGCCGGACTGCCGGCTAACGGCTGGTGAACCAGGCCCACTGATGGAAGTTGCTTACAATGGGGACTGCGAAAAAGCTCAGTTGCTACTGAGCCATGGTGCCAATATCAACGTTCGAACCGACGGCAACACCCCGTTAATTTGGGCCATTGATTGCGACCACCAGGAACTAGCGAGACTGCTAATTGAGTCAGGCGCCGACGTCAACTTGCCGGGCGACCGCAAAGTTCGCCCACTGAAACGGGCCAGACAACACAACATGGACGAGATCGAAAAACTCTTGCTCGAGAAGGGAGCACGAGAATAATAGTACTCACGGCCGCGGGAAACCGCGGTTTTTCATTTCTCTAAATATTCTTTCATTGGCTGCCAATAGTAGTCGGTCCAGCCTTGCTCAAAGTCTGCGGCAAATTCGTCTGGAATTCCGGTTTGGGTAAATTCCATTTTAGTTTTGCCATTATCGACCGATAGTTCTATGGTAATAGTTGATTCAATCCCTTCTGGCCAATCGGAAGCTCGCCAACTTTGGACTATTTTTTTGTTTGGAATTAACTCGAGATTTTTTCCTGTCGCATAGCCATCCCAAACTTCAAATTCGCCACCGACCTTATCATCAATTCTGGCGGCCGCATTAGTGAAAGCTGCGTGCGATTGCGCATTCATAAAAACGCCATATACCTGAACTGGTTCCGCGTCAAAAATTTCAGTTTGTGCAATATTTTTCATGTATCATTATTTTTAATATTTTTTACAAAGGGACAGGAGCTTAATTTACGAAGGCAGCTCCCTATCCCTTAAACCCAACCCTCGCCACGTTACATATTGAACCTTTGCCGGAACAGACACTCCAATATTTAGTCGTTTCACTCCTGCAGTATCGGGCTCTATTCTACGGCAAAGCTACTATTTTATTTATATCAAATTGATTTATTACTTTAAGCTCTTTTCCACTGCCGGGTAGGTTGCGTCAAGCTTTAGTACGCCGGTTGAGAAATCGGCCGTTTTAACATTCATGCCAGGGACCGATGCAATTTTTTGCTCTACAAAATTGGCCAAATCACCTTGATATTTACTGATAACTGATGCCGGTGCCGTAAAGCGAGAAATTTGCGCACTGGAAATATTCAAATCAATTTGATTATTCACTACCGACATTTTGCCTTTAAGATAAAAACTTGGATTGTTCGAAACATAGCTAGTGTAATTTACCACCTCTCGGGAGAAACTGGTGTCGCCACCTAAGTCGGCTGACCATTTCAGCGCCTTATCGATGTCAAAGTTTCCTGCAGCCTCCAAAGTCCCATCGGGATTTATCTTTATTTGGGTGTTGGACAGCGGGTAGTATTTATACTTGGCATTGGATATCATGGCGGTGATAACTGAGCTAGTATATTCGCCAGCAATACTTTTGCCGCCAGAGAATTCCAAAGTTTTCGCATCACCAGACAAATTCTGCAAATCGATACCGGTTAGCTCGCGGCCTTTTTGCAAGTCTGAGTCGGTGTATTTTACACCTAAATCCCGCGCCTTGTTTGCTCCCATAGCGTCAGATACACCTGGAATAAATCCAAAATAACCAGCCACCAAAACCAATAAGACAACGACGCAAGCAAGAACAATAAGAATCTTTTTCATAATTTCCTCCCAAAAATTAGAATCTATTCTAAACTATTTTACTGGCAAAACTTGATATTCTAATTTGTACCCAGTGCTCTTTACGACTTCTTCAATTTTATTTCGAATTTCCTTGTAATCAAATTTGTATTCAAACTTTTTACCGAACAAATTTGATTGTTCTTCGATGTTGCCTTCGCGACCACCATTCATTGTATTGTAGCTTTCGGTTTTAAAACCAAAGCCAGTCGACATGCCGCCGTCAGAATCAAACCCACCAGATGACAACCCGGAGCCGACCTCGATTAGCATTTCAGAAAAATGGACAACCTTTTCATCATCAACAATTTTTACCCGCGCAGAGTAGGTAAGTTTTTTTGATGACAAAAAGGCTTTACGCTCGGCGATTACTGAACTAAATTCCCAGAAACTATTTTTGTCTTTCCAGCTTCCATTGTAACTTTCTAATTCCTTTTGAATTTCTTCAATCATATTTTCTCCTTTTAAATTCTTAATTGCTTTGCCGCAGAGTAGAGCCCGATACTGCGGGAGCTTGCGACCAAATATTGGAGTGTCTGCTCCGGCAAAGATTCATTGTTTGGCGTGGCAAGGGTTGGGTTTAAGGGATAGGGAGCTGCCTTCGCAAATTAAGCTCCTGTCCCTTTATAACTTAGTGATTATTTCCGCACCTGTTTTGGTAATTAAAATAGTATGCTCGAAATGAGCTGAGTGCTGACCTTTGGCCATGCGAACAGTCCAGCCGTCTTTAGCAATTTTAACATCAATATCTTTTGTTGTTACCATCGGCTCAATCGCTATTGCCATCCCCTCTTCCAAAACCGTACCACGACCTGGTTCGCCAAAATTCGGCACTTGCGGCTCATCATGTGGTACCAAACCAATTCCGTGACCAACAAAATCTCTAATCACCAGCATATTATTCCTTTTAACGTATTCATCAATCATACTCCCAAGGTCGCCAGTAGTAATACCTGGTTTTACGAATTTAATTGCCCCGTCTAGTGAATTTTTTGTCACATCAATAAGTTTTTTATCCTCAGCGGATATTTTTCCCACAGCAACTGTCACCGCCATGTCGGTAAAGGTGCCACGATAATTGGCCCCCAAATCTAAGGAGACTATGTCACCATCTTTTAGAAATTTTTTATCGCTAGGGATACCATGAACTAGCTCATCATTAATCGAAACACATAGTGATGCCGGGTACCTTGGTGCGTCACCGGTTTTATAGTTTTTGAATGATGGCTGCGCCCCCTGACGACGAATGCTGCTTTCAGCTATTTCATCCAAATGAGCGGTGGTAATCCCGGGTTTTACAAAAGATGTAACTTCGGCCAGTGCAGTTGCCAAAATAACACCCGACTGTCTAAAATCAGCGAGTTGTTCAGGGAGTAATTTGCGTTGCATTATAGTACCTTGTTAATTTCTTCTGTAACATCAGGAATTGGTGGTTGACCGTCAATGTCTCTAACTAATCCCTTTTCGCGGTAGTACGCGATTATTGGTTTGGTCTGATCTTCGTAGGACTGAATTCGTTTGGCAAGAACCTCGGGTTTATCATCTTCGCGTTGTATTAAGTTACCGCCACATTTTTCGCAAACTGTTTCATCATTCTTTGCTGTAATTATATTACCGCACTTTTCACAAATCCGACGAGACGACATTCGTTTTAATAGCTCATCGGCCGATACATCGATATTTAACACTAAAAATTTTTCACTTGGAAATACATCCTGCAAAATTTCAGCCTGATCTAAATTTCGAGGAAAACCATCCAGGACAATATTTGTGCCACTAAGTTCTTTTAGTTTGTTAATAACAATCGGAATTGTTAATTTGTCGGGCACGAGTTCACCGCGGTTCATTAAATCGGCCATGGTGTTACCCAAATCGCTTCCTTTTTCAACTTCGGCCCGCATTAAATCTCCGGTACCAAAATATGTGTAGCCAATTCGCTTAGCTAAAACTTTAGCCTGAGTTCCCTTGCCCGATGCAGGACCGCCCAGCAAAATTACAACTTCTGGTTTTTCCATTTTCCTAGAATCCTCCATTAACTTTTCACTTTATGAACTTTATAAACTTTACGAACTATTGTCTTAGTAGTTCTCGTACGTATGCATTGAAAGTTGCGCTTGCATTTGGTTCATAGTTTCAATCACCACTGATACCACAATTAGAATGCCGGTACCACCAATAACTAGAGTATCTATTTTTGTTACTGCCTGCATAATATATGGCAAAACAGCGATTAGACCCAAGAAAACCGAGGACGTAAGAGTGATACGAACGATAATATTTCCAAGAAAATGAGTTGTTTCTGTGCCTGGGCGAATGCCTGGAATAAACCCGCCTTGCTTCTGCAGGTTTTCGGCTATTTGTTCAGGCTTAAAAACAACCGAGGTGTAGAAGTAAGTAAAGGCAACAACAAGTATAAAGTATAACCCGCCATAGAATAAATTATTTTTAAATAAGTTCTCGGTTGTTGTGGCAAAGCTGGCAATCCATGGAGTAGAGGCATTGACGAAAAACCGAGCAACTACACCTGGAATAATCATTAAACTCATAGCAAAAATAATTGGGATAACACCGGCAGTATTTACCTTAATCGGCAAAAACGAATTGATGCTGGAATACGAACTGGCGTTGCGGGATTTTCTGGCATAGGAAACCGGTATGTTGCGCTGGCCTTCGGTAATTAGGACAATAACACCAACAATGGCAATGCCAATTAGGGCGAAAATAACCATTTCAATTATTTTAGTTGTGTCTGCGACCGAGATTAAGGAAGCGGTATTTCTGATTGATTTCGGTAGTCCAGCCAAAATTCCAATTGAAATTATAAGTGATAATCCGTTTCCAATACCTTTTTGTGTAATAATTTCACCGATCCACATAAGCACCAGTGTACCGGCGGTAATAGAAATCAGCATAATAATTAGCTGATAAATGGTCCATGTTGGAATAATGCCTTGGCTTCGCAGAAGGAACAACATTGAATACCCCTGCACAATTGCCAAAGGAACTGTAAGAAGCCTGGTCCACTGATTAATTTTATTTCTGCCAGACTCGCCCTCTTTCTGCAATTCTTCAAGCCGAGGGACAATCATAACCAAAAGCTGGAAGACAATGGATGAAGTAATGTAGGGTCCAACACCCATTAGCGCTATGGAAAATGAGCTCATTGTGCCACCGGAGAACATGTTTAGAAGTCCGAATATTTGGTTCTGTTCAAAAAAAGCACGAAGCTGCTCTAGGTTTACGCCAGGTAGCGGAATATGAGAAATAACTCTGGTCAAAACCAAAAGACCAAGCACGGTTAGAACCTTGTTGCGTAAGTCTTTGTAGTTCCAAATTTTTGTAAGTGTATCCATAAAAAGGTTTGTTCTCAAACTGCTTTAATACTAGCACAAAGGATAAAAAATCTCAACATTAGCACAATTGATTATCTTGCCTTAAATTAGAATGCATGATATAATTTCATTTGCTTACCAAACTTCAGGCAAAGGATGAGCCATGGAACTGAAACCCGCAACCGGATTGATTATCCTAGCACTGGCCGTGGTTGTCATCGCGCTATTCTACAACTACTGCTGGAACGAGGACATCAACTTCTACCGCACTGACACCGAATCTGTGCTGTATCCCCAACAGTCACAAGCGCATGCTCTGCGGCAAATGGCTGACCAACAGCGTCAACCGCAAGTTATCATCATCGAGAGAGGGACGGGCTTGCCCCAAATGCCATGGGAAGCCCCAGACACAGTGATGCACGTACCTGCACCATTCAACCCGCCGATGCCACAACCGGCACCAAAGACCAATGCGCCTGCGCGTCCTTGAGACGCCAGGCGCTTTTTAATATATGTCTGTAGTCTTTTCAAGACCTTCGCAACACTAGCCCCAATTTTTGACATGGTGTT
>JBAXAF010000021.1:0-14206 GCA_037142675.1 Candidatus Berkelbacteria bacterium | reverse complement strand
TATCATATGTCATTGATGGTGGCTTTTCAAACTATTTTCTGCTACTTTGTGAGTTAATGTTTGCCAAAGTGAATTTTTTGAAAAAAAGAATAAGAAGACTTGCTGGATTTGGTTATCTTTTGCAGATGGTGCCTTTTGCTAAAGCCGTAATTTTGACCGGTTCAATGGCATTTGGTGCGGCCAAGCCTTCGTCTGACATTGATTTACTAATTGTCGCCAGGACAAAGCGACTCTACACCGCTAGATTTTTTGCAACTATTTGGAACAGTTTTACTGGCCACCGACGAAAACCATTTGAGAAAAATGTCGCCGGCAAGTTTTGCATTAATCATTTTGTGACAACCGAAAATTTTGCTATTTTGCCGCAGACCGAGGCAAATGCCAGAGCGCACAGATTTATGGTCAAGGTTTGGGACAGGGAAGGCGAACACGAGCGGTTGATGCGGGAGAATTTTTGGATGCGTAAATATCAACTTCTGCCAAAATCCACTGATCAACTTGAATTTGTTCAATCTCATTTTCCAATTGGAAAGCCAGTGTTTTTTGCCTTCTTTCGCCGAATTTGGGAGTGGATACTGGCCGGAAAGTTGGGAGACCTGGTTGAAATTAAGCTAGCCAAGTGGCAAAAGAGTAAAATAACTAATGGACTTACTGAGCTTGATTCTGCATCCGAAATTTATATCTCTGACTCTGACTTACGGTTATGGGGTCGCGACTATTCTTGACTTTTTGAGCTCGGTTTAGTACGTTAGATATGGCGGCACGGTTCCCCCTTCCGAGCCGCCAACTTGAAAAACTGGGGGTATAAGTAGAGGAGGAAACTCCTTTTTTGTTTCAGTGATTTATTTGTCATCCTGAACTTGATTCAGGATCCAGGTATTATTAATATAGATTCTCGGGACCCAAGTCCGGAATGACAAAAAATAGAGATTGCCGCATCGTTCCTATTCGCAATGACAAGAGTATTAAAAATTAACCTAGGAGTTATATGTTAAAGCCACTTGGGAACAAAGTTCTAATTGAACCATTGGAAGCGGAGGAAATTACAAAATCTGGCATCATTTTGCCGGAAAGTGCTAAGGAAGAGCGATCTGAAGGCAAAGTTATCGCCATTGGGTCAGGTTTGGTTGAGGGCAAAGAGTATAAATTTTCTGTCAAAGTCGGGGATAAAGTTTTGTATGGAAAATACGCTGGCGAGGAAGTGAAAATCGACAAAAAAGATTACAAAGTTGTAAAAGAAGATGAAATACTTGGCATTTTATAAAAATGCTAAGAAACCCTAAATGCGAAATTCTAAATCCTAAACAAATTAGAATTTCAAATGTTCAAATGTTTAAAAAATTTGAGAATTAGGTATTGTTTCGAATTTAGATATTAGAGTTTAGAATTTTAACAACGAAGGAGTCATATATGTCCAAAATGATCAAATTTGGTGAAGAAGCAAGAAAAAGTTTGCAAATTGGAGTTAATAAATTGGCTGATACGGTTAAAGTGACTGTTGGACCAAAAGGCCGCAATGTTGTACTTGACAGGGGATACGGTGGCCCGACAATTACCAATGATGGCGTGACAATTGCCAAAGAAATTGATTTGGAAGATAAATTTGAAGATATGGGCGCGCAGTTAATTAAAGAAGTTGCTCAGAAAACTAATGATGTGGCAGGGGACGGAACTACTACCGCAACAATTTTAGCCCAGGCAATGATTAACTCCGGGTTGAAAAACGTTGCTGCCGGCGCTAATCCAATTGCCATTCGTCATGGAATTGAGAAGGCGACTGAAGTTGCTGTTGCCGCTATTAAAAAGAACTCAAAAGAGGTGGCTGGAAAATCAGAAATTGCTCAGGTGGCTTCAATCTCTGCTGCTGACACCGAAGTTGGCAACTTAATTGCTGAAATTATGGACGAAGTTGGTAAAAATGGCGTTATTGCTGTTGAAGAATCAAATACTTTTGGCCTCGAAAAGGAAGTTGTTGAAGGCATGCAGTTTGACTCTGGCTACATTTCGCCTTACATGGTCACCGATACGGCGCGGATGGAAGCAGTTTATGCCAACCCTAAAATTCTTTTAACTGATAAAAAAATCTCCTCGATTCAGGACATTTTGCCGCTTTTGGAATCACTAGCGCAGGCTGGCACCAAAGAATTGGTGATTATCGCTGAAGATGTCGACGGTGAAGCCATGACAACGCTTGTTTTGAATAAGCTTCGTGGTTCGTTTAGCGTTTTGGCAGTTAAGGCACCAGGCTTTGGTGATCGACGCAAAGAAATGCTGGAAGATATTGCCGTTTTAACCGGTGGGACTGTTATTACTGAGCAAACCGGTGGGAAAATTGATGAAAAAACCGCTGAAATGTTGGGAAGCGCCAGAAAACTTGTGGCCGATAAAGATAAAACAGTCATTGTTGGGGGCTTTGGTGCGGCTACAAAAATTAAGGCTAGGGTTGAGTCGATTAAGAATCAAATTGAAGCAACAAAATCTGATTACGATAAAGAAAAATTGGTCGAACGAATGGCCAAATTGGCCGGCGGCGTTGGTGTGATTAAGGTCGGAGCCGCCACTGAAGTTGAACTCAAAGAACGAAAACACAGAATCGAAGACGCGGTTGCGGCAACCAAAGCGGCTATTGAAGAAGGAATTGTTCCTGGCGGCGGCGCGGCATTAATTGACGTTATTCCTGCACTTCTTGAGCTCCGTCTCGAAGGCGATGAAGCATTGGGTGCCGAAATTGTTAAACGGTCACTGGAAGAGCCAATGCGAATGATTGCTCAGAACGCTGGTGTTGACGGTGGTGTGGTAATTGAAAAGGTTCGCAATATGGAACCAGGAGAAGGCTACAATGCCGCAACGGATGAATATGGCGACATGATCAAATTCGGTATTATCGACCCGGCAAAAGTTACTCGCTCGGCTTTGCAAAACGCTGCATCGGTTGCCGCCATGTTTTTGACCATGGAAGCTGCCGTCGCCGAAAAACCGGAAAAGAAAGAGCCAGCAATGCCAGGCGGTATGGACCCAAGCATGATGGGAATGTAAGCCCACAGATCTTTGACACAGATTAGGCACAGATAAATTCAACAAAGAATCCCCAAAGAGAAATCTGAGGGGATTTTTTGTTGAATCTTATTTTTGTAGATAGTATAGTCTATTTGTTGGATACTCCCGCTGGAGGTTCATATGAGCACCTTGAAAACGACTGACCCTAATACTATCGAGTTCCTCGCGGGATTCGATATCCACCGCCATCTTGACGGCCAACCAACGCCGTATCATCGACGGGATCATTGTCGTGAGATTCAGGAAGTTGACCCCGTCCAGCAGTTTCTCTTCTCACTGGTTAATGTCTGTGGTTTGGGCTTGTTCAGCCGGGTCATTGACATCGCTAACACGATCGAGTTAGTTGCTGACCCTCGAGGTCTCTACTTCCATGTCCGGAACATCATCGACGAGACCCCTGTGCATGATGGATGGCCCCAGGTACTTGTCGCTATTGTCCTGACCCCGGCTACCAAGCTTGCCGACCTCCGACTGATGTTTGATAACGAGTTGGTTTGGGCTCGGCCATTCGCACTCAAAATCTTCCCGGGTTTCCGATCTGTACATGGGGTCGATGACTACGACGCGCCTGAGTTCTGCGCCGTCATGGAGTACGCTCAGGACCAAGGGATTCCGGTAATGTCGCATGTGGAATCCCCGGATGGGGCAGAAGTGGCGACAGTGAAGTTCGCCGAGCTGGTGAAGAGATACCCTGCTGGCAAGTTTGTGTCAGCACATGTCACTAATCGCTACGACTATGACGTGGTGCGCGAGCTTCATGCCAACGGCCACAGGGTTCTGGGGGCTGTCAACCCACAGCATGCCTTGCACACCCAGGCAGATTACCTCCAGGACGGTCGGATCGTCAACCCGGATCTCTACATGCATCCGCCGTTTGGCTCGAAGACAGACGCTTTCTGGGCGGGTATGGCTATGCTGATGGCCGAACCGTGCTTTGCCCTCGGCAGCGATTCGGTCGCCAAGACCATCGTCAGTAAGCGTGTCGAGAGCCTATCGGCTGGGATCTACTGGTCGCCTGAGGTGCTGTATCCGGTGCTGATTGCTGCATTCGAAAAAGCGGGAGACCTGAACGGCCCCTGGCAGGCGTCGTTTAACCGCTTCATCCGCCAGAACGCGGAGTCGTTCTTCGGCCTAAAGCCAGTTTGGCAAGACTGGCAGCTCGTGCGTTGCATCCGCCAGCAGTGGACTGTGCCGGAGCGTTACCCCGAATACTCCAGCCTGGGTGAATGGCAAGATAAGTGCGTTGTGCCGTATGGTGCAGGCAAGACCCTCGAGTGGAGGGTCAAGAATAGTATGTCCTCCGAGTAGTTTCGGGGGATTTTTTTGTTATTCAGGAATTTTTATGATATATATTATCTGAAGCTATTACTGAGGGAGGCGCTGGCCATGGCCAAAAAGGGCGAATACGAGTTGTGTCATGTTAAGGGGTTTGTCGTACATCTGCAGCCTGGTGCCAAGCCCGACCTGGGCAAGGCTGACGGGCTGGTCAACGTCGAGGGGCGCACTATCACGGTTGAGAGCGGGAGCTGCAGCATCAAGAAGGGTCCTGGCGCGTTGTCAGGCACCAGCGGCCACGGGTTGGTCTGCTCGGCGTCGGTTGATGGTACCGATGTGTCGTTCGCCATCAGGCGTGACGCTATGACCGAAGTGACGGATCTTGCTGGGCGGAGAATCTGGCCGAAGGCCTCGTAGGGCCGAGGCGATCAAGTACATGATGAGAACACGGCGAATCCCACGAGGGAAACGCCTTTTTTATTTGGAGAAGCTATTAGCTAATAGCTGTCAGCTGACAGCTTGGTTACGCCATTTCGGTTGCGCCCATTGGCACAACTTCTGGCTTAACCATTTCGAAATTGTCTTTAACGGTTATTTTGTGTTGTTCTATTTTAACAATTGCTGACGCATGAATTATTCGCTGATCAAAGAGCTTTTTTAAATAGAGTCGGCTGATTGCCAGTGATGAGTTTTCTATTACGTAGTCAAAAACCGTGCCTAAAAATTCACCTTTTTTGGTGTAGACTTTTTCGCCGACAATTTTTGCTCGTTTTTTAGATTTTTTGTGCAGTCGTATCATTTCTTTTGGCTCAACTAAGCTCTCGGAGTTCTCGGCTATGAGCGCTGCTTTGGAAATATCCATTATTTCTTTGGCTGAAATATATTTTTGGCGCGAAATTAAACCACTAGTTTTGACGATTGCTGCCTCAATTTTTATTTCGTCGACGTCAATAAAAAAATCAACCACTTCTGCAATTCTGGTTTGGTTTTCTAGTTCAAAAACCGGCAAGCCAATTAAATTTGATTTTTCGATTAGCATGGCTAAATTATAACACAATACTAGTAGCAAGTAGCAAGCGCGTCAAGTCGCAAGTTTAATAAAACATCCGCAAAACTTGATGAACTTGTAACTTGTAATTTGAAAAACTAATTCGCTCGTTCAATATATGAGTTCGTTCTTGTATCGATGACAATTTTGTCGCCGGGTTTAATGAAGAGGGGGACGGCAACTTGGCCAGCCGTACTAATTGTTACCAGCTTGGTCACAGTTCCAGCACTGTTGCCTTTAACGCCTGGAGGCGCGTCAGTGACCTCGAAAGTCATTTTAATTGGTAGTTCAATACTGATAGGTTGTTCTTTAAAATAAAGGATTTCGACCGGTGAGTTTTCGACTAAATATCCAATTTGGTCAGCTAACTGGGAAACCGGTAATTCAAATTGCTCGTAATTTGCATTATCCATAAAGAAGGCATTTTCGCCATCGGAATATAAAAATTGAGCAGATTTGTGTGAAAGTTCTGCCGGCTCAATTTTTTCCGAGCCCTGAAAAGTTTTGTCGATAGTAGAGCCGGTAATCAAATTCTTCAATTTTGTTCGCATTACGGCGCCAGAACGACCTTGTTTTGAGTGTTGAGAAAAAGTGATAGCGTAGGGATCGCCATCGATTATAACTTTGGTTCCAACTTTTAGATCGGTGATAGAATACATAAAATAGCTTTCAGCTTTTAGCTTATGGCTGTTAGCTTCTGGAAATCCTAAAAGCTAATAGCTGGTAGCTAGCAGTTATCTAGTGACGTATGGTAACAGTGCGATTTGTCTTGCTCTTTTGATTGCGCTTCCTAGTTGTCGTTGATGTTTAGCACAAACGCCGGTACGGGAAGCTGGGTCAATTTTTGACCAACGATTAAGATAGCGCGACAAAGTCGAGACATCTTTGTAGTCAATTTCAGCAATTTTAGTTTTGCAGAAATAACATTTCTTTTTGTTGTGGAATCCTTCTTGCATGGTATCCTTCGGATAAGTTAATAACTAATAGTGAATAACGAATAACTTGATAGACTTGTAACTTGATGAACTTTCGACCTAAAACGGTATCTCGTCTATATCAATTTCTTCTACATCTTGTTTTGGAGTTTCATCGTTTGATTTCTTCTCCGGCTTTGCGATTTCGTCAACTGGGTTGTCGTCGGTTGAGGTTGCTCTTGATGGTGCACCTTCGCCTTTTCGGCCGAGAGCGATAACATTTTCTGCGACGATCTCAGTTTTTTGTCTCTTGGCTCCGTCTTGGCCTTCCCACGATCTGGTTTGTAATCGGCCTTCGACGTAAACTGGCGCACCTTTTTTTACGAACTGGCTAACATTTTCTGCCATTTTGCCCCAAACAACTACTTCGTGAAACTCGACTTGCTCTTGGGTTTCACCACTGTCTTTATTTGTCCAACGACGGTTGGTGGCGACTGAAAATGATGTTACTGCCTGGCCGTTTGGCGTGTAGCGCATTTCCGGATCTTTTGTGGCGTTACCGATTATCATTGCTCTGTTTAGTGAAAACATAATGCTCCTTGTTCTTTATAAACTTTACAAACTTGATAAACTTGTAACTATTATAGATCGTCGCTCAAAAGTTCGTCTAATTTATCGTCTAGCTTCTTCATTCTGTCGGCCTCGTTTTCTTTGGATTCAACTGGTTTGTCGGCTTTTTTAGGTTTGGTGGCTTTCTTTTCGGCTACAGGTTTTTCAACAACTTCAACTTCTTTTTCTGGTTCTGGTTCGATTTTGCTGATTTCTTCTTCGGTTTTGTCAGTGTCAATCTGTGTTTCTGTCAGTGTAGTTGAGTCTTCTTTGCCGCGGACTGACATTAAGTCTTTTGAACCTTCTGTTTCGCCCTCAACAACTTCAAAGCTTCGCTCACCCAAAACTTCCTCAACTGCTGAACTGCCGACGACGTCTTCTCTGGTAACTTTTAGAACTTCGCTCTTTTCAACTTTCAATGTAGTAAGGTGGCGGATTACTTGTGGAAATACTCGCAGTTCGTGATCTAGCTGTGCAAGTTTGGTAGCTTCTGTTTCGAACCAAACGGTAATATAGGTGGCAAAATTCAATTTCAAAATGGGGTAGGCGAGTTTGCGTCGTCCCCAAGATTCTTCTTTGGTGACTTTGCCGCCATCACTGACAATAAAACCGTTCACTTTGTCGGTTATTTTTTTCAAATCTGCTTCTGCAACATCATCAGAAACTAGGTAAGTAAGCTCGTACTCTCTCATGTATTTCTCCTTTATGGCCTTCGTTTTTCCCATGAGTGTGGGCGAAGTCCGCCTTGGGCGGAATTGGATTTATTAATTTGTATAATCACTTTAACAAAACCCTTCCCAAATGTCAACGAACCTGCTATATTTTTGGCATCCCAGCAGGAGGTGCAGCGATGAAGCTTCCGAAAGAGTCCGATTCCGCGAGGCAACCGACCCTTACTATCAACAAGGAGCAGATGCACAAGGCCTGCCGCTTGATGACAGCCTACTACGACCGCCAACATACAATTGGGCAGGCTGCGATCTGTATGCATGATGGTGACTGCATCGCGCCGATCAGCGCCGGTCTACTCGATGCTGAAGGTTGGTTCGAACCCGGAGTCTGGATCGGCAACCGTCCTGACGACTGTGGCGCCATGAGCGATATCATCCGAGCCGTCTGGCCGCCGGAGAAGTATCCGACTGACTGGACATGCACCAAGCTGCCAGATCTGGCGCCGTTTTGCCTGTTTCTCGACAGGCTTGAGCCTGAGGTTGGTTGGAGCTTCATGGCCGAAGGCCCTAACCTCAGCATCGTCATTTTCGGGGCCGGGCTCGATGACCCGCGCTTTCCGGTTCTCGACATGTCTGATGCTGGCACTAAGGCGCCGTCGTACACGAAGAAGATTGCGGCCGCTCAGGTCAATCTGGAAGGACCACTCGACGTGGTGATCGTTGCTACTAAGGCTATTGAGCGCGCTCACCGCTTCCTCCCGCCGCTGATTGAACTGGCGGGCGGCAGGTGCAAACTGCTCCGGTCGTGAGCCGGAGCTACCACAAGAGTACAGCGTCCTGTTTCTGGGGCGCTTTTTTAATTCAATTATCAAAATAAAAAACCGCCCCAGCCCGAAGGCGAGGACGGCGAGACGTTGCGGGCACGAGCTAGTGGCCCTTGGCCAAACCATAAGCAACAGGTTCGGCAATTCTCGAGACGATAACCTTCATGCCCAGCAGCCGCAGCCATTTGCGGTAGAAGTCGATGGCGTCGGCACTAACACTGGTGGCTAAGCGGGACGCGTAACCGAACTCGCGGGTCTTGGCCAGAATCTGGCTCTGGGCCAGGCAGGCCGGGACCAGATACTTAATGCCCCACTTGGTTTCGATCTCGCCGAAGCCGAAGTCCATGTTGCACTGGAAGTCCCCGGGCAAGAGGATTAGGCCAGAGCGAGCAAGCTGGATGTCGGGTCGGGTCTTCAGGATGGCATCGTCGAAGTCGTATGGGATTGCGACATCGATGACTACCGCCCCATGCTTGATGAGGTTGGCGTTTTCCTTGGTGAAGATGTAGTCGGCAGCACTGGTGGTGCAGATGACTACATCGGCCTCGGAAACCCGGGCCAAATCAGTGGTGATGACGGCAGCTTTCGCCGCCATGTCTTCCATCTTTCGCTCGTCGCGGCCGACCAGGATCAGTTCTTTGACCTGTCGGCGGCAGAAGTAGTGCCAGAGGATATGCCCAATGATGCCACTGGCGCCAACGATGGCGATAGTGCATTCAGTTAGCGGCAGAGATTCTGGCAGCAACTCCTCCATGACTTCGACGGTTGCAGCAGCGGTGGCCCCTGCACCGTTGTCGACTGTAAGCCCAAGGCGTCGCTTATCGCACCAATCTTGCAGGTCCTGTCCGCCCCGGCCGAAGCTTGAGGTCAAGGCACCTAGCGTGTAGACGCTTGCCCCACGACGTTTGGCTAGGACGGCGCCCGACGGCATCAGGGTCTCGAGTGCAGGTAAGTTAGCTGGGTCCTTGATCTGATCTGCCAGCATCGGTAGCGCTTCGAGCAGGACTCGACCTGTGGTGCCATCCGGATACTCGATGCCGGTTATCTCTCCGACTTCCAGTATCGGCGACTTAACGATCAGGTTTCGAGCTTGACGTTCGCTAACCCAACCCCGGTCTATTAGCATCTTGAATGCCTTGGTGATGCGGGTTAGGTCGAATTGGCTGAAGTCTTTGCCATGCAGCAGGAAGCTGGAGGTTGAGTCTGTTTCCTCAGCTTTCTGCCCCAACTTGTTCTCGCAGCCTTCAATCAGTCGGGCGATGTTGCGGCGGTGGAAGACGATGATCATCAGCGTCATGGCTGATAGGATGACGATCCACGGGGCTGCCAAACGCATCAGGCAGCCACAGACCAGTGCGCCAACGACGCCGAGCATTGAGCCCAGTGAAACGTAGCGGCTGCTGGCGACGACGACGATGAATACTGCCAGGCCGACCATGGCGACTATTGGCTGGAGGGCCAAAAGCCCGCCAAAGTAGGTCGCCACCGACTTGCCTCCGGAAAACTTGCCCTCCTTCCAGAAGAAGTAGAGCGAAAAGGCATGGCCGATCCCAGCAAGGATAAGGCAGATTCCTCCAAAGGCTGGGTTGACCATCTTCATCCCAAGCAGCGCCGGGCCGTAGCCCTTGAAAGCATCAAGGATGAAAACCGGAAGCCCGATCCTCCAACCCAACACCCGAAAGGCGTTGGTGGCACCAATTGAGTTGGAACCATGATCGCGGATATCATAATCCGGGCCATTGATGATCTTGCCGAACCAGTAGCCGAAAGGCATGCTCCCGGCTATGTACGACAGGACAATCAGACCAACAACCTCCATGGTTGTCATGTTCGAGCTCCTTCAGAATTGTCAGAGTGTATTGCTCGGCAAAAGAATACCAAAAAAAGCCCTGTCCGTCAAGGTGGGCGGTAGATTAGGTCAACTAAACATTAAAGCGAAACAGTGTCACATCTCCATCTTTGAAAATGTAGTTCTTGCCTTCGGTTCGGACCATGCCGTGAGAGCGGGCACCAGCCCAACCTGCTTGGGCGTAGAGATCTTGCCAAGAAACAACTTCGGCGGCAATAAAACCTTTTTCAAAATCAGTATGAATTACGCCCGCAGCTTCTGGCGCTTTGGCACCATTGCGAACAGTCCAAGCCCGGGTTTCCGGTTCGCCAGAGGTGAAATATGTTATTAAATTTAGCGCTTTATAGGCCTCTTTTATAAGGCGATTAATGCCAGTAGCTTCGATCCCTAGACTCTCAAGGTATTCTGCCTTTTCGGCTTCATCCAATTCGTTAAGTTCTGATTCGATTTTTGCGCTAATATAAATAAAAGTAATCTGTTTTCCGTCATCCGTTTTCCGTTTTTCTGATAACTGATCGCTGTTAACGGAGAACTGTTTTAGCTGGTCTTCAGAGCAGTTGGCAACGTACAATACCGGCTTCATTGTCATTAGCGCCATTGACTTCACTAGCCGTATTTCATCTTCAGATAAGTCAGCTTCGCGGGCGTTTTTCCCGTCACAAAGTTTCTTGATTATTTTATCTAGCGCCTCTTTTTCCAGTTTGGCGTCTTTTGAACCGGCTTTGATATCGCGGTCCAAATTGTATTGACGCTTTTCAACTGTTGCAATATCGGCGAGCTGGAGTTCGGTTTCAATAGTTTCAATATCATCTTTTGGATTGATTTTCCCGTTGACATGAGTCACATTTTCGTCTTGAAAAAAGCGCACAACCATGGCAATGGCGTCACATTCGCGAATATGCGAAAGGAATTGATTGCCAAGACCTTCGCCCTTGGATGCGCCACGAACTAAACCAGCAACGTCGACAAACTCAACCGCCGTTGGAACTATTTTTTTTGATTTAGAAATTTCCGCCAGAGGTGCCAATCTTTCATCGGGAACTTCGACAATTCCAACATTAGGCTCAATGGTGCAGAAAGGGTAGTTAGCTGCCTCTGCCTTTGAACCTTTAACTAAGGCGTTAAATAATGTGCTTTTGCCGACGTTTGGCAACCCGACAATTGCGATTTTAAGTCCCATGCTTAAAACATACGCGAACTCTAGCTGAAAGTAAAGAAAAACCCTCAATCCAGGGGGAAGAGGGCGGGTGGCGGAACTATTGGCGTTAGCACAATAGCATTAGGTGTTCGTGGGCCAGCCTGGTAAAGTGCTGGCCATCCGGATCAAACTCTAGGAAATCAGGAGTCTCTTCGGGAACTTTGGCGATGGCCATAATGAAAGGTCCCCAGAGGGATGTACCCTGGCCGGGCAATTCGCAATCGACATCGAGACGAAGGTTGGGCTCGTGGGCACAGAAATACCAGCTTCTCGCGCCGACTACCGTGGTGTATTGCGGTCCACCATAGCCGCGGTAGCAAAGCAGGATCTTGCCCCAGGCTGTTTTGGGCGTGTTGCTGCCAGAAAGTTGGTGAAGTCCAAGACGGGACAGGTGACGCATTGCTTGGTCAATCTCTGGGGCTACGTAGACGCCATTCGGTTGTTTGGCGCAGAACACAGCTCCCGGCATCTGTCTGCTCAGCCTTACCAGGTCAGCAGGTATTGGGTCCATGATGACTCCTCTCAATGCAGTTCTGCTTGGTCGAATACTATATAAAAAAATCTAAAAAGTAAAGTATGTGCTAAGCGCTTTGTTGTGGATAGAAAACTAAGATGTGATAAAATAATTTTCGAGGGCATAGCCCTTTTTTCGTCTTAGCTTATCGCTGGAAGGTGTTGGTTATCTTGGAATTGAGTTTGCCCGTTGTTCACATTGTCGCGCAGAATCTCGCCGAGGGATGGGAGCAGGCCGTGCTGCAGACCTGGGAGCGAGGTGCTCGTATTGCCACCCAGTACGACAAACCTGGAGATCCCGAGAGCCGCGATGTCTCGCTCTTTCTGGCCGTCGCCGATCCCTTTGCTGAGCCGCGCATTCACCGCGCCATGCCCGGTGGCTTCGATGATCTCGAGGTCTACCGCCAGGAGGTCGTGGACGGTATTCACGACCACTGGATCGCGCCAGAGGAAGGCAAGTGGCAGTACTCGTATCACGAGCGCATTGCTGCTTATCGTGTGCCGGGAATACCGGACGCGATCAACCAGATCAACTACGTCGTGGAATCACTCTGCGATACTTCGCATACTCGCCGAGCGCAGTGTGTGCTTTGGAAGCCCTGGGCCGACCCAAGTTGTGACCATCCCTCCTGCCTGCAGAGGCTGTGGTTCCGCATCTTCGACGACCGCCTGCTCTTGGCCGCCAATATGCGCAGCAATGATGCTTACAAGGCAGCGTACATGAACATGTATGCCTTCACCGACCTCCAGCGGCACGTCGCCGAGCGGATCAGCGAGCGCTTGGGCCATACCATCGCAGTTGGTCAGTACAACCACGTTGTAGACAGCTTTCACATCTACGGTTCGTATTTCCCAGATTTTGAGGGCTTCCTTCGAACCGTGGAGGCCCGCACGTTCGAGCAGCGGACATACCGAAGTGATGATCCGCAAGTCGTGCAGTACTTCACTGAGGCAAAGGCTAAGATCGCCGCCGCCCTGGCGCGCGAAACCACCGGGGCCTGATATAACTGCCCCCATGGCTATTATGAACACCCCGTCTTCGCTGTTTGAAGGCGGGATTTTTTAATAAACAAGTTTTTAACGCTATGTATCCGCTGCCAGTGTTACTGTTGGATCTTGGCACAAAAAAAACCGCTTGCAGCTGCGTTAGCAAATGCGAAGCGGGGCGGATTGCTCGGAAATCGAGCGTAACGGTTAGTCGTTTTGTGGAGGTTCGTGGGTGACAAGTTCGGCATTGGCTGCAGCTATCTTCTTGATTAGCGTCTTTTGCTGCCTCTCTGGCAGCGCCATGATATTGCCGAGCAATTTCACGAACAATGGTGCGTGTTGTTCGTAGAGTTGGTTGCAGCCTTGTGCGACACTCAAACCGGCCCTCGGCACTGCTCTGGATCCCGCTTTCTCAAGCAGATAATTAAGGCCGTCTATTGGTCCTCGTCTGGCAGCCTCTAGTTGAGCGACGGCCAGGTTATCGAACCGGATTTCTGCCGAGAAGCTTACCTCGTTGTGAACGACGAGGATCCCGTTTTCCCAGACGTAGCGCGAGAGTTCGGTGTAGCAGAGCGCTGTGTCAAGCGTGGAGTTACTTCCTATGCCGACGATGAGCAGTCTCTGACTTTCTGAATCCCATTTGGCCCCGCTCGGATAACCGACTGGCTGGTAATACACCGCGTCGGTCATGCTGTCGCCTTCAACCAGTGTTTTCCAGGTGCATCGAGCAGCAACGCTCGCCATGAACTTTTCGACCGTCTTGTTCTGTGCTGGCTTGGGTTGGATTTCGGGAACCCCTGTTCCGAAGCGAAAGAACGGGCAAGGACAGAAGTCGTGAGTCCCGTCCTCGTCGGTCCAACGGAGCGCCGGCATGGGAGCTGTATTGATCTTACCGGCAATTCTTGTCGTGACCGGATAGTTGACTAGCTGCTGGCGCTTGAGATCTATGCCATGATCAGCAAGGACGCCAGACAGGAACTGCAGTTGGAGAAAGTCATCTCCGTACCCCTGCTCGATGAGCTTGTAAGGCGCGACGATTCCGTATCTCGGATCAATCATGCCAGCAAGCAAATACTGCAGAAGTCCCCAGCGCTCGGCGGTGAAATGGGCGTCCACTAGCTGCTTAAGGGCCATGATGGCCTCCCGTAATCAGAGTTTCAGTGCAATATAGTATTACCACTTTTTGCTCTCTGGGTCAAACAGAAAAGGGTGAATTCTACTCCGAAATGCAACTTTTAATGAAAACCTCGTGTGGCGTTAG
>JBAXAF010000020.1:0-16459 GCA_037142675.1 Candidatus Berkelbacteria bacterium | reverse complement strand
CCTACAGTACGCAGAGAAACATGGGCTATTGTCCAAGAGGTCGTCATCAAGTACAGCTACTTGACAAATAGAATATACTATGATATAAAAATATAGTCAGCTGATACACCATCTTCGGAGGTATTACAGTGCCACAGAAATCCACACCGTACGCAGGGGTAGAATTCGGCGATCGTGTGGTCGAATTCGTCGACACGTTCGACGTCGACATCACCGAGCGCTGCTCGTTTGTGACCGCCTTGCTACTGACCGCAGGCAGGACCCCTGACCCGATTGAGATCGCCGCATCCTGCAAGGACATGACTCTCATGGACATTGCGGGCGGTTTACCGAGCCGCGAACGGGCAGTCGCTCTTTTCGGCCACTACCAGATTGCCCGGGACGATTTCCTGCGCGGCAGCACCGAGATTCTCCCACCTGACCCGATGATGCTCCTTGCGGAGATGCCAATCCAGTTAGCACGTTCCGAGTGGATTGGCAACCCTGGCTGTCATCAGCCACTGGACGACCTGATGGTCGTCTTGACCAGAGCGGTCAAGTCTTTCAACATCGGCGTCGTCGCCAGCTACCTCCTGGTGTTTGACGACCAGACTCTCGCCGCGCTGCCCATCTGCGATGGGGCAGACATCGACAGGGTTACGTGTGAACTGGTCGCCATCGTTCTGCAAGGATACGGCGAGGGACGGCAGATCATCGACACCGAGTACCCGAAGGCGCTCGAAACGCTTCGAGAGTCAATCACCAATGCGGATATGCTGGCTGCATTGCTTGACCCGCCGGAGTTCCTGATCCAAATGATGATACGACATCGGGACGTCGGCGAGCACGAACACCAGGACCGCCCGGCAGCGCCGACCATTATGACCTTTCCGCTGCCTCGCGGCTACAAGGAGACCCCCAGCGGTCTGGTTCTTCCGACAAATCCGTAGCAGTCGTTTCGACTGTTTTGCCGCTCCGCGTTTGACCAAGTCAGACGTGGAGCTTTTTTTATTTAGAACAATCTTTTGAAAAAATTAATGATTCGAGAAGGAATGGACTTGATGTAACCAACAAAGCCGGTTTTTGGAGCTTCGGTTTTAGCGGCAGGCTGAATAGCTGCACTTTGAGCGGGAGCAGTTTGCTCGATTACAGGAGTTATTACCTGTAAAGTTTTGTACTCATCGGATGACTGGATAAATGCGCGAATGTTGGATTCATTAATTGTTTGGCCGCAATTGCGAAAAGGCATGGCTGATTGCCAATATGCGAGATCATTGGCGTTGGTTATTCGCTTTAATAGCTCAGAATACAGGGCAGTAATTTTTGCTTGCAGGTTAGTTCTCCAGCTGGCAGCTTCATTCGAATAATTACATGTTGGGGTTGTGGCCACAGGAGCAGATGATGTCGACCTAGATTCGGACATATTGTACCTTGATAGCAAGGTGGTTTTGCACTGATCTTTAGTATCGAATGTTTGACCGCCACCAAAAAATTTTCCGTCTGAATTTCTAAGATCAGGGAGACAATTAGGGCCAGTGCCATTTACGATTTCGACGTACAATGCATAGTTTGATTGACACAACGACTTTGTTTCGTAGTCCTTGTTTGAATCACCAAAAGAATAACGCCCGTTGCTTTTTTGCCAACATACATCAGAAGCATTTGCTTTTTCCCCACCAGAGAATGCAGCTAAAGACAGCACAACAAATGCTACAAACAGTAAGCCCATCAAAGTTGATTTTATAAATATGTTTTTCATAATTTATTATTTTCAAAGGGACAAGGATATTGATTTACGATGGCATATCCCTATCCCTTTGGATCCCAACCCACGCCACGTTACACAATGAATCTTTGCCGGAACAGACACTCCAATATTTAGTCGTTTCACTCCTGCAGTATCGGGCTCTATTCTGCGGCAAAGCTACTATTTAGAAAAAGTTTAGACCAATATTTTATGCCTAAAGTCTACTCCGTATTGTGACTAAATTCAATAACAAAACACAAAAAAACTGGCATGAGCTGTCTGCCAGTTTTTTTGTGTTTACTTAGAAGCTAATTGTTCCGAGTAGATCTGTGAAATTCTTAGCTGCTACTGCATCGCCATTGTCGTATGAATCAAATACATACTGTGCATCGTTCTTTGTAAAGAAAGCGGTTGAGCCAAGAACACCTTCGTGTGTTTGGCTGATTCCAGCATTTTTTCCAAATTTACCACTAACAGTTTTGCAAGTAATTCCAGCAACTTTTGACTGAACAACGGCGTCCATAATCATATAACCTTTTGCATCATCTGTATAAAGAGCCTCAGTTGATGTCATCATCCCATCTTCGTCACCATTTGCAGCATATACGTACATATCTATTAGTTCTGTGCCAGCTTTAGAAAATTTCAACGTTCCAGTTGGTCCTTCAGCGATTGTATAGTCAGACGGATATGACAGGCTAAAGTGATATTTCTGGGAGGTAAAACCCAACCAACCATCGGGTATTACTACAGTTGGCTTAGCAACTTCCGTTGTTGTCTCGGTAGTGGTGGTGTCATCTTTCTTGGTTAGAGCCCAAATTGCTACGGCGGCAACTACTAATACAATCACGGCAACTCCTACCCAAACCCAAACAGACGTTTTCTTGACTTTTTCCTCAGGCATTAACCCTCCTATTTATACAAAAACTTAGATGTATTTATTGTACCATTCAAGACAAATATTTTCCATAAACTATATTTTACGAACTATTAGAAAATTAACCGAAATAGTCGCCAGATCAATTATCATGTTTTTTATAAGGGACAAGGTTTTTAAAGCTGTCAGCTGATAGCTAATAGCTATTAGTTTAACTACTGTCGGGCTCTATTCTACGGCAAAGCTATTAAGAATTGATATAACAAAAAAACTGGCCATAGAAAATGGACCAGCTTTTTATGGGATTCTATTCAAAAAAGTTGTCTTTGCCTTCTGGTAGTCGCAGATATCCCAATTCTACCGCTCCGGTTCCAGCTACATTCTCACTTGTGCTTCTTGTAATTCCTGGATATGCAGTTGTTGAATATGAAACGTGACGATTTCCCCTATCGCGGGCGCCTAAATAACCTTTTCCCACATTCAGCACCCTTGCCACAACCGCATCAGCCTCTGGAGTCAAAGTTTTTACTCCATGAGCGACTTCATCTTCTATTAGCTGCCTTAAAACATGATCAACATCTTCTCTTCCGGCATCATCCAGAGCCTGATAATCTGGTGCTGATTTCAGTTCCTCCATAACTCGATCAAAATCTTTCAACTCTGGCTCCTCGCCGGCAGGTACATGCGCAGTTTGCCAGTTTACATCTGTGTCCAACAAAACTTCATCAACTGGTGGTCATTCTTTTGTCATTTTCCTCCTCGGTCATAAATATTTTACTTTTACAATTAAAGTCTATACGTTTCCACAATATAAAACAACAAAAAAACTGGTTTAATGATTCAGTCTAAATATAGTATTTCTATTAAGGGACAGGAGCTTAATTTACGAAGGCAGCTCCCTATCCCTTATACCCAACCCTCGCCACGTTACATATCGAACCTTTGCCGGAACAGACACTCCAATATTTAGTCGTTTCACTCCTGCAGTATCGGGCTCTATTCTGCGGCAAAGCTATCAGAAATTATTATATACAAAAAAACTGGCATGATTAGTTCAGCCAGTTTTTTTATAGAAATTAATTTTTGTCTGATGTTGGTGTGGCTTCTTTGACTTCAGCCTTTGCAACAGTTTTTTCAGCCTTCGGTTTGCTGATGATTTCTAGTACAGACTTAGAAGTTGAAACATCTTCAGAAATTTTGATTGCAACAGATAGAGTACCTGTGTTCAAGACTTTTGCCTTTTGGCCTTTTTTCAATAAACCTTTTTCCATAAGTGCGGCGGAAGAAACAGTTTCACCAGCTTTGAAATTCTTGGAAATATCATCTAGTGTAACCACAATTTTATCTGCTTTTAGACTCTTAAAACCTTTAAGTTTGTGCAGCCGCATGGCAAGAGGTGTTTGGCCACCTTCAAATTTACGTGGAATATTGTGACCAGAGCGGGAGTTTTGGCCCTTGGTACCACGACCGGCAGTTTTACCGCCACCAGCAGAAATGCCGCGCCCAACTCGTTTGCGATTTACAGTGTTTGATTCTTTTTTTAATTCATGTAGTTTCATAATACTCTTTATTTTTTATCAGCTTTTGCTGCTTTTTCTTTTTTAACTTTCGCGGGTTTTGCGACTTCTTCAGCAACGGGCGCAATTTCTTGAGCCATAGGCTCATCAGCCTTTGGCTGAGGTGTATCTTCTTTGATAATTTCAGCTACGACTTCGGCAACATCAGCAGGTGCGGTTGGCGTTGTAGCAGCAGTTTTTTGCTCAAATCTCTTTTTAATAATTGCAACTTTTTCCGGATCAAAGCTGGAAAGTGCTAGAAAAACAGTTTTTACGTTATTGACCTTATTTGATGTACCAATTGTTTTTGAAAGAAGGTTCTTGATTCCAGCAAGTTCAGCAATGACTCTAACTACGCCACCAGCAACAACAGAAGTTCCTTGCGAGGCAGGTTTAAGGAAAACTCGCGCGCTACCTAAATCTTGTGTTACTTCATATGGAATGGTGTCATCAATAACTGGAACGTCAATCATTTTTTTCTTGGCAGCTGAAACAGCTTTTTTAACTGCAACGGCAATTTCATTGCCTTTAGCGATGCCATAACCGATTTTGCCTTTTTTATCACCAATTACAATTAGAATTCGAAAGCGGATACGTCGGCCACCCTTGACCACACGTGAAACTCGGGAAATTTCAACAACGCGCTCTTCGAATTCTGAATTGCGGTCGTTTTGATCTTTTCTTTCTCTTCTTGGTTTATCCATGTTTCTTTCCTTCCACGCTGAGCGTGGTTAATATGGCGCTAAGCGCTATTAGAATTTAAGTCCAGCGTCTCTGGCAGCTTGTGCAAGCGCAGCGACTCGGCCATGATATTTATAACCGCGTCGATCGAAAACAATTTCAGTAATTTTTCCGGCTTTGGCTTTTGAAGCAATGTCGGCGCCAACTTTTTCCGCAGCGGCAGTTTTGGTCATTCCAGAAAGTTTAATGCTGCTAGCATTTGCCACGACCTTGCCATTGTTGTCTATAATTGAGGCATAAATCTCTTTGTTGGATCTAAAAATCACCATTCGCGGCCTGGTTGCCGAGGACATAATTTTATTGGTAACTCTGATTTTTCGATGATTTTTTAATTTCATATTTATCCTTCCACGCTTAGCGTGGTAATTATGGCGCTAAGCGCCATTTATGAAGAAGCAGTTTGAGCAGCTTTTCCAGCCTTCTTCTTAATAATTTCTTCGTGATACTTAATACCTTTGCCTTTGTAAACTTCAGGTTTCTTGGTGTCTCTGAGCTTGGCGGCAAATGCGCCGACCAATTCTTTGCTTGAACCTTCAACCATAATCGAATTTTTGACAACATTAACGGTAATGCCTTCAGGAATATCTAGGATAACTGGGTGAGAATAGCCCAAACGCATATTCATTTTGTTGCCTTCGGCGACAATAGTGAATCCAACACCTTTAAAATCGAGTCTGCGAGTGAAACCAGCAGAAAGTCCGGTAATGATATTGCCAATGACACGGGCACTAGTGCCGTGAAGTGAACGTTGGGATTTGCTGTTGTCTCGTCGGCGGACTTTAACTTCACCGTTCTCGGCAGCTACGGTAATTCCATCGTTCAATTTAAACTCTTGGTTGCCTTTCGGGCCAGCTACTGCAACAACACCGTCATTGATGTTGACAGTTACGCCTTCTGGGATTGTGATAATTTTATTTCCTACTCGGCTCATTTTACCAGACCTCACAGATTAATTCGCCACCAACACCGGTTTTTTTAGCTTCAGCACCAGTAAGAACACCCTTTGGAGTGGATACGATGACGAAACCTAAACCGGAAAGCGGGGCCTTGATATCTTTAGCCTTAACAAAAACCCGGCGCCCAGGGGTTGAAATTCGTTTCATGTGATATGGAATATTGCGGCGTTTAACAGCAATGCTTATTAGTTTTCTGCTACCTTCAGTGGTAATTTCGAGTCCATCAATAATCTGCTTCTTTGCCAGAAGTTCAAGAATGGCGACTTTTAGTTTGGAATGAGGAATTATTGCCTGGTCATTGCCAACTGCCATGTTATTTCTAATTGTTGTAAGCATGTCTGCTATTGGGTCCATATTTATTCCTTTACCAGCTTGATTTAGTAACACCAGGAAGTTCGCCACGGCTTGCGATTTCTCGCAAACAAATTCGACATAACTGGAATTTTCTATAATAACCACGGCGTCGGCCGCAAACTCGACATCGGCGGACTAGACGTGTTGAAAATTTTGGTTTTCTATTTGCTTTTACAATCAAGGCTTCTCTAGCCATTTTGTTCTCCAATTTTTATGTTTTCTGCGGCAACTTTTTTATCAAATGGAAAGCCAAAAAGTTCAAGTAACCTTTTGCCTTCGGCGTCGTTTTTAGCGGTAGTGGAAACATTTACTTGCAGGCTGATGACGGATTTAACTTGATCAAATTTGATTTCTGGAAAAATTGTGTGCTCGCGGATACCAACAGAAAAGTTTCCCATTTTATCAAAGCTTTTTTCGTTCATGCCTCGAAAATCACGAATGCGTGGCAGGGCTGTGGATGTAAATCTGGTAATAAAGTCGTACATTCGATCGCCACGAAGAATAACAGAGGCACCAACGACTTGACCTTCACGCAATTTGAAACCAGAAATTGATTTTTTTGATTTGTTAATTCGTGGCTTTTGACCGGAAATTTGCTCAAGGGCCGAGAGCGCGTTCTTTAGAATTTCATCTGAATCTTTGGCCTCACCAAGCCCCATGTTAATGGTAACTTTGGTAATTCGTGGTACTTGAAAATCATTCTTGTAGCCAAATTCGGCTTTAAGGGTTTTTTTCATTTCCTGATTGTAGGTGTTTTTTAGGTTTGTCATATTATTTCTTTTCTACTTCTAGGCTACCTTTGCATTTTCGGCAGACACGAATTTTCTTATCACCTGACATGGAATAACCAATTTTGGTAATTTTTGAACAGCTAGGGCAGACTATGGCAACATTACTAGCTTGAATTTTGGCGTTAATTTCGATAATTCCACCCTTTGGAGCCTTGCGTGTTGGCTTGACGCTCTTTTTGTAAACATTAACTCCAGTGACAACAACTTTATCGTCAGCCGGGAAAACACGCTCAACAATACCGGTCTTGCCGCGATCTTTTCCAGTGATTACTGATACGTTGTCGTTTTTTTTGATTTTCATTATACTACCTCAGGTGCTAGGGAAATTATTTTCATAAAACCATCTCGAAGTTCACGTGGGATTGGCCCGAATACGCGGGTGCCTCTTGGGTTACCATCTTTATCAACGATTACGACTGCATTTTCTGAAAACTTAATGGTTGAACCATCTGGACGACCAAAAGGTGCTCTCTGGCGAACAATAACCGCTCGAACGACTTCCTTTTTCTTAACTCCAGCTCTTGGTGTTGCGGATTTGACCGAAGCAGAAATTACTTGGCCGATATGGGCTTTATCTCTACTGGAATTGAAAAGCGTTGTGATACATTCGACAATTTTGCCACCACTGTTATCTGCAACGATTAATTGTGATCCTGGCTGAATCATTTGTTTCCTTTTTTAACAACGATAAATGAAACACTTTTGGAAATTGGTCGGGTTTCGGCAATAATAACGCTGTCGCCGACGACAATTCCATCAATTTCGTTTCTGGCTTTGATTTTATTGTTAACTTTAAAGCTTTTTCCATACAAACGATGAGTTTTTGAACGTTCAATATCAACAACAATCGTTTTATTCATAAGCATTGAAACAACTGTTCCAGAAATGATTTTCCCGGCGTTTTCTTTATTTGTCATCATTTTCCTTTCGCATTGCAAGAATTGTATTAATTCGTGCAATATCTCGTTTCATTTGCTTAATTTTGTGGATACCACCTGTTTTGTGGTTAGCAATATCTACGCGCAAACCAAGAATTCCGGCAACTAAAACGCCTCGCTCTTTTTCAAGATCGGCGACTTTCATGGCTTTAATTTTCTGAATTCTTTCCTTCTGCATATATATTCCTTATTCCTTAACCAAAAACTTAGTTTTAACCCGAAGCTTATAAGATGCAAGACGCATGGCCTCTTTGGCGACTTCCGGAGCGACGCCATCCATTTCGAAAAGGATATTACCTGGCTTAACGGTAGCTACAAAGTGATCAACTGCGCCTTTTCCAGAACCCATAGGTGTTTCGGCTGATGTTAGTGTTACTGGTTTATCAGGGAAGACTCTGATCCAAATCTGTCCACCACGCTTGATATAGCGGGTCATTGCTCGGCGGGCAGCTTCAATTTCTCTGGCCGAAATCCAACCGCGTTCCAAAGTTTTTAAGGCAAATGAACCAAAGTTAATTTCAAAACCCCGCGTGGCATTGCCAGGAAGTTTTCCCCGATGGTGTTTGCGATGTTTCATTTTCTTTGGAAGCAGCATAATTTCTCTCTAATTATTTACTTTCGTGACCAGTGTGCATGTCGTATTTGACTGTATCACCCTTATAAATCCAAACTTTAATCCCAATTACACCGAATGTTGTCTGAGCTGGTGTGTATGCGTAATCAATCATACTTTTTAAGGTGGAAAGCGGCACAAGCCCGGCAATAGCTTTTTCTGACCTTGCAATTTCTGCGCCATTTAAACGTCCGGAAATCTGAATTTTGATTCCTTTAACTCCGGATTGCATACCTTTTTCAATTGCCTGTTTCATTGCTCGGCGATAAGGCATTCGTTTTTCCAACTGATTAACGATATTCTGAGCGACTACGTTGGCATCGGAATCTGGATTTCTGATTTCTTCAATATTGATTTTTACTTTGCTACCACGAAGAAGCTTTTCGATTCCTTCTTTGATTTTGCTAGCTCCAGCGCCACCTTTTCCGATAATAACGCCAGGGCGGGCAGTTTTGATGGTTACAGTGATTTTATTAGCATCGCGATCGATTTCAACTCGAGAAATTGCAGCGCTTTTGTAATCAGTAGTAATGTATTTTCGAATTGACAAATCTTCATGCAACATTTCAGCATATTTGGCGCCACCAAACCAACGGGACTTCCAGGTCTCGTTTATTTTCAATCTCCAACTTGTTGGATTAACTTTTTGTCCCATTTGGGTCTCCGTTAAGGACTCCGCTATTCTGCTTCGCAGAATCATCGGAGCTTTTGCGCTCTTTTTCTTTAACTATTTTTGTCGATTTAGCTTTAACATTTTTTTGGCTGTCTGATATGGTTAATGTCATATGGCTTTGTCTTTTGACGATTGGAGCCATGCGGCCTTTGGATACCGGCGTGCCACGTTTTAGTCTTGGGCCATCACCACAAGCGATTGCTGCAATATGGAATGTTTCTGAACTAATTTCTGAAGTTTTGACCACTGATACAGCGTTATCCAGCAGGCTAATGATCATTTTTGCGCCCTTGTTTGGCTGAAACTGCAACTTTGCTCTGGCTTCCAGAACATTCATTCCACGAACAAAGTTAATAACAGGCCGAAGTTTTCGGGGTGAAATTCGCAGATATTTACTTTTGACGTTAACTTCCATATTTGCTCTTTAGAGTTATTTAGCGGTTGCTTGATCTTTGGCCATTTTGCCACCATGACGGCGAAATTTTCTGGTTGGAGAAAATTCACCAAGTTTGTGACCGATCATATCTTCAACAATAAGTACTGGTGTATGTTCTTTGCCATTGTGGACACCAACAGTCGCTCCAACCATTTCCGGTGAAATTGCACAAGCCCTGGACCAAGTTTTTACAATAACGCGGCCAGAAGCTTTTTTTGATTCAACGACCTTCTTTAAAAGTCGCTCATCAATGTATGGACCTTTTTTAAGTGACCTGGACATTATACGCTCCTGCGCTTAATAATCATGGACTTGGATTTCTTTTTCTTATTCCTGGTTCTGTAACCCAACGCTGGCATTCCCCAAGGTGTCTTTGGATGAGGCATACCAATTGATGTACCACCTTCACCACCACCATGCGGGTGATCTACAACGTTTTTGGCTTTACCTCGAACGGTCGGTCGGATTCCCATGTGTCGTTTGCGACCGGCTTTTCCAATTGAAATATTCATTTTGTCTGAATTGCCAACTGAACCTACTGAGGCAAAACAAAGGGCTGACACTCGACGAACTTCAGAAGAAGGTAGTTTAATTTGGGCGATGTCACCATCAATCGACAATAGCGTAGCAGAATTTCCGGCGCTGCGGCAAAGTTTGCCACCTTGGCCTGGAAGTAGCTCGATATTGTGGACAGAGGTTCCAACTGGAATATTCTTCATTGGCATTCGATTACCAGACTTAACGGCAGTGTTTTGACCGCACTCGAGGATGGTCCCAACTTTTGTTTTATCTGAAGCCAAGACATAATCCTGTGTACCGCTTTTGTACTCAATTAGAGCAATGTTTGCAGATCTGTTTGGATCATACTCAATTGCAACAACTTTTGCATCGGCTTCGGCAAGTTGACCGAAATTGACTAAGCGATAAAACCGCTTTGAACCGCCACCGCGGTGGGCCAAAGTGATCTTACCGGAATTATTTCTACCAGCTTTTTTGGTTAAAATTGATCGAAGTGATTTTGGGCCAGCAACTTTTGACAATTCAGAAAAATCCACATAGCTTGTGCCACGGCGTCCGTTGCCAACTGGTTTTATTTTCTTAATTGCCATTGTTATTTACTCTCGACTTTAGCTTCTGAAACTTTCTTTTTTGTTTCTTTTTCCTCGTTCTTTTTGCTTTCCTTCTTTTCCTCTTCGAAGATTGCAATTTTCTGGCCAGCCTTAACTTTAACTAAGGCTTTTTTGATATCTGATCTGCGACCAAACTTTTTACCGGATTTCTTCAGTTTGCCAGGAATGTTGATGATTCGAACTTGTTCAACATCAACTTTGTACATTTCATGAACCTGTGTTGCAACAATTTTTTTGTTAGCAGCAGATGTTACTAGAAAAACATAAACACCCGTGCCGGCAAGGGTAAAGCTTTTTTCTGAAATTATTGGGCATTTGATGACTAAATTATTCACTTGCCACCTCTTTTGCGGCAACCTTGGCCGAAAAATGCTTATTAAGCTCGGATAATGACTCTTTGGTAAACAATATGCTATCAGCAGAAATGACGGAAATGATATCAATAGTGTTGGCGACCGCCAATGTAACGACCGGGATATTCTGAAAAGATTTTTTGGCGTTTTCGTCGGCAGCTGGAACAAAAACCATAACTTTGCCACTCACAGGGAGTTTTTCTAGGGTTTTGGCCGCGTCAGAGGTTTTTGGTGCAGAAAACACAAGATCAGTTACGCCAATCGCCTTTTTATCAGAAACCTTGGAATAAATTGCAGCCAAAAGTGCAGCGCGTTTTTCTTTTTTGTTCAACTTGATTGTGTAGTTGCGTTCATTGGTTGGACCAAATGTCACACCACCACCGGACCAAATTGGAGAGCGGGATGACCCGACTCGAGCACGGCCTGTGCCTTTTTGCTTCCATGGTTTTTTTCCACCACCAGAAACTTCGGAGCGATCTTTGACCTTGGCATTGTTGGCGCGCATATTGGCGCGGACCATCCTGACATATTCCAACAATCTAGCGTCCGAAACCTCGGAGACTAAATTCTTGGGATATTCAATCGGCGTATCTTTTTCGCCATTTTTTTTGTAAAATTCGATTTTCATAATTATCCTATTACCCGAACTTCTGAGCCGCTGGCACCTGGAACTGGCCCGGCGATTAGCATAATATTATTTTTGCTATCGATTTCGACAACTTGAAGATTTTTCACTGTAATTCGCTCAGCACCCATGTGCCCTGGCATTCGCTGACCTTTAATGACTCTTTGTGGATAACCTGCTCCAATTGAACCAACTCGACGTTGCTGATTTGAACCGTGAGAAGCTGGCCCTTTTACAAAGTGATAGCGTTTAACTGTACCGGCAAAACCTTTTCCTTTGCTAGTGCCGATAATCGTAATTATGTCACCAGCAGAAAAAGCTTCGACACCGACCTTATCACCAACCTTGGCTTCGATTTCACCTTCTTTGACACGAAATTCAGAATATTTGGTTTTTTTGCGACTCTGGGTTTTAACTTTTATCGCGTTATAACCAACAACATCAATTGATTTAATTTCTGAGACCTCGCATGGCTTGGCTTCAATTGCAGTAACAGCACGAACAAGACCTTCGTCAGTGAAGATTCTGGTCATTTTTAATTTTTTGCCAATTAAGATTTTCACAAGTAGCCTTTTTAAAAAAGAAATCAACCAGGAACCTTCTCCACCAATGGCGGAAGCGTTATCCTCGGTTTGGATTATTTGGATTTTTTACCCCTAGTCGCTAGCCACCAAGCTGGTAGCCAGCAGACTATAGGTAACTTATCACATTTTAATCTCAATGTCCACACCTGCAGGCAAATCGAGTGACATTAGTGAATCGATAGTTTTTGATGTTGGGTTAATAACATCAATTAATCGCTTGTGGACTCGCATTTCGAACTGTTCACGACTATTTTTGAAAACATTTGGTGACTTAATAACAGTCAGCTTGGATGTTTCCGTTGGTAGTGGGATAGGTCCTATTACCTTGGCGCCGGTACGATTGGCAGTCTCGATAATTTCAGCGGCAGATTTGTCGATTATCCGATAATCATAAGCTTTGAGCTTAATGCGGATTTTCTGTTTAATTGTATCTTTTGCAGGGGTTGCCATGTCTAAAAATTATTACAAGATTTAATAGTCTAATATTGCGTAACAAAACCGAAGGTTTTATTTAAGGATCTTTGTTACCACACCAGCACCAACAGTTTTTCCACCTTCGCGAATGGCGAAGCGTAGATTTTCTTCAAGCGCAATTGGAACGATAAGTTTAACCTTAATGTTCACTTCATCACCAGGCATAACCATTTCACCTTCAAATTCGACTTCGCCAGTTACATCGGTTGTGCCAATGTAGAACTGTGGTTTGTAACCTTTGGTAAATGGAGTGTGACGTCCGCCTTCTTCTTTGGTCAAAACATAGATTGTACCTTCGAATTCAGTATGAGGTGTAACAGTGCCCGGCTTGGCCAAAACTTGACCGCGCTCGATATCTTCACGCTCAACACCACGGAGAAGGACACCGACGTTATCACCAGCTTGCCCTTGGTCCAGCATTTTGCGGAACATTTCTACGCCGGTAACAACTGTTTTTGTGGTCTTTTTAATACCAACGATTTCAACTTCTTCGTTAACTTTGATAATACCGCGAGTGATACGTCCGGTAGCAACTGTACCACGTCCTTTGATCGAGAAAACGTCTTCGATAGGCATCATGAAAGGTTTGTCAGTGTCGCGTGTTGGCTCTGGAATCCAAGCGTCAATAGCATCCATAAGTTCATGGATTGATTTTTCACCTTCTGGGTCGCCATTTAGAGCTTTTAGAGCTGAGCCACGTATGATTGGAGTGTTATCACCGTCAAATTCATTTTTTGTTAAAAGTTCGCGAATTTCCATTTCGACTAGGTCGATTAGTTCAGCGTCGTCAACCATGTCAACTTTGTTTAGAAAAACTACCATTTTTGGCACGCCAACTTGTTTGGCCAAAAGAATATGTTCTCTGGTTTGTGGCATAGGACCATCTGCAGCCGAAACGACTAGAATTGCGCCATCCATTTGAGCAGCTCCAGTAATCATGTTTTTGACGTAGTCGGCGTGACCTGGACAGTCAACGTGAGCATAGTGACGTTTATCTGTTTCGTACTCTTGGTGTGAGGTAGCAATGGTAATACCACGCTCTTTTTCCTCTGGGGCGTTGTCAATTTCATCAAATTTTTTGGCGGTGGCGTGGCCATCTTTTGCCAAAACATTAGTAATAGCCGCGGTCAAAGTAGTTTTGCCGTGGTCAACGTGTCCGATTGTGCCAACATTTACATGAGGCTTGGTTCGTTCAAATTTTTCTGCAGCCATGAAATCTCCTTTATCTAACTAAATTGCGTTATTATACTCAATATTAACCTAAATTTTTGTGAAAGTCAACAACTTTTGAGTTTATCAAGTTACAAGTTTATCAAGTTACAGAATAATACAATTTTCCCGATTCGCTTGATTCACTTGACGCGCTTGATCCACTTGTTACTTGTTACTTTTTCCCTTCGATAATCTGCTGTGCAACATTGGCTGGAACCTGTGCATAATGATCAAATTCCATAGTATAGTTGCCACGGCCCTGCGTCATTGATCGAAGTGAAGTTGCATAGCCAAACATAGATGAAAGCGGCACTTTTGAATCGATGATTTTGGCGCCAGCTCGGTCGATCATTTCTTCTATTTGACCGCGCTTGGAGTTTAAATCTCCGACTACATCACCGGTATATTCTTCCGGAATTGTGACTTCAACCTTCATAATAGGCTCTAAAATAACAGGATCAGCCTTTTTGAAACCTTCTTGGAAAGCATATGAGCCGGCGATTTTAAAGGCCATTTCAGATGAGTCAACCTCGTGGAAAGTTCCATCGTAAAGTGTGACTTTAGTGTCAACGACTGGATAGCCGGCAATGACACCTTTAGCCATGGCTTCTTCGACGCCATCTTCAACTGGGCCAATATACTCTTTAGGAATAGCTCCGCCGACAATTTTATTGACGAATTCGAAGCCAGCACCTGGTTCGTTTGGCTCAATTTTGAGGTAAACATGACCATACTGACCGCGACCACCAGATTGACGAACGTATTTGCCTTCTTGCTCAACAGTTTTGCGGATTGCCTCTTTGTATGCAACCTGCGGATTACCGATATTAGCCTCGACTTTAAATTCACGTTTCATACGGTCAACAATAATTTCCAGATGAAGCTCACCCATACCTTCGATAATCGTTTGGCCGGAATCAACGTCAGTGTGAACTCGGAAGGTTGGATCTTCTTCAGATAAGCGCTGCAGGGCAATGCCCATTTTCTCTTGATCAGCCTTGGTTTTTGGCTCAATTGCGATAGAAATAACTGGCTCCGGAAATGTTATTTGTTCAAGTATGAACTTCTGGCCAACTTCGCAAAGTGTGTCTCCGGTTATAGTAGCTTTAAGCCCAATAGCGGCGGCGATTTCACCAGAATATACTTCGGAAACATCCTCGCGATGATTTGCGTGCATTCGCAGAATTCGGCCAATACGCTCTTTTTCGCCTGACCTAGTGTTGACGACATAGCTTCCTGAAGTCAGTTTTCCTGAGTAGACCCGGAAGAATGTTAGCTTGCCAACAAATGGATCAGCAGCAATTTTAAAAGCCAAGGCGACAAAAGGGCCTTCGTCATCGATTTTAATTTCAACTTCTTCGTCAGAACCTAGGAGTTTTGCTTTTAGCGCTGGAACATCAAGCGGCGAAGGCAAGTAATCAACCACGGCATCGAGCAGAGGCTGCACACCTTTGTTTTTGAGTGCTGTGCCGGCAAAAACTGGGTACATTTCACCTTTGATAGTGGCTGCGCGAACAGCAGCTTTGAGTTCAGGGATAGATGGCTCCTCGCCAGCTAAATATTTTTCCAAAAGTGCGTCATCGGTTTCAACAATTTTTTCAATCATATCGGCACGCCATTTTTCGGCGTCGGCTTTCATATCAGCCGGAATTTCCTGAGTTTCATATGTTACACCCAAATCTTCCGAGGTGTAGATGTAAGCTTTTTGCTCCATTAGATCGATGACGCCACGCAAATCGCTTTCTTTGCCAACCGGAAGCTGCATTGCAACAGCATTGGCTTTAAGCCGATCGATGATTGAGTCAAAACTCATGTAAAAATCACCGGCAATAGCATCTAATTTGTTGATAAAGCAAATTCGAGGAACATTATATTTGTCTGCTTGGCGCCAAACAGTTTCTGATTGAGGCTCAACACCATTTTTGCCATCAAAAACGACGACTGCGCCGTCTAGAACACGCATAGAACGCTCGACTTCAACGGTAAAGTCAACGTGACCAGGAGTATCGATAATATTGATTCGGTTGTCATTCCAGAAACAAGTTGTCGCAGCTGAGGTAATAGTGATGCCGCGTTCTTTTTCTTGTTCCATCCAATCCATTTCAGCCGCGCCTTCATGCACTTCACCGATTTTATGCTTTTTACCCGTATAGTAAAGAATACGCTCGGTAACGGTAGTTTTTCCAGCATCAATATGAGCAGCAATTCCAATGTTTCTAGTTTTATCCAGTGAATAATCCCGAGGCATATTCTCCTTACTTTTTTAGCTTCTAACGAAAACAAAAAACTCCCACCTTTATTACCTTCTATTTATATCATAAATATTCAGCCAATGTCAAACAACTTGTAGGCACGGAAAAAATCTGCTTTTTGTTTTAGGTACGGACATATTGCACTTTTAGTCTGAGGCATTCGTTGGG
>JBAXAF010000019.1:0-19864 GCA_037142675.1 Candidatus Berkelbacteria bacterium | reverse complement strand
CCAATGTACCATTTTTTATTGGTCTACTGTCCAAGAGGTTTCTCATCAACTCCAGATCTTAAGCAAGCGTTTTTGGCCGGAAAAATCGGAAATTATTTCGACCTGATTATATAATTTAGCGGCGTGTTCCAAAATTTCATTAGCATTTCTTGGGTCGAGTTCCGCCAGTACTAATCCATCTTTATTAATATATTTATTTGACTCATCTAAAAACTTTTTGATTATCTCGGCGCCGTTATTTTCAGCAAAAATTGCGCTTTGCGGTTCATGTTCGATTTCTTTATCATCCGATCCGTCAATTGGAACATAGGGCAGATTGGCAACAATCAAATCGAATTTTCCTGAGATATTTTCGAACAGATCTGATTGGATAAAATTAATTTTGATATCGCGTACTTTGGCATTTTTCTTTGCAACTTCAAGCGCCGCGGCTGAATTATCCGATGCGTAGAAGTTGCAAGTTGCAAGTTGCAAGTTGCAAGTATTAGCAATTGAAATGACAATATTACCCGAACCAGTACCAATATCAAGAATTTTTAATCCCCGACTTGAAAAACCTGTAACTTTTAACTTAATAAACTTGAGTGCTTGTTCTGCAAGCAGCTCCGTCTCTGGACGCGGGATTAAAACATTTTTATCTACTTCAAAATCCAAACCAAAAAATTCTTTGTGGCCGGTGATGTAGGCGATAGGTTCTTCTAATTTGCGACGATCAGTAAGATCCTTTAATGCTTCAATTTCTTGATTTTTTAATTTATGTTCAGGATTTGCCAATAAAAATTCCCGGGATTTTCCGCTGACAAATTCCAACAAAATTTGGGCATCAATTTCTGCTGACTTAATGCCAGATTTTTTAAGTTCAAAAACTGTCTTTTTAAATAATTCCGAAGAGTTCATTATTCGCTTTGGCTTCCGAGCAATCTTTTTCGGTCTTCGTCGATTAGACAAGAAATTATAGGCTCAATGTCGCCGTTTAGGAATTTTGGAATTCCGTGCCAGCTAATATTTATTCTGTGATCGGTAATTCTATCTTGGGGAAAATTATAAGTTCGAATTTTTTCTGAGCGGTCGCCGGTGCCAATTTGCGAGCGACGAACATCGCCTTCCTCTTTTTGTTTCTTTTCGTCTTCGATAGCTAGAAGCCGAGAACGCAAAATCGACATTGCCTTGGCTTTGTTTTTTAGTTGGGATTTTTCGTCTTGGCAGGTAACAACCATACCGGTCGGCACATAAGTTAGTCGCACGGCTGAATCGGTGGTGTTAACTGATTGTCCGCCGGGACCACTTGAGCGAAAAACATCAATTCGAATATCTTCTGGCTTAATTTCAACGTCTTGTTCTTCCGCTTCCGGCAAAACAGCAACGGTTATTGTGGATGTATGAATGCGGCCGGCTTTTTCTGTTTCTGGAACACGCTGAACGCGGTGAACACCGGATTCATATTTCATTTTCGCATAAACTTTAGTGCCGGAAATAGAGAAGGTAATTGATTTAATCCCTCCAATTGAAGAGTTTTGAGCGTCCAAAATCTCAACAGCCCACCCCTGTTTTTCGGCGTAGTGAGAATACATACGAAAAATTTCACTAGCAAAAAGTTCTGATTCGTCACCTCCAGCGGCTGGGCGAATTTCGACAATAATGTTTTTCTCATCGTTCGGGTCAGTTGGCAGTAGCAACAATTCCATTTCTTTTTCCAGCTCGTCTTTTTGCAATCTTAGATTCGGCAATTCTTCAGCAGCAATTTCTCGAAGTTCGTCTTCGATATTGGCAAGAATTTCTTCATTTTCAACGATATTTTCTATTAACTGCAAATATTTTTCTATTTTTCTGGCATCAGTTTCCAAATCAGCTTTTTGTTTTGATAGCCGAGTCAGTTTTTCGGTATCAGAAAGATTAGCCGGGTCGGAGAGCTCTTTTTCCAGCTGTTTGAAATCTGCCAATAATTTTTCGAGTTTTTCTTTCATTGCGCACTTTTGTCATCCTGAACTTGATTCAGGATCCAGCTACAATTAATATAGATTCCAGATCAAGTCCGGAATGACGAACAAGGATCAGCAATAACATTTCAAAAAACCAGCTCGAATGATCTCACTGGTTTAATTATAGCAGAGTATTTAGCTTTCTTTTTTGACTTTTGATTCTTTGAACTTTGCAGCTGCTTCTTGTCGGGCGCGGAATTTATCAACTCGGCCAGCTGTGTCCATGAGTTTCTCTTTGCCGGTAAAGAATGGGTGACAAGCGGAGCAAATTTCAACGTTAATTTCGTCGACTGTTGAGCCAACCTCAAAAGTATTCCCGCAAGAGCAGGTAACTTTGGCTGTTTTGTATTGTGGATGAATATCTTTTTTCATATTTTCCTTTTGTCATCCTGAACTTGATTCAGGATCATGTAACTTCTGTATACTATCACTTCTTGAAAAAAAAATCAAGCCACCGGTGAAACTTTGGTGACTTGTGTACTTGGTTCCATTAGCCAGAAGGATCTCTCCAGCTGTCGAGGATGAGCTGAAGGAAGTTGCGCTTTGTGACTGTGGGACCGTCGATCGGGGCCGTAGTTCGCGGAATGTTGATATCCGGATTTTCGTAGATTTGCCGAACATGCCGTCCGGCAAATTCGATGGCGTCGAAGACCTCGCCTCTTGCGCCGATGGTGACGAACATGTGTCTGGGCCTGGTAAAGTAAAGAGTGCGGAGCTCTTCACGCGTCCGCAAGTCGAGTTGGCTAAACTCGGCAATGAAGTTCGACAGAGTGTGGACACACACTTGCACGGCACCACCACACTCAATTGTAGTGTCGAACACGACGACTTCCGTTCCTGGTCTGAAATCACCCCGCATATCCTTCTTCATGGTGCCGATTGACCCCGGAGGTGGCAACGGGACTCCGTCGTACATCTGCCAGCGAGCCTGATTGGTTGGATATGGCACGGGGAGCACTGGGTATCTGTGACTTCCTGCTGACATAATATCTTTTCTCCTGGGTTGCTGGCTAATTTATATCAAACTATTGAAGTTTTTGCAAGAGTGTGGTAAGGTTTTTGTAGTTAGTTTTAGTTTTTATCAATACACACGCTCTTCTAAAATCCTTTCCCTCCGCCCAAGGCGGATGGGCGAGTAGAGCGGAGGAATAATAAAAGGAAAAGATCATGGAATCACCAACTCTTCGCGAGATGCTCGCGGCCGGAGTCCATTTTGGTCACAAACGGGCCAGATGGAATCCAAAAATGGATGAGTATATTTTCGCCACCAAAAATGGCGTTTCTATCATTAACTTGGAAAAAACCAAGCCAATGCTGGAAAAAGCTCTGCAGGAAGTTGCCGACGAAGTAAAAGCCGGCAAGAATGTAGTTTTTGTTACCAGCAAACGCCAGGCAAAAGAAATAGTTAAGGCAGCAGCCGAAAGTTGTGGCATGCCGTATGTCGCTGAAAAGTGGCGCGGCGGAACATTGACAAACTACGAAGTAATTTCTAAGAATTTTAAGACTCTAAAATCACTTAATGATCAAATTGCCAGCTCGGAATTTAACAAGATTTCTAATATTGAACAAAACAAAGTTAAGGAAAAGGCTGCAAAACTTGAACGAATTTTCGGCGGTCTTGCAGGCTTGAAAAAGCGCCCAGATATCCTGTTCTTAATTGGCGCGCATGACGAACAGATTGCCCTAAAAGAAGCAAAAAATCAGGGTATTAAAGTTGTGGCTTTGGTTGATACCAATGCTGACCCACGCGACATTGATTGGCCAATTCCGGCGAATGACGATGCCACAAAGTCTATCCAATTAATGGTTGACACTTTCGCCAAGGCAATTGCTGAAGTTAAACCGAAACAAGTAGAAGAACAAAAATAATTGACTGCCAAAGCAGTCATCCCCGACTTGATTGGGGATCCACTAATAGTAGATTCCCGTTTTCACGGGAATGACAATCAAAAAGGAGAGATATGGAAATTACAGCAAAAGAAATTGCAAAATTAAGATCAAAAACTGGTTTACCAATGATGGAAGTTAAGGCCGCGTTGGTTGAGGCTGGCGGAGATGAAGACAAAGCCATAGAAATCTTGCGCAAAAAAGGTATGGCCAAATCAGAAAAACGTGCCGATCGGGCAACCTCAAATGGTGTCATCGATTCATATGTTCACTCCGGTAGAATTGGTGTTTTGACTGAGGTCCTTTGCGAAACGGATTTTGTGGCTAAAAATGAAGATTTTAAGAACTTTGCCCATGAATTATCATTGCAAATTGCCGCAACTGCGCCTAAATATGTCAAAGCTGATGAAATACCAGCCAAGGAGTTAGAGGAAGAGAAGAATATTTATGCTGCCCAGGTAAAAGATTCCGGCAAGCCGGAAAATATTGTCCAAAAAATTGTTGAGGGAAAATTGGAAACGTACTATGCCCAAGTCTGCTTACTCAATCAGCCATATTTTCGAGATCCAAAAATGACAATCTCCGACCTGTTAAATGAATTCACTGCTAAAACCGGTGAAAAAATCGTCATATCCAGGTTTGAACGCATTGAATTGGCGTGTTAACATAAAGGTAAGCCCTCCTTCGCTCGAATTCGTCTCGAGGACTACGATCCTCGCAGCCGAAATCTCGCTACGGTAGGGCGCGACAAAATACTACAAAAAATTATAATAATGAAGTCGCGGAGCAACTATGATCAACGAAGTAATCAAATCTATCAGTCCAAAAATGGACGCAAGTATTGCTAATTTTGAATCTGAGCTTAAAAACATTCGCACTGGTCGTGCCAGCGCCGGTTTGGTTGAAGATATTATCGTTTCGTACTACGGGGCGAACACTCCTTTGAAACAAATGGCTTCAATTACTGTCCCTGAGCCAACAATGTTGGCAATTGTTCCGTGGGATAAACAATCAATTGGTGATATTGAAAATGCGGTTAAAAACGCTGATTTGGGGTTGTCGGTTGTAAACGATGGCAACGCTGTAAGAATTTCATTGCCGCCGCTAACAGGTGAAAGGCGCGATGAACTGTCGAAACAGGCGCAAAAAATAGCCGAAGGTGCAAAAATTTCTGTCAGAAATATTCGTGGTGAAGCTTGGGAACAAATTCAAAATGCTTTCAAAAATAAGGAAGTTTCCGAAGATGAAAAATATCGCGGTGAAAAAGAGTTAAACGAATTAATTGACAAGAAGAATAAAGTAATCGAAGAAATCGTTATTAAAAAAATCGCTGAACTTAAAACAATCTGACGCTCGTATTTCAAATTTTCTAGGCACTTTTTTCCTGCTCCTAGCGGATGCGGAAAGCGCCCACAGGGTCACTCCATAGACTTGCGACCGTCGAAATTTGAAAAACTTCGCTTAAAATATATAAGACCATGACTTTTCTTACCATTATAATCTTCATTCTCATTCTCGGGCTTTTGGTTTTTGTTCACGAGGCCGGACATTTTATTGCTGCCAAATTGTCAAAAATCAAAGTTGAAGAATTCGCTTTTGGTTTCCCGCCAAAAATTTGGTCAATAAAAAAGGGCGAAACGGTTTACGCCATCAATGCCATACCTATTGGTGGGTATGTCAAAATGTTGGGCGAAGCAGAGGAAAGCCAAAGCAAAAGATCGTTTTCCAAGAAATCCCCGGGAATTAGAGCAGCGGTTTCCGTTGCTGGTGTGCTAATGAACGTTATTTTGGCCTGGCTAATTTTAACTATTGGTTTCGCCGTTGGCATGTCACCACTGGTTTCCTCACCGGATTCTATCCCCGGAAAAAAACTTTCATCATCGATTATCGTTGCTGGTATTGATAAAAATTCAGTTGCAGAAAATATTGGGCTTCAGCCTGGGGATAATCTGATTTCCGCCATTAGCCCCGGAGAGCAAGTCACCATTTTTAATGGTGCTGTGTCGGTGACGAATTACACTACATCGCATGAAGGAAGAAAGATTGAACTAGTTTATAAGCGTGATAATGTCGAAAAGTTAGTTGACGCAACCCTTCCTGTCGACGGATCGAGTCCGCTGGGGATTTCAATGGTTGATAATTCTATTGTTCGAACTGCTTGGTATTTTGCTCCGGTTGTTGCTTTCCGTGAAATTGCTCGGATTATTGGTATTAATTTCACTTTCCTAAAATCATTCTTTGCTCAGCTATTTACTCACGGCCAAGTTTCAAAAGAGGTTGGCGGACCTGTGGCAATCTATGTCTTTACTGGAATGGCGGTTAAGGCCGGAGCGATGGTAGTTTTGCAATTTATTGCCATACTCTCTATTAGTCTAGCGCTAATTAATATTCTGCCGTTTCCGGCACTCGATGGTGGACGACTATTATTCATTATTTTAGAAAAAATTTTCCGTAAAAAAATAGTCAACGACAACATTGAGAACATTATTCATATGGTTGGATTCGCTCTAATATTGTTATTCGCTGCCGCTATTACTTACCGCGATGTTATTAACTTAATCATCAAAAAATAAGGTATAATATTGCTATGAAAGCTTCAAGATATTTGCTTAAAACTCAAAAAGAATTACCAAAGGACGCTGATTCTATCAACGCTAGTTTTTTGGTCCGTGCCGGGTATGTTCAAAAACAGATGGCTGGGGTTTATTCACTATTGCCGTTAGGTTTTCGAGTTTATAAAAAAATTGAAAGTATTATTCGCCAGGAAATGGACGCCATTGGTGGCCAAGAAATTCTAATGAATGTTTTGCAACCAAAGGAGCTTTGGGAAGAAACTGGTCGCTGGAAAGAAATCGAAGAAATAATGTACAAAGTCGGAGAAGACATTGGTTTAGCTCCAACGAATGAAGAACAAATAACAGATATAGTTCGAAAAAAGATTTCGTCATATAAAGATCTGCCTTTGTCTCTGTACCAAATCCAAACTAAATTCAGAAATGAGCCTCGTGCCAAATCTGGACTTTTACGCGGTCGGGAGTTTGTCATGAAAGATATGTATAGTTTTCATGCAGATGAAACCGATTTCGAAATTTATTACAAACAAGCAACTGAGGCATACTCCAACTGCTTTTCCAGAATGGGGTTAGAAACAAAAATTGTTGCTGCAAGTGGCGGCATGTTTTCAAAATATTCCCATGAGTTTCAAGTAATCTGCCCGACGGGCGAAGACACAATTTATGTTTGCCAGAGCTGCGACTTTGCCGAGAATAAAGAAATTGCCGAAGTAAAAGATGGCGACAAGTGTCCGAAATGTGGCGGAGCTATCAAAGAGGAAAAAGCTATTGAAGTTGGAAATATTTTTCCACTAAAAAATAAATTCTCCTCGGCCATGGGTGCTAAATTTTTAGACAAAGATGGCAAGGAAAAGGAAATGATTATGGGTTGTTATGGGCTTGGTTTAACCCGAGCATTGGCCACCTTGGTTGAAGTTTATTACGATCAACAAAATTCTAAAATCCTCTGGCCAAAAACAGTTGCGCCGTTTGCAGTGGAAATAATTTCCTTGAATAAAAATGAGGAAGCCGAAAAACTCTACAAAGAATTAACTGAAAAAAATATTGAAGTTCTATATGATGACAGGGAAACTTCTGCCGGTGAAAAATTCGCTGACGCTGACTTAGTTGGTGCGCCGATTCGAATTATTGTTTCAGAAAAATCATTGGCAGCTGGCGGAATGGAAGTCAATGGTGAAGTTATTGAGATTGGTAAAGTTGCAGAAAAAGTATTATAGTATTGAATAAATTTTGTTCTAAAGATATAATAAGCGCAATTTGAAAGCGTTATTTTATGGAAGAAAAAATTAAAAAATTAAAATTGTCATCGTTGCCAATGGGGCCGGGAGTTTATCAGTTTTATGATAGCGCCGGTAAGATTTTGTATATTGGTAAAGCAAAAAGTCTTCGCAGCCGAGTGAAATCTTATTTCCAAAAATCAGAGGATTTATTGGAAACTCGTTCGGAAGCGATTTTTCAGATGGTTGGATTAGTTAACCGCGTCAAAACAGTAGAGACTGATTCGGAAATTGAAGCTGTTTTTTTGGAAGCGCAGCTGATCAATCAAATTAAACCAAAATATAATTCGCGGCAGAAAGATGATAAAAGTTTTTATGTTATTGAAATTTCTAAGGATGAAGTTTCTCGAGTCGAACTTCGTAGGGTGAGAAACGTCGATTTAAAGAACCAAAAGTTTCACTACTTTGGTCCATATCCTTCGGGGGAAATTGTTAAGCGAGCACTTAGAATTTTGCGCAAAATTTTCCCCTATGCAAATTGTTCTGAAACAAAGTTTCATCGCGCTGAAAAATTATCTAAAGCTTGTTTATACGGCGACATAAAATTATGCTTTGCACCTTGTGTCGTATCATCGCCAGAAGTTAAAAAGCAAATCGGTTACTTGAAGGATTTTCTTTCCGGAAAAAAACAAAAAATTATCCGATCCTTATCTAAAGAGATGAAGGAACTGAGCCGTATGAAAAAGTATGAAGACGCGGCAATTATCCGCGATAAATTGTTTGCCTTAGAACATTTAAATCGATACTCCGTTGGATTAAAAGATTCTTTCGATGATTTTCGTTCCGGCTCAATCTTCGCTCGAATTGAAGCATATGACATTTCAAACATCGGTGGCGACTTTGCCGTTGGCGCCATGACGGTTGTAGCTCTTGGCAAAATCGAAAAAAGCGAGTATAAGAAGTTTAAGATTAAGTCGGTTAATGGCGCCAACGATATTGCCATGATGCAAGAAGTTATCCGCCGCCGGTTTTCTAATAATTGGCTACAACCAAACCTTTTGGTTATCGACGGTGGGGCGACACATTTAAAAGCGGTTAATGTAGTATTACTAGAGCTGAAAATAAGCATTCCAGTAATTGCCATTGCCAAAGGGCCAGAAAGAGACAAAGATGAATTTCACTACACGACACCGGAAATCGGACAGTATTTTCTGAAAAATCCGGAGTTGAAAAATTTCGCTATTATTGCTCGCGACGAAGCTCATCGATTTTCACAAAGTTATTACCGAAAATTACATAGAAAGTCACTGATAGATGAAGTTTAAAAAAATATTACAAAAATGGTGGCTATCAATTGCCTACGACCCGAGAGATCCGAGATACGGTCGGGGAGAAATTAAAATTGTCGCAATTGGTGGTGGTACGGGCATTTCTAATTTACTTCGTGGTTTAAAAAAATATTCTCGTGATATTACAGCTGTTGTTGCCATGTCAGACGCCGGAAAAAGTTCCGGTGTTATTCGTAGGGTTTTTAAAACTTTGCCACCGGGCGATATTCGCAAATGTTTGGCGGCCTTATCGGATGAATACCAGCTATTATCGGAAGTTTTTGAGTATCGCTTTCCGAAGAGTAGTGATTTTCTTGCTGGCCATCCGTTGGGGAATATTTGGCTGGCAGCGTTGATCCAGAAATATGGGTCATTTGAGAAGGCACTGGAAGTTTCTCATAGCCTGCTCGATACTATAGGGAATGCTTATCCTTCAACATTAAATAATGTGCAGTTGGTAGCCAAATTTGTTGACGGTAAACAGGTAACAGGAGAAGACAAAATTCCATTGGCTGGTAAAAAAATCAAACGAGTATTTTTTAATAAAACTGCTGTTCGGGCCTATAGAAAAGCGGTGGCAGCAATTAAGGACGCAGATTTGATTATTTTAGGCCCCGGAAGTTTGTACACCTCGGTGATTCCTAATTTGCTCGTAGGAGAGATCTCTGGCGCAATCAAGAAGAATCATCAGAGTCTTAAACTTTTTGTTGCTAATTGTTCGACTGAGCGCGGAGAGACCGAAGAAATGACAATCTCTGATCATATCCAGGCAGTAGAGGATCACGGTGGAAAAGGACTGTTTGAATATGTGCTGGTGAACAACAAAATTCTTAGGCGGTCAAAAATGGCTTCAAAGTTAGGCGAAGTAAATAATATCACCTATGGCGAGAGAAATTATCATCAATACAAAATTGTTTGCCGCGACTTAATTGACCGTAAATTGCCGCTCTATCACGATAAGGACAAATTAGCGAAAGAAATTATATTGCTGTATAATAGTATTAAGAAAAGCTAAAAAAGGAGCCAAAATGGCAGAAGGAAAATTAGTTGGGGAGATCACACATTTCTTTCCACATGTTTCGGCTGCGGTTTTGAAAGTTAAGTCGCCACTAAATATTGGTGACAGGATAAAAATTGTCGCACCGAATGGCGATGAATTCGAGCAAGCAGTTTCTGCGATGCAAATTGATCGTAAAGAAATTGAACAGGCTGCAGTTGGTGATGAGATTGGTCTAAAAGTTGACCAGAAGGTTCATGAAGGCTGCAAAGTCTATATTTCTTAAAAACCAAACTCTAAATTCGAAATTCTAAACAAATTCGAATTTTCAAAATTCTAAAATTAGGATTTAGAACTTAGAGTTTAGAATTTCCCGCGAAGCGGGATTGGAGGGGATTTATGCGTAGGCCACTCGTTGTCGCTAATTGGAAAATGAATACTAATTTATCTGACGCAGTTGTTTTATCGACGGCCATTCTTGGCGCTGCGGAAAATATTTCTGGTGTTGAAATTGTTATTTGTCCTCCCTCAATCTGGTTAACCGAAGTTTCGCAGATTATTCGCAGGGATCTCGGGCACATTAGTTTGGGCGCTCAAAATATATATCACCTAGAGGATGGAAGCTATACCGGTGAAATTTCGGCGACAATGGTTCGCGACGTGGCAAAGTATGTAATCGTTGGCCATTCTGAAAGAAGAAAATATTTTGGAGAGACAAGCGGATTAGTTTCACGAAAAACTGCGGCTGCTCTTGATGCGGGCCTAGTCCCAATAGTATGCGTTGGGGAGGAAAAGAAATCTGACAACTCAGTCAAAGAAGTTGTGCTGCAACTCAAGGAGTCGTTGGCTGGAATTAACAAAAGCGAACTTGACCAAATTGTGGTGGTTTACGAGCCGGTTTGGGCAGTTGGGGCGCAGGAACCTGCGGCGCCAGAATACGCGGCCAGGGTTATAAGCCAGTTGCGAGAAGTTGTGTCGGCACACACTTCAATTCTTTATGGCGGAGATATTAACTCCAACAACGTTTATAACTTCGTTCAACGGCCGGAGATTGACGGTGTATTGGTTGGTAGGGACAGCCTTGTCGCTCCGAGTTTCGTTAAAATTTGTCGTATAGTTGCAGAGTATAAGAAGATCATTTAATGGTAGAAACTACATTGATAATGACACAGAATAAGCACAGAAAAATCAGGTTCTTATTCAGTGTAAGTTCTGTGTTAAGAATCTGTGTAGTTAAGGAGGTCTTATGATTAAAATCGCAATCAATGGTTTCGGACGAATTGGCAGAGCAGCAGCCAAAATAATTTTAGATTCTGCCGACATGGAATTGGTTGCAGTAAATGATTTAACTGATCCGGAAACATTATTGTTTTTGCTGACTCATGATTCATCTTACGGGCTCTTCGACAAAAAAATCACCATTTCCGACAAGGAAATTACTATTGATGATAAAAAAGTCCATTTTTTTTCCGAGAAAGAGCCAGCAAAGCTTCCTTGGGAAGCTTTGGATATTGATGTCGTACTTGAATGCACTGGTGTTTTTTTGACCACCGCTGATTGTCGTGGCCATATTCAGGCTGGCGCGAGAAAAGTTGTCATGTCAGCGCCGGCTAAAGATGATGAAACTCCGACCTATCTTTTGGGTGTCAACGCTAACGATTATCGCGGGGAAGATATTATCTCTAACGCTTCCTGCACAACTAACTGCATCGCCCCAGTGATAAAAGTTTTGAACGACAGTTTCGGTGTTAAGCATTCACTAATGACAACAGTCCATTCATATACCGCAGATCAGAATTTAGTTGATGGCCCGCACAATGATTTGCGCCGAGCGCGGGCAGCGGCTTGTAATATTGTCCCAACAACAACCGGTGCGGCGAAAACTGTGACCAAAATTATCAAAGAGTTAGATAAAAAGTTTGATGGTTTAGCAATTCGCGTTCCGACGCCGGTGGTGTCACTCGCCGATATTGTAGCTGTTCTTGATCGACCAACAACAGTCCTAGAAATCAATAAAGCTTTTGAGTCAGCAGCGCTGTCTTCAATGCGGGAGATTTTGACGGTCACACAAGACCCGCTAGTTTCTTCCGATTTGAAAGGGCACTCAGCGTCTGCCATTGTCGACGCCTCACTGACAAATGTTGTTGGCGGAACTTTGGTTAAGGTTATCGCCTGGTACGACAACGAATGGGGCTACTCTTGTCGGTTGGTAGAAATGGCGAAAATGATCAGCGAAAAATAAATCTATGGAAATCATTAGTGCACTAAAAGCTTCTAATCTCATTGGCCTTGGTGGGGCAGGTTTTCCGACTTGGCAAAAGTGGCAAGCAGTAAAAGATTCTCCTGAGGTTAAGAGGTTTGTTATTTGTAACTTATCGGAGGGTGAACCGGGAGTTTTTAAGGACGAATATATTTTGCAAAATCACTTACCGGAGTTGATCGCTGGCATTAATTTGGCGAAGGAGACTATTGGTGCGCAGCGGACATATATTTTTTTAAATGATAAATACAAAAAATATTTGCCAAAGATAGTAAAAGAAACCAAAGGCAAAAAGATTGAAGTTTTCATTGATACCGGCCGCTATTTGTGCGGTGAAGAAACGACATTGCTGCAAACGATGGAGGGTAAGTTGCGGCAGCCGCGACAAAAGCCGCCATTCCCGACCGAGGCTGGTCTTTATGGTTATCCGACTTTAATTAACAACGCCGAAACCTTGTATCGTGCCTATTTAATTTCACAGGGTGAGACAGAAATTAAGAGATTTTATTCACTTTCTGGTGATGTTATCGATCACAAAAGAATTGTTGAAGAAAAAGTTGGGTCTAAAATTAAAGAGGTAATTCCGCCACGATATTTGGATAAAATAAATTTCGTTCGAGTTTCTGGGCCTTCAGGATTTTTTGCTAGGCCAGAGGATTTTGAGCAAATTGCAAGTGGTACCGGAGCTGTAGAAATATACGGTAAAAATCGGAGAATTCTTGAAGGGCTTATTAATTCAATTACATTTTTGAAAGATGAATCTTGCGGAAAATGTACGCCGTGCCGCGAAGGAACTTACAGAATCGCTGAGCTGCTAAATAAGTTAATTGCTACAGCAAGTCTTTGGGACCGGAAGGAAATTTTGGAATTAATTTCCACAATTGCTAAAACTGCTGAAGTTTCCAGTTTTTGCCCACTAGGGTCGTCAATTAATCGGCCGGTGGCGTCAGTAATAGAAAACTTTAAACAGGAGATTTTGGGTGAGTAGCATCGGATCTGTCATTGCGAGGCTTTGCGAAGCAATCTCTATTGAAAAGATTGCCACATCGTCCCTCCTCGCAATGACGAATCAAGAAAGGATTTTGGGTGAGTAAAAATTTTGAAATAAAAATTAATGGTAAGAAATATAAAGCGTCCACCGATGAAACGATTTTAGATATTGCTAAAAAAAATAATTTGAAGATTCCGGCACTTTGCTATCACCCTGATTTGCCGCCGGGCGCTAGTTGTCGATTATGTTTGGTGGAAGTATCTACCGGCGGAAAGCTGCGAATTGCTACAGCTTGCTCGACCAAAGCATTGGATGGTATGGAAATAAAATTAGACACGCCGAAAGTAAAATCTGCCAGAAAATTAAATTTGGAGATGCTGCTATCTGACCACATAAAAAAATGTGGTGAATGCAATTGGCAAAGTGATTGCGAATTAAAAGAATTGGCCAAAGAATTTGGAATTAAAGAGTCACGCTTTCCTGAGCGTCGCCGGCACTTTAAAATTGACGACAAAACAAATTCAATTCATTGGGATTCGTCAAAATGCGTAGAGTGTGGCAATTGCGTTTCTGCCTGCAGTGAAATTGCTGGGCTTGCGAACATTGAAAGTAAATATCGCGGTCATTCAATTATATTTGGGCCGGCTGGTGGCAGAAGTTTTGCTGATACTGATTGCGTATTTTGTGGTCAGTGTGTTTTGCGCTGCCCATCTGGTTCCTTGCAAGAAAAATCTGAAATTGCTGATGTGGAAAAATTACTGGCAAACAAAAAGAATCAAATTCTAGTAGCTCAATTTGCCCCATCGACCAGATACTCAATTGGCGAACTTTTCGGCTTGCCACCAGGAAAAAATTTGGAGCTGAAATTGGTAACGGCGTTAAAAGAACTGGGTTTCGATTATGTTTTCGATGTCAATTTTGGTGCCGATATTACAACAATGGAAGAAGCTGCAGAGTTGATGGAGCGACTGCAAACAAAAAAAGATGAGCCAATGTTTACCGCTTGTTGCCCAGCCTGGGTCAGGTATGTTGAGACATTTCACCATGAATTAATTCCGAACTTAACAACAACAAAATCGCCAACTCATTGTTTGGCGCCGGCAGTTAAAGCTTATTTTGCTAAAAAAATTGGTGTACCACCAAGCCGAATAAAAATTGTTGAAATTATGCCTTGCATTGCTAAAAAGTATGAGGCCAAACTGCCGGAGATGTGCCAGACATTTAGCCCGGAGGTTAATTTTGCATTAACTGTTCGAGAAGCGGCTAAAATTTTGAAAAATAAAAATATTGATTTGCCAGAACTCACAAACAGCCAGTTTGATTCGCCGCTAGGGTCGTCATCTGGCGCTGGAGCTATATATGGGTCTTCAGGTGGAGTAATGGAGTCGGCACTGCGAACTGTTGTGGCTAAATTGTGCAAATGCGACATGCCAAAATTAGAATTCAGGGACGTGCGTGGCATGGAAGGAATCAAAGAAGCATCAGTTGATATTGACGGCGAAATTTTGGAAGTTGCAGTAGTTTCAGGCTTAAAAAATGCTGCAAAATTATTAGCTGATATGAAATCTGGCATAAAGCGCTATAATTATGTTGAAGTCATGGCTTGTCCTGGAGGCTGTTTAGGTGGCGGTGGGCAGCCAATACCAACGACACCCGATATTAGAGCAATGCGCAGCGCAACGTTTTATATTGATGATGCCGCGAAAAAAATTAGACGAGCCCACGCAAACCCTGATATTATTAAGTTATACGCTGGCTTGGACACCAAGCCGCTTGGTCCGAAAGCATTAAGTTTATTTCACCGCAAATTTAAAACAAGAAATCCGAAATTGAAAAAGAAATGAGGAGTAAATGAGATTAATTAAAGATGTAGAAATTGAGGGGAAAACAGTATTTTTGCGAGTCGACTGGAATGTCCCTCTAAAAGATGGCGAGATTTCCAATGACAATCGAATCAAGGCCACGATTCCAACTATCGAATATCTGCAATCGAAGAATTGTAAAATAATTATTGGCACTCATCTTGGAAGGCCTGACGGCGAAATTGTTCACTCACTTTCGACTAAAATATTGGCACAACGTTTTTCACAGCTTCATCCGGGGAAGATTGTGGCAACAGACTATGTTATTGAAGCAGCAGTAAAAGAAGAAGTTAACAAACTGCAGCCCAAAGAAGTTTTAGTCCTTGGGAATCTTCGTTGGTATGCCGAAGAAGAGACGAACAATTTGGCTTTTGCTAATGTACTAGCATCCTATGCTGAGATTTTTGTTAACGATGCTTTTGCTGTTAGTCACCGCGCTCATGCTTCCGTTGAAGGCATTACTAATTTTTTGCCGAGTTACGCCGGACTATTGTTAGAGAAGGAAGTCAAAATGCTTTCGACTCTAACAGAGAATCCCAGACATCCATTCGTGATTATTTTAGGTGGCGCCAAAATTAAAGATAAAGTTGGTCTAATAAAAAGATTTACTGACTCAGCCGACCAAATTTTAGTTGGCGGAGCAATCGCTAACACATTAAAATTTTTTAAAGGTGAGGACATCAGCGCCTCATTTTATGAGCCTGGACTGGAAAATTTAATTGAGAATCTTTTGGCTGATTCTGGCCAAAAGTTGGTGTTGCCGACTGACACTGTCAAAAAATCTGACACGAGCGGGAGGTTTTCAATTTTGGATATTGGCCCGGAAACAATCAAAAATTTTACGGAAATTATTGCCGGTGCTAAAACAATTTTCTGGAATGGCAACATGGGATTTTCTGAGCTACCAGAATATGAAATTGGAACAGTGAAAATTGCTGATGCCGTTAAGGCAAACATTGGCACAAAAATTGTCGCAGGCGGCGACACAGTTGGATTTCTAGATTCACATAAAATTATAGACGGTTTTACTTTTGTTTCGACCGGCGGCGGCGCAGCCTTGGAGTTTTTGGCTGGTATTGATCTCCCCGGGTTAAAAGTTTTGGATTATTATGAAAATAAATAAGTTTTAAATTTTAAATTAACAATCATGTTTATCTCACTACGTGAATTGTACAAACAAGCAGAAAAAGATGGCGTGGCAATTGGTGCGTTTAATACCAACAATTTGGAAGTGACTCAGGCAATTGTTTCTGCTGCTGAAAAAACAAAACACCCGCTGATCATTCAGACTACTCCATCGGCAATCGAATATGCCGGATTGCGCGCATTGTTTGATTTGGTAAAAGATCTAATAAATGAATCAAAGGTGCCGATGTTGATTCACCTAGATCATGCGAAGGAATTAGATCAAATTGTTAAATGTTTGGAAATTGGTTATCGTTCAGTGATGTTTGATGGTTCGGACTTGCTTTATGAAAACAATGTCTCCGAGACGAAAAAAGTTGTTGATTTGGCGCACAAATATGGCGCAGTTGTCGAGGCGGAAGTTGGCGTAGTTGGTCGTGGCGAAGAAGGCAGAGAAAAAATTCTAGCTAAATATTCGGATCCAGACCTTGCAGCCGATTTTGTAAAACTAACCGGTGTCGATAGCTTGGCGATTTCTATTGGCAATATTCATGGCGCACCGGAAAATGAAAAATTAGACATTGAGCTGTTGAAACAAATTCGGGAGAAGGTTTCTATTCCGCTAGTTTTGCATGGAGCATCGGGAGTTTCGCGTCCTGATATTGTAGCGGCAATAAAGAATGGTATCCGCAAAATTAACATTGACACTCAGCTGCGTCACGCATTTAAAGATGCCATAGAAAAAGATTCAATGGACCCAGGAAAAGAATTCCGTGATATCATGACTGATGCCAAAATTGAGACCCAGCGCGTGGTTGAGAAGTATTTGAAATTGTTTAATGGTGAAGGCTAATATGTCGGATGTTTTAGCAGTTGGTGACGCATTTCAGGATCTATTTGTTTTTTCCAATGATTTTAAAGTTTTGTCAGACAGAAGTTTTAAATCGGGAAAATCTTTGAGTCTGGACTACGGCGCAAAAATTGATGTTGACGAAATTCAGTACCACTCCGGTGGGTCGGCTGTTAATTCTGCTATTTGTTTCGCCAAAATTGGTTTTGAGACTTCAATTTTAAGTTTTATTGGCAGTGATTCACCGGCAGAAAAAATTATTTCTCAAATTGAAAATGTTGGCGTATCAACTTCAGTAGTTAAAAATGATTCTGAGCCGACAAACACCTCAATCATTTTGAGTTGTGACGGTGATCGCACGATTTTGTCTTACCACGGAAATAGGAATTTTAATGATTTGCAATTGCCAAAAAGCTTTAAGACTTCTTGGTTTTATTTGGCGCCGATTGGCAGAGATTGTGCTGAGCTAGAGAATAAATTGATCGAAAATATTGCTAAGAATGGTTCGGGTTTAATTTGGAATCCGGGGCCACCGCAGATTAAGCAAGGCGCTAAGGCCAATAGGCATTTACTCCATCTTTGCAATATTTTAATATTAAATCGTGAAGAAGCTTTGAATTTTTCCGCTTGCGGAAAATCTCAAATTGAAGATTGCCTGAAAACATTGCATGATTTTGGAGCCAAAATTGTGGTAATTACAGACGGCAAAAATGGCGCCAGGGCATACGATGGAGAGGTTTTTTATCAAATTGATTCTTCCCCCGATAAAAGAATAGACGCGACGGGTGCGGGGGACGCATTTGCCAGTAGTTTTGCCGCCAGAATTATTTCAGAATGCGATGAGTCAAAAGCTCAGAAGTTTATTCCGGCTAGAGAGGTAATTATCGAAGGTTTGAAATGGGGGATTGTTAATTCCGGCGCTGTTGTTGGCTTTGTTGGTGGCAACACCGGGCTCCTTTCCAAGCAGGAAATAATTGAAAATTCGGAGAAACTGGTAAAATTAGAAGCGAAAGTATATTCTTAAAATCAATACCTAATTTCTAATTCCTGATTTCTAAACAAATTTCAAATTAGAAATTTAAATTAAAAACAAAAACAAATATGGGGTTTTTGTTTTTTTGTTTGTAAGTTAGTTTTGTTAGTAATTTGGTAGGAGATGATGAAAAAACACATTGCAATTTTTGTTGGGTCGGCTATTGATGATATTTTAGTTGGTAAAAAAACTGTTGAGAGTCGTTTTTCTCAGAATCGGGTTCTGCCTTACGCGCAAGTCGCCAAGGACGATATTATCCTGCTTAAAAAATCTGGCGGAGATATACTTGGTCAAGCAATTGTTGATAATGTTTTGTACTATGACAACTTAAATCAGAAATCAATTGAGGTTCTAAAAAAAGAATATTTTGTCGCAGCTGCAGTTGGTGAAAAGTTCTGGCAGTCGAAAAAAAATAGTAAATTTGGAACCTTAATATTTCTTAAAAAACCAAAGCGTTTTGTTTTTCCATTGCAGTTTAAGAAAAAAGATCGGCGACCCTGGTTGATATCGGATAAAAAAATCTGAGATAAAAAAATGCCGTGAAACTAATCGAATCACGAATTTTTTATGGTAACGGCTTCGACAGTTATGTGGCATTGTGCTGATAAACTCTTCGTCATCGAGATAGAATGCTATCAGCCAAGGACTGCCGCAGAACTAGAAGCATTTGATGTTCTGCAAATGTATAATAAAGCTGGCCCTTATACAATGTCGCGCATAATCGTATATCGTATAAAGTTGTATGTCAGTTGACATTTTTTGGAGATTTGATTTAATAAGAACAGAATCAATAAATTAGGGGAATTATGACAATCGAACGCGAAAAGCTCACTGTAACAATCAAAAAAGAATTATTTAAAAAAATCGATGAAATTATCGATGGTCGTAAAATTCGCAATCGTTCTCATGCAACAGAGTTTTTGATAGAAACTGGTCTTGGGATTGGAAAAATTAAGAAGGCTATTGTTTTAGTTGGCGGAGAAGGTACAAGGTTGCGACCGTTTACTTACGAGTTGCCAAAAGCACTATTGCCGATTCACGATAAACCGATGGTTTTGCATGTACTGGAGCAATTAAAGCTTCACGGTGTTGTTGAAATTATTTTGGCAGTCGGATACAAGGGCGAAAAAATTCAGGAATATTTTGGTGATGGTCATCAATTTGGCCTCTCGATCAAATACGTTTTCGAGGATAAGCCGCTCGGTACCGCTGGCCCGCTTCGATTAGCCAAAAAATACTTAAATGAGTCGTTTTTCATAGTTTGGGGCGACATTCTTTCACACCTGGACTTGACTGATTTCATGTATTTCCACAAGGAACATGGTGGTTTAGCAACAGTGGCGCTGACCACGGTTTCAGACCCATCACGTTACGGCGTGGCAATGCTTAATGGCAATAAAATAGTTGGCTTCATTGAAAAACCAGAGCCGGGGAAAGCGCCAAGCAATCTAATCAATTCCGGAATGGCGATAATGGAACCGGAGATTATTGACAAATATATTCCGAAAAAAGGTAAGGCAATGGTTGAATACGACATCTACCCGAAGTTGGCGGCCGAAGGAAAATTATACGGTTATCCGTTTCAGGGTCAATGGTTTGATACCGGAACTCACGAGGCTTACGAAAAGGCGATTAAGGAATGGAAATCCGAATAAGCTGATTTAGGTCAATAAAAAATATCCGCATTTAAAGTGGATATTTTTTATTATGGAGTTGATGAGAAACCTCTTGGACAGTAGACCAATAAAAAATGGTACATTGG
>JBAXAF010000018.1:0-22019 GCA_037142675.1 Candidatus Berkelbacteria bacterium | reverse complement strand
AACCTATTTAGCGCTAAAATTCAAGACTCTACCAGCCACCACCACCGCCACCACCGCCACCACCGCCGGAGAAGCCACCACCGCCAGAACCGGAACTGGACGGCGAGGAAGACATCGTTGACGCCATATTTAAAGACATGGCTGAGATTTCTGAAGCCAGTGAGTCTACATTAAATGCGGCAAAGTTTGGACCAATGAACCAAATTGGATGATAACTGGTAAAGTAATCTTCTCCGTATATTACTTTCATTTTTTTCACCCACTCTTTTGTTATGCCGAACATAATTGCGTACGGTAAGAACTTTTCAAAGATATTTTCTTTTTCGTTGAACTTTTGTCGATATCTTTCAGCCGTATCCATATAGAGTTTAAATCCCTTGATTCGGCGCAAAAGTAAGGCGCCTTCAGGAGATCTTCTGGGCATTAGAAATGAGAAAACAAATATAATTATTGCAGATAACATGACAGAAAGTCCCAAAATAGTATTGAGCGACCATAATCCAACTGAGACAATAAAAATAATCACTCCAAAAATAGCCAAAATGTACTGCCAGAGTCGGCTATTATCTACCAACCATTTTTTGGAAACCAAGAAATCATTCCCAGCTGAAGAAATTTTGGGCAAATTTTTGTAGAACTTATTTTTCAAATCAGAAATAGTAACGGCGTCACCAGACTCAAAAAGTCCAGTAAATAATTTTTCCTCACCTTTGGACATTGCATATTTGCTAGATAATTTTGTAATTTTGAAGTCCTTGTTTCCAACTTTTTCAATTTTCAATGCCCCATTAACTGCCAGGTTAATAATCGATGCTGAAATAAATTTGTTATCTAAAATACTGTCGGTTAGCGCCAGACCCATTTCTATCGGAGCTAACTTTTCTGGAATTTCAAACTCTGGCGCTATTGTTGGGTTGATCTTTGGGTCGCGCCCTGTTTTATTCCAGAGTAAATATATCAGCCATAAAACAATGAGTGGAATCAATAAATACATATACGACCCATATTTTTCCCAAAGGGTTGGGACATACGGGTTGATAATTCCTTTAGGAAAAGTTGTCGACAAAGTTATGCCCTCGCCGGTTTCCAGTGTTTTAGCGTAATTAATTTCAATTTGGTGATCGGATTTCCAATTGGTTTCAGCATTTAAACTATTTTTGTTGCCAAAACTGCCAGTATAAATATTCATTTCGGAATTACTTTTGCTGATCCCCTCCGGGAATGTCACTCGGGCGGAGAAATTATCAATTTCAATATCCCAGAAGTTACCGTTTAAGTTCCAGTAAAATTCATCTAGCCCAGTTGAATTGTGGCGGACAGCATTTTTTACGTGGTATTTAATTCTGTAGTTATTAATTCCACTAACGTAGGCGTTGGCATCGCCAATTTTCCAAGTGATTGTTCCATCATTGCGGCTGGAAGTTTCTGAATATTTAATCGATTTGTCGTCAAAGTCAGTAATTGAAGCAAGAACAATTGGGGATTGAATTTTTTCCGAACTGCTAATTTGCTGAAAGGTTGGCAAGGTTCGGAAAATCCCGTGTTTTTGCGCGTTGCCGCAATCAGCAACAATATTTTCAGTCACATCAATTGATGAATCATTGTTTACGGTGATTTCAGATTGAAAATCTTTAATATACCAATAGTCAACATCGTCACGGGCCTCGGCTCTAAAACCAAAAGAGAAAATTCCAACTAGAGTAATCAATAGTGCGAAATATTTTTTCATAATACTATTATATCGCAAAACATCTTTTTTGATATAATTCAATCATGACAGGTAAAACTCACAGATTGATTGGCTTGGTTGCAGGAGGCGGATATTTTTTGGCCACTTCTTCTGCATTGTATCAGCCGGCGACTTTAGGCGCAGTCATTGTCGCGGCGTATTTAGGATCTTTAATGCCCGATGCCGATGACGCCGGTGCGGACATTTGGCATACCTTGCCTTTTGGCCACACAGTTGGAAAAATTACTGATCCGTTTTTAAAACATCGCAATATTTCACACTCGCTGGTCGGGATTGCCATATATACTATTATAGTGCTTATGGTACTTAAGTTGATGCCTGACTATTGGGGGATATCAATTATGCCAGTTTTGATTTCATCATCCATCGCTTACGCCAGTCATTTGCTAGCCGATTCTTTTACGGTTGAAGGAATTCCATTCCTTTGGCCATGGGGTCGAATGCTGGGAATTCCGCCAAAACCTTTTGATGGTATTCGAATCCAAACTGGAAAGTGGTTTGAAAACCTAGTGATTTTTCCATTAGTTAACATTGCTTTGATTGTTTTTGTAGTTTCATATTGGCAAAAAATAAAATCATTAATATTAAAATGATTATTGCATCACTTCTATGCTTCGAAGTATGGTAGTGAAATTGGAGGAAATTATGGCGAAGAAGAAAACTTTGGTGGAAAAATTGCATGACTCAAAAGATTTGCCGAAAGTTGTGAAATTAAACGAAAAAGGCGCGCAACATTGGAAAGGCGAAACAATGGTTGTGCCAGTCCCATTGGAAGTTGATGCCGTTATGAAACAAGTGCCTAAGGGAAAATTGATCACTATTGACGGTATTAGAAAGCAACTGGCCACGAAGCATAAAGCCGATATTGGTTGCCCTTTAACATCAGGAATATTCTCTTGGATAGCTGCTGGCGCCGCAGGCGAAGAAATGGCTGCCGGGAAGAAAAATGTTACACCATTTTGGCGAACGCTAAAATCAAACGGCGAATTAAATCCAAAATATCCCGGAGGAATTGATTTTCAATCCGATCAACTAAAACAAGAGGGCTTTGAAATTGACACTTCGCGCAAAGTTCCGAGAGTTAAAGACTTTGAAAACTATTTAGTCTGATCTATATCGATTAATTGGTACTTTCTCTCCCCGATCCCGAGTTTTTCGGCGTACTCAAGTTGGGCGGTGCAATCTATTCCATGGAGTTTTTTGAATAAATCGCAGCCAACTTTTCTGTTAACCAAGTCAAAACTTGCTTGATCGAGCGCCACTGGGTCCGCTGAAGCCAAAAAGCCAATATCGGGAGTTTCTTTTTTCATCACCACATCATAGCAATCGCAATTAGCGGTGATATTTTTTAACTCATTGAAAAATGCAATTGGTTTAACGTTTTTTAAAACTCCAAAACAATATTCAACAATTTTTTCTTGAAGTTCTTTTGATGATTGGGTATCCCAAGCAAAACTAACCGCATTTTGAGCACAATTAGTAATGCAGGCGGCGCAACCAATACATTTGGTGAGATCAATTTTTGCTACCACATCAATTTCGATTGCATTGGCCGGGCATTTTTCAGCGCAAATTCCGCAGGCGATACATTTTTTACCACTGATCGAAAGTTCAAAAGCTTTGTGCATTGCCATTTTACCAGCCCGGGACCCGAGCCCCATGCCAATGTTTTTCAGTGCACCGCCGAAACCGTTAGCGCCATGACCTTTAAAGTGAGAAACAACAATAATGTTTTTATAATTCACTAGATTTTTGCCCAATTTCACTTCTTTGAAATATTTTAGGTTTGTGGGGACTGTCCAATCGCCATCGGTGTCACAAATATCAATTGGGGCAAAATCAAAGCCGTGGTCCTTGGCGACTCCCAAATGTGATTTTGTTTCTGCTCGATCACCTTTGTAGAGAACGTTGCATTCGATTAAAGAAATGTCAGTGTCAATTTTCTTGGCTTTATTATAAACAGTTTCAACTGTTTGCGGATCTAGAAAAGTTACATTTCCTGGTTCGCCAAAATGGACTTTGATTCCGGTTTTGCCAGAAAAGCCTGGTAAAACTTTATCAGCTAGCGCCGAAATATTATTTTTTGAGAAATATACTTTTGCCATAATTATCTGTCCACATTATATTCTGCCAGAGCGAAAAATTCAAGCGCATCTAATTGACGAAAAACTGAAAAAGCGCTACTATTAGTTTAGTCATTTAATTTAAAAGAAATATGAAAGTAGGACAAAGTGTTAACGATATTAATTGCAGCTGCCGCTCTTGTAGTCGGTGGCGGTTTAGGGTTTTTGGTTTTTCGAGTTCTCACAAGTAAAAAAGTTGATAGTGCTAAAAATCGAGCGGACAAGATTGTTGCTGATGCCAAATCGGAAAGCAAGGAGCTTTTAATTTCAGCAAAAGATGAGGCCTTGAAATACAAGGAAGAAGTTAAAAAAGAATTGGCACCAAAAGAGCGAGAAATCAATGAGCTTGAACGGTCGCTGCGTGGCCGAGAAGTTGGCTTGGATAAGAAGTTTGATCAGTTGGAAGCCGAGAGAAAAGGTGTTGTTAAAAAAGCTGAAGAGGTTGATCAACTTAAGCAAACTCTTAGGGATTTGCGGGTAAAGCAGGAAGAAAGTTTGGAACGAATTGCCAAAATGAACAAAGAGGAAGCAAAGGGAGTGCTTTTAACTTTGGCGGAAAAAGAGGGTAAAGAAGAGTTGGTAAAAAAGATTAAAGAAGTAAATACTTTTGTTAAAGAATCAGCTGACGCTAAAGCAAGAGAAGTCATAGCCGCCGCAATTCAACGGCTGGCTCCGGAATTTACCGCCGAGACCACAGTTTCATCTGTCTCTATTCCTTCGGACGAAATGAAAGGTAGAATTATTGGCCGTGAAGGTCGAAACATTCAGTCATTTGAAAAAGTCACTGGAGTCGATTTGATTATCGATGATACACCGGAAATGGTAGTACTTTCATCTTTTGATCCTATGCGACGAGCGCTAGCAAAGGTTACACTCGAAAAATTAATGGCTGACGGCCGAGTCAACCCAACCAGAATTGAAGAGATGTATGAAAAAGCTAAAAAAGATATTGCCGAAGATGTTCGTCGGGCTGGCGAGGAAGCCGCGTATGAAGTTGGTATAGCTGGCCTCCCGCCTGAAGTTATTAAAGTTTTGGGTCGTTTGAAATACCGTACATCTTACGGACAAAATCAGTTGATGCACTCAGTCGAAGTTGCCGGGCTCTCTGGTCTTTTGGCCGAGGAGTTGGGTACCGATGTTCGAATTGCCAAAACTGCTGGACTTTTGCACGATTTGGGCAAAGCCGTAGACCAAGATGTTCCAGGCAACCATGCAACAATTTCAGCTGACATTGCCAGAAAATATAAAATTGATCCTCTAATTATTCATGCAATTGAAGCTCATCACGAAGATGTTGAAATTACCACTGTGGAGGCCGCTGTTGTTCAGGCTGCTGATGCAATTTCATCTGCTAGACCAGGTGCGCGCCGTGAATCATTGGAAACGTATATCAAACGCTTGAAAGACTTGGAAAATATTGCCAACACATTCCCTGGCGTTGGAAAATCATTTGCAATTCAGGCTGGCCGCGAAGTCCGCGTAATCGTTATCCCCGAGGAAATTGATGACTTGGGTGCCGAGCGACTATCAAAAGAAATTGCTAAGAAAATAGAAATTGATATGGCTTATCCTGGGCAGATTAAAGTTAATGTTATCCGGGAAATTCGAGCAACAGAGTTTGCCAAGTAAAAACGTGAATTAATAATAATGAATTATGAATCATGGTTTCAATCCATAATTCCTAATTCAAAATTCATGATTCAAAAAATGCAATTGTTAGCTAAATTAGAATTATAAAAAAACATATATGAGCAAGGAAAACATAAAAGTGCTTTTTATAGGTGACATTGTTGGTCGCCCCGGTAGAAATGCCTGCAAGAAATTAATTCCAGAGCTTGTGAAAGAACATGGAATTGATTTTGTTATTGCCAATGGTGAAAATTTGGCCTCAGGCTCCGGAATTACTTTTGCTACTTACACCGAAATGATTGATGCTGGTATTGATTACTTTACATCCGGTAACCATATTTGGAAAAATAAAGATATTATAGAACACCTGGATGATTCAACGACAAAAATTGTTCGGCCGCTCAATTATCCACAAGAAGCACCCGGCCGTGGTTTTGCAATTCTGGAAAAATCTAGCCTCAAAGATGACCCTTCGGGGGGCCAAAAAAAATTATTGCTAGTCAATGCGCAGGGCCGAGTTTTTATCCATGATGACTTAGAAGATCCGTTCACGGCACTAGCTCGAGTTGCTGATGCTAATACTGACATCCCAATTTTAGTTGATTTTCATGCAGAAGCTACCTCAGAGAAGATTGCTCTTGGTTGGTTCCTGGATGGCAGAGTTGCCGCAGTTGTTGGCACGCATACTCATGTTCAAACTGCCGACGAAACTATTCTGCCTGGCGGCACTGGCTACATCACCGATGTTGGTATGGTTGGGCCAATTAACTCGGTTTTAGGTGTTGAAAAAGAGATTATTATCGAAAAGTTCTTGACACAATTGCCGGCATCGCATAAAGTAGCAAGTGGAGAGGTTAATTTTTCCGCAGTTGTAATTTCCGTTGATCCAGAAAAGAAAATTTGTTCGTCAATTTTACGAATTAATAGCAAGGTAAATTTAAGTGCATAAGGAGGCGGGGAAGGAGAGTATGAATAAATCCGAGCTGATTGAAGCCGTGGCAAAGAAAACTGGTTTGTCTCGCAGAGAGGCAACAGTAGGAATCGACACAGCGTTCGCAATTGTTTCCAAGGAACTCAAAAAGGGAGGGAAGGTCACACTTACCGGATTTGGAACATTTGATGTTGGTAAAAGAAAAGCCAGGGCTGGAGTTAACCCACGAACTGGTGCCAAAATCAAAATTGCTGCATCAAAAATGCCAAGATTCCGACCGGCCAGAACTCTTAAGAAAGACGTCAGGAAATAACAAAAACAAAAAAATTCTATATCAAAAAATCCTCTGAGCGATCGGAGGATTTTTTGATATATTCTCAACTTTTTCTCAGGTTTGTGCTATAGTATTTGGACTATGAGAATACTTATTATTGAAGACGACCACAAAATTGCCGGCGCGGTAAAACGGGGTTTAGAACAGGAAAAATTTGCTGTTGATATTTCTTATGACGGACAGGACGGTTTGGGCCAGGCGTTAACAATTGACTATGACGCTATCATCCTAGACAGAATGTTACCGGAAATTGACGGTATCGAAGTTTGCCGGGCGCTGCGAGAAAAAGAAAATCACACACCAATTATAATGTTGACTGCAAAAGATAAATTAAACGACAGAGTTGATGGGCTGAATGCCGGTGCTGATGATTACCTAGTCAAACCATTCGCTTTTGTCGAGCTTTTGGCGCGGGTTAGAGCGCTTTTACGTCGGCCGGTTGAAACTAAGGAAACGGTTTTGAAAATCGATGACCTGATTTTAAATACCATGACTTTTGAAGTTACTCGTGGCGGGAAAAAAATCGAGCTGTCGTCAACCGAATTTTCGCTATTGGAATATTTGATGCGAAATCCGAACAGAATTTTGACTAAAGATAATATTATTTCTCACGTCTGGGACTACGACGCCGATATTTTACCAAATACTGTTGAGGTCTATATAGGTTACTTGCGAAATAAAATCGACAAACCGTTCCCTAAAAAGATACAATTAATTCAAACGTCTAGAGGATTTGGATACAAATTAGCTGACCGATAACATCGGTCATTCCCGACCAGATCGGGGATCCACTAATAGTAGATTCCCGCCTTCGCGGGAATGACAACAATGAAATTCACCACTGCTATTACAAAACTTACGATTTTCTATGTGTTAATAGTAATGTTTATTAGCATTGGTTTTTCAGTTGCGATTTATCAAATTTCATCTAGCGAAATTGATCGTGGTTTGGGCCGACAGAATTCAATGATGCAAAATGTGCCATCAAAATATGATTCACGTGTTTTGGATGATTTTGCTAGTTTTAGAAACCAACAGCTTGATGATTCGAATAACCGATTGCAGACTAATTTGGCATATTTTAATTTGTTAATTTTAGTTCTCTCAGCTTTCGCTAGCTATTTTTTTGCACATTGGACACTACGACCACTTGAAGAAGCAATTGAAGAACAAAATCGCTTTACCGCAGACGCGTCTCATGAACTTAAAACTCCATTAGCTGCAATGAGAAGTGAAATTGAAGTTAGTTTGCGAGATAAAAATTGTAATTTGAGCGAAACAAAAAAGCTTTTAAATTCTAACTTAGAGGAAATTGAAAAATTAGAAACTCTGTCTGGCGCGCTTTTGAAACTTGCAAAATTGGATGAAACACAAAAAATTGATTTTGCCACTCTAGACTTGGATGAAGTTGTCGTTGAATCTTACGAAAAAGTTGAAAGTCTGGCCAAAAAGAAAAATATCGATATTGATGCGAAATTGGTCCATACAAAAATCCTTGGTGATAAACCTTCTTTAACTGAGCTCTTCGTAATTCTTTTTGACAATGCAATCAAGTATAGTCCAAGTGGTTCCAAAATTAGGGTCAAGTTAACATCCGATGGTAAGCATTCAGAAGTTTCCATTAGAGACCATGGCGTTGGAATAAAATCATCTGATTTGTTGCACATTTTTGACAGATTTTATCGGGCTGATCAATCACGCAACAAAGAAAAAGCCGAAGGTTATGGGCTTGGCCTTTCAATCGCAAAGCGAATTGTTGACCTGCACTCGGGAAAAATTTCCGCTACTTCCACTCCGGGCAAAGGAACAGAATTTGTAGTGAAATTTTAAGGTGAATAATATGTCGTGGTTTACTGTTGAAAAAATTGATGGAAAAACATTTGCCATTAGTGAGTATGGGCATAAAACAAATGTTCATAGTTATTTATTTGTCGGTCAAAATGAAGCTGCATTAATTGATAGCGGATTGGGAGTAGATAATATTGGCGAAGTTGTAAAATCGCTGACCAGTCTACCAATTATTGTTTTGACAACTCACGCACATTGGGACCATATCGGTGGGCACAAATATTTTGAGGATATCAGAATTCATACTCAAGATGCGGGTTGGTTAGAAAATGGGGTGCCTCTCCCTCCTGGTACGGTCGAAAAAAGTTTTTCTGACATAAATTTTTCTAAACCAATACCAAAAAATTTTGATTTAAAAAAATATAAAGTTTTTCACGGCAAACCAAAACACTTATTAAGTCGTGGTCAAATTATAGATCTTGGGAATCGAAAACTTGAGATAATCCATGCCCCTGGTCACTCGCCTGGACATATATGCGTTTTTGAAAAAGAAACAGGATACCTTGCGACTGGCGATTTGATTTATGGCGGAACATTATTTTGCAACTTCGAGAGCACTGATCCAGTTAAGTTTTATGAATCGATGAAAAAAATTTCAAAACTTAAAATTAAAAAAATCTTGCCAGGCCATAATAGTTTGGACTTACCAGTTTCTATCATTGATGATGCTGTAATTTTATTTGAAAACATTAAATCGAAAAATTTACTGAAACATGGTTTGGGAAGATTCTCTAGGGGAAAAGTGGAAATTATTTTGTAAAATTCTAAAAAAACATTGACATAAAATATTAAAATGTCAGACTTGAACTATGAACGATCCAAAATTTGATCTGGCCAAAATAGCTCTATTTGTTTATAATTTAGTCAGAGATATTTCAGCAGACCATAATCAACAAGGTGAAACTTTTAAATTGGTATCGGGCGGAAATGCATTTTTGGAGCTTGATGGCAAAAGTATTAAATTGTGCGGGTCTGACGTTATTCACAAAATAGTTGCAAAAAGATCTAAGTTTAGCAAACCGCTTGTCGAAGAGAGCTGGCGTAATTTTATAAAAGAATTGGGAAGTTCATTTGTCAGTCTCAACCATTTAGGAATCAATTATGCATGCGAGAATTTTGAACAAGAGATTTCTTATTACAAACAATTAATTTCTGGAAGCGGCTTGAGCATTTATGAGGAATTATCTGGCGAACAAAACGTGCGCTGGTTATTCATTGGCGATACCTCAAACTGGCAAAATCAATTATTTGAGGTAGTGCTAACTGAAGATCAGATAAACCTAGAAAATGATTGGCGCCCACATTTTCAAATAGACATAGACACTAATCTGGATGAATCGTCATTAGATAAATTATTGACCAAGTATTTTGGGCCAGACTTTACCCAATGGAAAATGACGATTCCAGATTATGGAACTGTTCTCAGTATGGGAATGCTTGCAAGCATCGAGGGCACAAAGATTTATCTAGGCACTGGCACATCTCTTCGAAATACTAAATACCACAGAGAGCAGGAACTTAAGCGAATCTAAACTAACATATTTTTCAGCGGATTTTCAGAAAACTATTTTAAAATTTAAATTGCCGGCAGAACTAAGAGTCGGCAAACAAAACAACCCATGAGACGTGGGTTGTTTTGTTTGCATCAGGTTTATCTCAGGCAGGGTTGATAAAGTTATAGCGGTCGATAAAAAAACAATAAATTAAGGAGAAAATGAACAAAAAAGTAATTATCCCAGCAATTGTATTGGGTTTAGTAGCAACCAGCGCAGTTGTTTGGAAAACAGGAATAGCATCAGCCCATTTTGGTGGATCACAAGATAATAAAGATCAAATGGCACAGGAGTTAGCTGCAAAATTAAATGTTAGCACTGATCAGGTTTCCACTGCTTTTGCGCAGATCCGAACAGAGCATCAGGCAGAGAGAAAAATCGAAGTTTCGACCAAATTGGATCAAGCTGTGACAGATGGAGTAATCACGGCTGACCAAAAACAAAAGATTGTCGACAAAATGGCCGAGAATCAAGCCAATCGAGGTAATGCTCAAGGCCAAAAAGGTAAAAATCGTGAAGCTATGGATCAATGGTTCAGCGACAATGGAATGGACTCAGCAAAAATTCATGACTACATTGGATTTGGCGGCCGTGGTTCACAAAAATAAATAGAAAGTTGCAAAAACAGCCCAGGAATTTCCGGGCTGTTTTTGTTTCTTTAAGCTTTTTCTCAGCCAACGGATTTATAATCAGCTTAGTGAGAGTCTAGGCAGCCTTAATTTCAAAGGAGGCAACATGACAACACTGAAAATTGTGAGGTTTGGGACTAAGGAAAAAATTTTAGAACACAGTCCGCCCAAGGCGGGCTAAGGAAGGAAAATATGGAAGAGAATAAGGAATCAAATTCTGTTGAAAAAAAATCTGCAAGTTGTTGTCCCGGGAATCATCATGCAAAAGCTATAGTTATAATAGTAGCACTGTTGGTTGTGCTTGGAGGAGCTGCATGTGTCGCAAAGTTAGCAATTGGCCGCCACGGCCTTAATCAAGTTGCTGTTGAACGGAACGTTTCATTCGGTGGTGGTAACATCGACGGCGGACGTAGAGGTGGGATGATGGGCGGCGGAGGAATGCGTGGCAGAACAGGCGAAAATTTAATAGGAAAAGTTACAAAAATAGATGGCGACAATATTACACTTCACAAAGATTCGAATGACAAAGATTATGCTGTGGTAATTTCCGACACCACGCAAATTAGAAAAGACGGTGAGATTGCTTCGAAAACTGACCTGACAAACGGCCAAGCGATTACAGTTCAGGGGAGCGCAAATTCATCAGGACAAATTCTAGCAAATATCATTATTATCAACTAAGTTGGCGGCTAATATGGCCGGCGTCCTCCCCCTGCGCCGGCCATATTATTTTTTGCAACAAAAAAACGGGTCGGAGTACTAACCGCCCGTGGGGACAAGTTCGATGTGGTCGCCTTCAGCGACTTTGGTGTAAATCGTGGCTGGCTCGTCGTTCAGCTTGACGGTGTAATCACGAACGCCTGACGCGGCCAGCATTTCGTGATCGATTGCTGCGTTAATGGTCGGGTTCTTCCAGCCGGGGATTACACGCTGAATATTTCTAACTGGCTCAACTGATACGAAGACGGTAATAGGCTGGAGCTGGTTAGCCATCATCACATGGAGCATCCTTCTTGCGCGTGAAGACCACGGTGTAGGTGATGGCGCAGTTCCCGCCACACGAGGAAGGAACAACAATTGGGACTATATGTTTCGACTCCCACCCGGCTGTGTATCCTGTCTGCAGGACCGTTTGAAGATCCTCTCCCCTAACACCTCTGTTAACAGTCACTTCTGTCATGAGATTATTCCACCATCCTTGTGTCGGATTTTAGCACTAATGATATATTTGGTCAATTGCTCTTTTCGAAATGGTCAGAAAATGCTAGAATCAAGAAAAGTAACTGAGGAGAAATATGGCTGATAATAAACTAAAAATCGATGAACTCTTAACACGTGGAGTCGAGAATATTTATCCAACGCCAAAAGCATTGGCAGAAGTTTTGAATTCTGACAAAAAAATTAGAATATATTATGGAATTGACCCAACCGGTCGCTTGCATTTAGGCCACGCAGTTCAGCTAAAAAAACTTCGCCAGTTTCAGGATTTGGGTCACGAAGTTATTGTTCTAATTGGGGACTTCACTGCTAGAATTGGTGACCCAACAGATAAATCAGCTACCAGAAAAGCACTGACGAAGGAAGATGTTGATAAACATTCGGAAAACTACAAGGAACTTATTGGTAAAATTCTAGATACTGGTGGCGCAAATATTCGCTTTTTGCACAATGAAGAGTGGACTAATAAATTAAAACCGGAAGATCTATTGGAGTTAGCCTCCTACTTCACAGTATCTCAATTTTTGGAGCGCGATATGTTCCAAGAAAGAATAAAGGCAAAAAAAGAAATCCATTTACATGAATTTTTATACCCGCTTTTCCAGGCCTACGATGCGGTTTCAATGGATGTTGATTTACAAATTGGTGGTAATGATCAAACTTTCAATATGTTGGCAGGCAGAACCCTGATGCGAAAAATGAAAGACAAGGAAAAATTTGTTTTAACAACAAAAATGCTGGCAGATCCGTCTGGCAAAAAAATGGGTAAAACTGAGGGCAATATTATACCGCTTGATGCTAGCGCAAACGAGATGTTTGGCGCAGTTATGTCCTGGTCGGATGAATTAATCATTATTGGCTTTGAGCTTTTGACCGACGTGTCAATGGATGAGGTCAGAGCAATGAAACGGGAAATGCTAATTGGAAAATTAAATCCCAGGGACGCAAAATCCAGACTAGCAAAGGAAATTGTCGCCTTGCTTAATTCCAAAGAAGAAGCAGAAAATGCCGAAAAGGCTTTTTCCGATACTTTTTCCAAAGGTGAAATCCCGACAGATATTGAAGAAATTAAATTAGAACTTGGCCAATCAGCAATGCAATTATTGGTGGCAAAAAATATTGTTACGTCTGGTTCTGAGTGGCGCCGACTTGTTGAAAATGGTGCTGTAAAAACAGAAGATGGAACAAAAATCGACGACATAAATTTTACACCAACTAAAGAAACTGTCCTTCGTATCGGCAAAAAGATTTTTGTAAAAATTATTATATAGCAGCCAAATAAAAAAGATCACCTAGAATAAGGTGATTTTTTTTATGGTACCGACGGCAGGAATCGGTCACGGATATCCCGATGCTTCGGGATTCCTTGACCCCGTCTCCCGGCCAGTCGCCGGTCCGACTTTTGATTCCTTTTCCGAAACTTTAACTTTTGCCGAGACAATAAATGTCTCTGCAAAACTTAATGGTACCGACGGCAGGAATCGAACCTGCGACGCCCTCCTTAGGACGGAGGCGCTCTATCCACTGAGCTACGTCGGCAAATATCATTTACTCTCTGGATTTTAGCACAAATTTGCGCTATGATAAAGCTGCTTTTAATAACTGAATTTTCGGGGCGTAGCGCAGCCCGGTAGCGCGCATCGTTCGGGACGATGAGGTCGCTGGTTCAAATCCAGTCGCCCCGACCATAATTATTAAATGAGGGAATTACTATGCCAGAAAAAGTAAAATTTGAAATTTCGTCTTGGACAGTAGTAAAAATACTGTTGGTTATTGTTGCGGCGGCAATGATTTATATTGTTCGCGATGTTGTAGCACTACTATTCATTGTTCTTGTTTTAGTGGCAACTTTTTCACCAATTATTAAAAGTTGGCAGAAATATTTGAGTCGAATACCAGCGATTATCGCATTATTTACTCTATTGATTGCAGTTGCAGCCGGTGTAGTATATATTATTTTTCCGCCATTGGTCAATGAGTTCGCGCAGCTTGCTATTTCAGTTCCATCCTATATAAGTGAAACAAATTTTGATTCTCTTCGACAGTACGCACCGGAAATTCGCAACGGCTTACAGAGTCTCTCATCAAACATTGGTTCAATTACTACAAATGTTTACAGTTTCACCGCTGGTGTATTTGGTGCTGTTTTTTCCTTGCTCATGATAATTGTTCTAACTTTTTATATGTTAGTTGAAGAATCAGATATTAAAAAACAGGTTTCAGCCTTTTTTTCAGAACAAGACAGAGAAAAAGGTATTGGGGTAATAAATAAAATTGCTGCAAAAGTTGGTTCTTGGTTTAGGGGACAAATGCTTTTGGGTTTGGTGATCTTTGTCATTGATTACGTAGGTCTTTTAATTTTTGGGGTACCATATGCACTAATATTGGCATTACTCGCAGGGCTTTTAGAAATCATCCCAACAGTAGGCCCGTTTATTTCTGGTACTATTGCAGTTTTGTTTGCCTTAACAATTTCTCCATGGAAGGCACTTTTTGTCGCAATTTTTTATATGGCAGTTCAGCTTTTAGAAAATAATTTTCTGGTGCCAAAAATTATGCAAAAAGCGATTGGAATATCTCCGGTTGTAATTATCATTTCCGTTATTGTTGGAGCAAAGCTCTTGGGAGTAATTGGCGCAATTTTGTCAATTCCGATTGCAGCATCAATTTCAGTTATCATTATTGAATGGCCAACTATTTCAAAGATGTTTTCAAAGGAATAGATGGCTAAAAAAGTTCGAAAATCGACAAATTTAGTCAACCGCAAAGCCCGGTTTGAGTATACTTTTGTCGAAGATTTAGAGGCGGGAATTGTTTTGACCGGTGAGGAAATTAAGGCTGTTAGAGCTAATAAAATGCAGCTGACTGGGTCACACGTTAAAATTATTGGAGGTGAGCCTTGGTGGGTTGGTGGAATTATCTCCGTAGCCGCCGGCGATCAGCAACGAACGAGAAAGCTGCTTTTGCACGCTGCAGAAATCCAGAGGCTAATCGGAAAATCAGAAGAAAAAGGTTTAACAATTGTACCAACAAAACTTTATCTAAAGCATGGTTTGGCAAAATTAGAAATTGCCCTTGCTCGGGGAAAAAAATTGCATGACAAGCGGGAATCTCTAAAATCCCGTGATACGGAGCGAGAAGCTAGAAGAAATTTAAAAACCGGAAATTAAAATCTCCGGTTTTTAAATGTTCGACAGATTACTTTTTCTCTTCGGCCTTGATTGCTTTTGCAACTTCCTGGTAATTATTCACCAGGATTTCTTTGATTGCCTTGGCATCTTCGATTGAGATTTTTTTCTCGGTTTCGTAGGCACTGACGATTTTAGCTACGACTTCTTCGTACTTTTCTTTTGTAACCTTACCGCCAGCTGCTAATTCTCCAGCGATTTTGTCTTTCATTTCAGTTGCGTACTTGGCAATATCATCGCGGGTTTCTTTGCCGGATTTTGGTGCCAATAAGATCCCTGCGATTGCTCCTGCAATGACACCAATCGCTGCGCCTTCTAATATCCCCTTAGTCTTCTTGTCCATCTTTTTCTCCTTTTGATTTACCTTTAATTTGAGTAATAATTTCGGTTGCCGCTTTTCGCAAGAACTCAAAAGTTAGAATGCTTTGTTTAAAAGCTTCCAGCGATGAAATTGTTTTCTCGACAAAATCCTTGGCTTCACCGGCAGTTTCTTTAACTGTGACTGATATTTCTTCCAGTTTTTTGATCAGCCTTGAAAGCTGTATTTGGATCTTAATTGCCAGAATGAACAGTGTAATAATAAAAATTGTCGCCACGATCGCAAAAATACTGACCGAAAGTTGATAGAACGAATTTAAATCCATATATCCTCCTGATCTTATTATAGCAGACTCTGTCCACTTTTCGGTTGGCTGAACTCGCAATCGTAGTAACCATGGTTATATAATTTCAGATATTAAAAAAAACCGCCCGGAGAAACCGAGCGGCACGAATCGTTCTACGATGAGCCGTATGGCTCAAGGGCTCTTTCTAATTCCTCGATCGTCTTGCTTTGATAGAGACGCTCCACCCGCAACCGCCGGAGGAGAGTCCGGACACTGGTGAGCCGCTCGAACTTGAGTTGAAGCATCCAGCGGGTCAACTCGTGGGGTTCAAGGGCTTCGGCATGCTTTGTCATCCAGCTAAGCAGCCGCTTTTGGGCGCCTGGAGTCTTTAACAGGTGGGACAGTTCGGAGAACCGCCCGATCTTGTGGCATGTTTCGCCACTATGTATCGGCTGGGCGAAGAACAAGTCTAGCTGCTCATTGTTAGTCAAAACCGTTGCCATAAACCCGACAAAGTTCGCCGGAATGGCATTCTCGGTGATGAACTGCCAATACTTCTTGGCATAGGCAGAAAGACGAGTTTTCTCCTTGGGCGTCATCTGATCCCATGAGTCCGCGAGATACGGAAGGACCAAGCGGTGGCGATCACCGAAGGGTGCCGTCACCATCTTTATCCAGGCCTGGCGCATCTTTGGTGCTTGGGCTTGCCAGGTTGGCAGGACGGTCTTTAGCCAGCAGACTCCGGCTTCGACCGCCATAGGCTTGTTCGATCTACTTTCCTGGCGGCTAAGCACCGGATCGGCGCTGTCCAAGAGCCAATGCAGCATGGCTCCGCTCTCGTCGCTGGCCGCTACCCTAAGCAGAATCGCTTGCCAAGTCGGGTCTTGCCAGATTTGTGGCGTGTGAAGGAAATCCTGGCCATCTCTTGGCAAGATGCTGGCGAGTGTCTCGTCCTCGGCTGGCTGGAAGTCCTGAGCGGTTGGCACATGATGGTTGCTGTGGAGAAATAGCATATGTGTTTGGATCAGCCTGCCAACGGTCAGTTGCGACGGCTCCCCTGCGTGGCGGATCTTGGTCAGTGCCACGATGTAACTGCGAAGTAGGTAATCTATGGCACTTTTGTCGGTTTCGTTTACAGCAGTTGTGGGGTTCCTCAACCACTGCTGGAACAAGTCGCAGTCCCAGGGATACTCGAATTTTCGCATCACTGAGCACAGAATGGTTGCAGGGAGAGTCGCAGCTGCTGTCAGCGGCAGCAAGCTGTCTGTTGCCAACTCGTTTTTGGCAAGCAGCTTGTTGCTGACCGCAGTAAGCAGGGGGCTCTCGGGGTAACGATCATACATCTGGCGGAGTTGACCGACCAAGGTGACGATCTCGGGAATCGCCAGACGGTCGGCGAAGTTGTTGACGCAGTCGAGCGCCTTTTGTTCGTAGCCTCGAAACTGCTGGTCTTTCGCTTTGGCCGCTTGAGCTTCTTTGCCGCTCTTCAGCGCCTCATCGACGGCTTGCCGTTCCCGGCAAAGCTCACCAATCATCTCTACCAGGTGTCCCTGAGGCATTTCGCTATCTGATCCCAGGGACATGCTGAGTATGAAGAACCCGTCAAAAGTCCGGTTGCCAACAAGTCGGCGAACCAAACTTTGAGCAAGTTCTTGTGGCAGCGAGGCGATGTTGTTGCCAACCACTTGTGCCAACTGGTGCAGATGGCATCCCTCGGCCGTTTGGTACGGGGAGCCATTGCAGATTTGGTCGATGCTGGCCTGTGCAAACAGTGGGAGGTGGGCGTCGATTTCTTGCAGCAGAGTGCTGTCGCCGGTTTTGACGAAGACCCGGACGATTGCAGCCTGAAGCCTGGGCATTTGCCGCAGTTGCGGTTCCCCCACTGCCTGCAAGGCGATTGCCGCGGCCTCTTGGTCGCTTGGCCGTGGCATCAGCGTCTTGCAGGTGGCAACGACATCTGAACGGTGGCTGGGAGGTAAGTCGGGCATCGGTGACTTGGCGCGAATTTGCGCCCAGCAGTTTGGGCTTCCTTTGAGCGCATCCAGGAGTAGCAGCTGCTCGGAGTTTTGGAGTGCCTGGAATCTCTTGAGAATTCCTGCTACTGCGCTGACACGGTCTGATGACAGCGTTGCGAAGTGCAGCAAGGCGAAGAAGATGTTGGCCCGGCTGGTGGCCATGTTGGCGTCTAGCCAGTCTTTGGCACTCTGACTGTAGATTGACTGTTCGTCGAGCGCATGGGAGAGGATGACCTCGAGAGTGGCAAAGTTGCCGGCGCTACCTGGCCATGTCGTTAGTAGCTGCCAAGCGAAATCTGCCTTTTTTTCATCGCCTTGTTCTCGTCCCTTACCAAACCCCAATCGCTTGACCATCAGTTCTTCTTGTTGCCCAATGGTTCTTTTGCTACTCATCTTGCACTTCCTTTGCATGTAGCTGCATGCCCAGTTTTGATTTTTTATGTTGTCACTTTGCTACCTTTGGGTAACGGATCATGTCCGTCGGCAACCGACTGGTAAACTGTGACGCAATAAAAAACCAATTGACCCGATTAATCGGGCGCTTCAGCCATTTTCACGGCTGACGAAATTAATATATACGTTGACTGTTGTATATTCAAGTTTTTGACAATAAAAAAATCGCGAATCAGAGAGAACGAGAAGATAATTAATGCCTATTTATCGTTCACTGAATTCGCAGCCGCAATAATCTTGGCGATATAACTTTAGTTCTTTGGAAATTTTGCTGGCTTTTAAAAAACCGTCATTTTTTTTAAAATCAGCCTCGAAATATTTAAGTGGATTCCCGCCTACGCGGGAATGACTGGCGTCAAATTCTGTTGCTACTTTTTTTCCGATTTCATTAATCGCCTCTGAGTTTTTGTGTGGCGAGATTGAAAGTTCTGCGCCAAAGAAATCCCAGCCATAGGCTGGTCCGCCTTTGGCGGAAAATTCATCATGACTATGATGGTCGTTGGCCTGGGCAGCAACGGCCGCTGTTGCCTCTAGCCGCATTTTGTAGCAGACTTCGCATCGTTTGCCGCGCTCTGGTTCTTTCTCTAGCCCCTTGATCACCTGAAGCCAGTAGCCGTGCTCCTCTGACCAATTATAGTCGCCAACCATAATACGAATGTTTTTTTCATCACAAAAATTTAAAAGTTCATTCAACCTTCGGTCATGTTCGGCTTTAGGGAAAATATTTGGGTTATACCAAAAAAGCGTCACATTAAAATTATCTTTTAACTGTTCATATACTCCGGCAGTACATGGCGCACAACAAGCATGAAGTAAAATCTTTTTCATAAAAAGAGAATAACCTATCTCGGTCGTTTTGTCGAGAAGTCTAAATTATTATAAACTTTGGCTTTAAAATAGTATGATTCCACTACCGAAAGTGAACCAGAAAAAGAGAATTATTTTTTTCTAGCAAAAGCAAAAATTATTAGTTTAAAGTAATTTGGTGTTAGCTTGTGGATAAAAGATGCTAATCCGTAGAATATTTTTGAAAAATCGAAATATGATGGCTCAGCGGTAAAACCGTAAGAAACATATTCAAAATTGTTTTTTTTCAGTAAGTTACTTAGTCTTAATAGCGAATTAGCGCGATAATATTTTGGAAAGATATCGATTTCAGTCCGCCCTGATTGAATCTTTTTTATTATCTCTGGGTGTTTTTTGTTTGGAATTAATAATGCGGCTATGCCTATATATCCCCAAATGTTTGTTGTTCTGATGAAAAGATAGCCAGCTTTTTTTAAAACTCGCTGACATTCTTTAAAAAACAGTGCTGGATTTTCAACATGTTCTACGACAAAATCGCAAATACATAGGTCGATAGAGTTGCTGCGAATCGGAAAAATATTTTTTTCAATTAATTTAAATTCGTCTAAATCCGGATTGTTTTTAGCAGCAGGGTCAACATCTATCCCTGTTACCTTTTTTACTCTGCCCTTAAATTTTTGTAAATCGCGGCGAAAAGCTATTTTGTCATCCTGAAAAATACCTCTGCCGCATCCGATATTTAATATCTGAAAATTATTTTTGATGATGGAATTAATATGGCTGTAAAAAGCGATGGTGCTATCAATATCAGTAAAACCGCCAAATTTGCTTTCCTGATAAAATTGCTCGATAAAGTTTTTATTGGTTCTTTTCATAAAATTAACACTACATTAAAAAAATAATCTCTGCAAAAGTTTGCCCCCTTCCTTGCTGCGACTCCTGAACTTTCTTCAACTAAAAAAGACCAGGTTCAACCTGCTCTGTTTTAGTTGGTGGAGCTGAGGGTCGTCGGTCACCCATATTTGCTTGCTAGCAAATTGGTCGACCCCGGCTCACGGCCGGTCGCCGTTCCGCCTTGCAACTCCTTCTACTATTAAACACCACCATTTTTCATTTATTGCTTTTTGCTCCGCTCCATGCCTACCGGCAGGCAGGTCGCTCGAGCCAATGGCTCTCGCTTGCGGTGGCAAATTCGAGAGTAATTCATATTGTTTTTGAAAATTCATAATGAGTTTTCCGCCCAGAAGAATGCGGTTCCTGTGCGAAGCACAGAAAAGAATAAAATTCTTTAGAGCCGGCGGTTTGAAAACAAAATTTCCAAAAATTGTCGGTATATAAAATCATTTGGTTATAGACAAAATTTAAGGAGGGCAACATGGAAAAGTATTTCATTTATTGTCGTAAATCTTCCGAAGACGAAGAGCGACAAATTTTGTCTATTGAAGCCCAGCTCCAAGAACTCCGAGATTTTGCCAGAACAAACAACTTGTTTGTTGTTCGGGAGTTTACTGAAAGCAGAACTGCCAAGGAGCCTGGGCGACCGATCTTTAACCAATTGCTTTTAGAGCTTGAAAAAGGCAACGCTTCGGGAATTTTAGCATGGAATCCCGACAGGTTAGCTCGTAACTCGATAGATGGCGGTAAGATAATATATTTGGTTGATACCGGAAATATCACATCGCTAAAATTTCCAACTTTTTGGTTTGAAGCAACTCCGCAAGGAAAGTTCATGTTAAGCGTTGCCTTTGGTCAAGCCAAATACTACACCGACAATTTAAGAGAAAACATTTTGCGAGGAATTCGGCAAAAACTGCGCCGAGGAGAGTTTCCTTGCAAAGCTCCACTTGGGTACTTTAACGAGCCACGCCTTAGAACTATTGAACCAAATCAAAAGACATTTGGTTTTGTTAGGAATACGCTGGAGCTTTTTGCTTCTGGCGAGTTTTCGCTAACAGGAATTCAGGCAAAAATGTTTTCTCTTGGCTTGGTTGGCAAAGACGGCAATAAAATGGCTTTGTCATCAATTTAAAAGATATTAACAAAGTCATTTTATTACGGCGTCATAAGTTACGATGGCGAACTTTATCAAGGTTCGCACAAGCCAATGATTTCCAAAGAAACTTTTGACAAAATACAAATTGCTTTACACGATCACTCGAAACCTCGGCACAAACGAGCCGAGCGAGAACTTCAATTTCTTGGTTTTGCCAAATGCGGAGATTGTAACTACGCCATAACCGCTGAGCGAAAGTTCAAACCAAGTGGTAGAGAATATGCTTACTACCGCTGTACTCACAAAAGCAAAACCAAAGTTTGTGCCGAAAGGAAGTTTCTTCGCGAAGAGAATTTGGCAAAACAAATTGAAGATATTTGTCAAAAAGTTTCTATTCCCGACGAGTGGAGAGAAAAGTATATGCTAAAAGTCCAACAGTGGGAAAAAGAAAAATACCACTCGTCAGAAGTTTTCGCTCAAAATCTAAAGACCAAAATTGAAACAATCAAAACTCGGCTTGATCGTTTGGCTGATGCATATTTAGACCAAGCTATTGAACTTGAAGAATACAAAGAAAAAAAGAACAAACTAATTGAGCAAAAAGCCGAGTTTGAAGAAAAGTTAAGAGATTTTGAGCGAAAAGGAAATCATTGGCTCGAACTCTTGAAAAACTGGATAATTGACGCCAACCAAGCTGGAAATTTTGCTAAAACAAAAAATTTCTCTGCTATGAGAAATTTTCTTAAAACCGCCGGCTCGAACCGCATTCTTCTGGGCGGAAAACTCATTATGAATTTTCAAATACAATATGAATTACTCTCGAATTTGCCACCGCAAGCGAGAGCCATTGGCTCGAGCGAAGCGGAACAAAAAGCAATAAATGAAAAATGGTGGAGCTGAGGGGAGTTGCACCCCTGTCCAAAAGGTAGACACAATATTTTCT
>JBAXAF010000017.1:0-25261 GCA_037142675.1 Candidatus Berkelbacteria bacterium | reverse complement strand
TTCATACAACAATTCTAATCCTTTCCTGTTGCATTTAGAACTGGAACTCGTGGACTTTTTTGTTACTGTTATATCTACCAAATACTACCCAGGAGGATGATCAATGCAAACCAAAACCATATACTGCAGCAACAGTATCTATGGCATGGTCGAACGTATTACTCGTCAGGATGAGAACGTCACCGATGACCAGATCTTTGGCGAAGTCAAAGACATCAAGGTTGGCCCAGTCGATGGAGGTTTCTACAGGCTCTACAGACGCGATGAGTGGCAACAGGTCATCGAGACTGTAAGGTCGAGACTCCAGGAGAAAGTGAAATGAACCGCAAAAGCGGCCGCAGCATCTCAGCCACGGTCGCTCTTTTTTTATGGTTTTGTCATTGCGAGGAACGAAGTCTTCCGAGGTGTTGCCGAGGTGACCCTGTGGGCAATCTTTTCAACAGAGATTGCCGCGCCTCCGCCCAAGGCGGATGGCTCGCAATGACGATGCGTTTTTTATACCTCTATTACTACAGGGATGACCATAGGACGTCTTTCTGTCTCCTTGTAAAGAAAGTCGCCGAGCTCTTCACGAATTTTGGTTTTAATTAGTCCCCAATCGCTGCGACCTTTCGGCACCGTAGCGTGTTTAGCAAAAAGTCGTTTAATTTCCGCCCTAGCTTTGTGAACCAAATCTTCGTTTTCTCGCATATAAATGAAGCCACGAGAGATAATGTCAGGCGAGGTTACGATTTGGCCAGATTCGTGATTGACTGTGACGATGACGACAAAGATTCCATCTTCAGCCATGGCTTTTCGGTCGCGCAGGACAATGTTTCCAACGTCTCCAACGCCGAGTCCATCGACCATAACATATGAAGCCGGAATTCGCTTGTTAGTAACAGAGCCTTTTCCGCCTTCAAATTCAATGATCTGGCCGTTGTCAGATACCAAAATATTAGCTTCCGGAATTCCAACATCCTGAGCCAGGCCAGCATGAACCATTAATTTATGGCGCTCACCGTGAATTGGAATAAAGAATTTCGGTTTGATAAGCCCGATCATTAACTTCAAATCTTCTTGATAAGCATGACCGGAGGTGTGAACGTCAAACATTTTCTGATAAATAACTCGTGCGCCTTCGCGGTAAAGATTATCCATAACCTCAGAAACCGATCGCTCATTGCCTGGGATTGGAGATGACGACAAAATAACTGTATCGCCTTTTTGAATTTTAATTTGTCGATGTTCGCCGGCAGCGATTCGAGTCAAAGCCGAGCGTTCCTCACCTTGTGAACCAGTACAGACAATGGTAACGCGGTTATCGGCATATTTTCCAATATCGGCAACATCAATCATGGTATCAGCTGGAATTTTTAAGGCTTCAATTGACGCGGCAACTTCAACGTTGGCGATCATTGATCGGCCAGAAAAAGCCACCTTGCGGTTAAGACGCTTTGAAACATTTAGAACTTGTTGGATACGAGAAATAAGTGAGGCAAAGGTCGCCATAATAACACGGCCACGAGCATTTTCAACTAATTTGAATAGTGAGTCTTCAACTTCTTTTTCCGACATGGTGTGACCCGGTTTCTCAGCGTTAGTTGAGTCAGAAAATAGGGCCAAAACTCCCTGGCCACCAAGTTGGGCTAATTTTGAGAAATCAGTTGGTCGGCCATCTGCTGGCGTATGGTCAAATTTCCAGTCAGTAGCATAAACCAAAATTCCTTCCGGAGTCGTGATCGAAAGACCAAAACTATCGGGAATATTGTGATTCAAACGAAAAGTCTCAATTCGAAAACAGCCAAGCTGCAAGATTTCTTCGCCTGGAGTAATGGTCGAAATTTTGACCTTATTTTCCATGCTAAACTCTTCGAGTCGTTTTTTAATGAGTCCAACCGTCATTGGCGCCGAATAAATTATTGGGCTGCCAAGTTTTTCATATAAATAAGGGATAGCACCGGTATGGTCTAAGTGACCATGAGTGATGACTAAACCACGAATTTTGCTTTTGTTGTCCGATAAATAAGAAACGTCAGGGATAACGTAGTCAATCCCCGGCATATCTTCATTTGGAAACATTAAACCGGCATCAATAATCATGATGTCGTTGCCATACTCAATGGCGGTCATATTTTTACCAACTTCTTCTAAACCACCCATAGGGATAATTCGAAGTGCTGATTTTTTGAAAAAGCTACTGCCGGTACCACCATCTTGTGGCTGGGTTGTTGCCCCAGCATTTGGCGTTAAATTGCCAAATGTTTTGGACAGGTCAGTCTTTTTCGGTCCACGTGGTGGACGCTGCGTGCGTTGTGATGTGATCATAGATCAGATTCTCCTTTTAATTAGAGGGCGAATAAATTTAAAATAATTTTTATTATTTTGCGTTCTCTTTTTTCTGCTTTGCCAGCTGCGCTTTAACTTGAACAATTGCATCTGGCAATTTGGCAAAATCGTCGAGTAATGTTTGACGCATTGCACCATTATGCAGAGCTGCTGCCGGGTGATAAAGCGGAAAAAAGAAAATTCCATTTGCTCGGTGATACAATTTCGCTCGCAACTTTGTAATACCACCGAGATCAGGAAGATAAGTTTCAGTACTATGCCGACCTAGAGTAACCACGATTTTCGGGTTAATAATAGCAATTTGCTCTTCTAAGTACTTTCGGCAAGCCGATTTCTCTTCTGGTAATGGATCGCGATTTGCAGGTGGACGGCATTTCAAAGTGTTAGCGATATAAACATCCGCGCGTTGCAAACCGATAGAATCGAGTAGTTGGTCTAGAAATTTGCCTGCTGGGCCGCAAAACGGCCGGCCAGATTCATCTTCTCTTGCGCCTGGAGCCTCGCCTATAAACATAATTTCGGCATGAGGATTTCCTTCACCAGGGACGATATTTCGTCTTGTCTTATAAAGAGGACAAAGTTGGCAGCTAGCAATCTCTTTCTCAACATTAATGAGTTGTTCTTTTGTTTTTTCTAGGTCCATGGAAGCAAAAAATAATAGCTCTGGTTGCCTTAGATATAAAGTAAAGAGATCAAACCTAACGATTCTTGAACTAAGTTTAGCATACATATTTACATTTGTCAAGTACTTTGGTAGAATGATGTCGCATTCTCGGATAATACTACTAGGGGCGTGAAACACATGTCGGACGCTATTGAAAACAGGCAGAAAGAAACCAGCAAGAAAGTCCGGATGGTCCTAGCGCCTCTCCTTGGCTTCCTGGCCATCGCAATGATTGTGATCATCTGGATTGGCATCGTCGGCTGCAAGCGCGACAAGGTGGACAGGATCAGGACAGCTGATCGCCTTCGCCAGCTACCGCGCGAGCGCTGGGTTGATACGCTGGCGAACGAGCGATACCCGAACGAGTTGCTCAAACTGCTGGGCGATGGATACGTCTTTAAGGCTGCCGGCCCATCCTATCCGATCGTTGAAGCCAACGGCAAAGCGGCGGAGATCATCTGGGTGATCACGCCGGGAACACCAAACAAATTCGAGAAGTACAAGAGGGTTCCACTCAACAGCCCGTAATCTGTCCAGCAGAAGTTTCACCACAACCACGCAGATCCCAAGTCCTTGCCCCCGGCAAGGATCTTTTTTTATAACAAGATCTAATAGTTCCGCGAAGCGGACACAAGGCGTTAAAAGCCTTGCTTATTCAAATTGCTATGCAAATGAAAAATCTCTATGTATGATATAGAAAATTGGAGGAAAAAATGAACGAATCGCTTGAATTAGTTGAACAAGATACAGAGTTTAACGCTGAAAAATCAGAGTTTGCCAAATCTTTTCAGCTCGAACTCAATGAAGGTTTTCGAGTGGCATACGAAAGTGCCAAACCTCAAAAACGAGGAGAGAAATTTGCCTGGACGACTTTTTCCCATGTTTTGACCGAAAGAAAAAATGCGGCGCTGGCAGCCTGCAAATCAGAGGAACTAAAACGCCATATTGAAACCGCTTTTAATTCCGTATCGGCTCTGGCCAGACAAGAAAGTTTGAACAAATTAGAAAGAAACAAAGAAACGCCAGAGAAAATTGGCAAAACGACGAGTCAAATTAGTGGCGAACGAGAGAAGTTACTGTTACTCTCTGCCGGCTGGCAAGGTGATTGTTTGGACATGATTAGAAACATCGGCAACATTCCTGAGGGAAAAGCGGCAATTGCGGCAATGTGGGTTCAAATGCGAACCCTGGCCGCACAAAGGCAAACTGAGAGTGAAGACATGGCGGTAGTTGATTTTTTCAAGATCAGAAATGGTATTTTAGCCATGAACGTGACACTCCACACTTTGGGAAAACTGATCGAAGATTATCCTGATATTGAAATAGTCGAAACCACTCCAGAAAAAGATGTCCATGACAGTGCTGACTTTGGTATGCGCAGAACACTGGCTGAAGGCCAATACCAAGACTATGTTTTGCAGGTTAAGTCCCACGCAAAGGGGCTTGGGGTTTTGCACGCAGAATCAGTTACTCATAGATCGGGCTCCGGAAAACCAGATACACAAGCTGCGATCAACGATAAACTATATTCCGGCATGAAACATCAACAGGCCAAAACTGGAATTCCAACTTACGGAATTAAAATCGAAGTTGATGGTAGCCGTGACAAAAGAATTGACGAGACTACAGGTGTGCCCGAGGATGATTACATTGAACAACAATGCCAAGGTGAATTTGGCCAAAATGTAAAGCAAATTATGGGGCTAGATAAAAATCAGCTTGGAAGTATTGCTAAAATTAATACCCATGAAAGATTAGCCGCCTAATATTGAATTTTTACAATAAAAAAAATCACCCAAGGAAAATCCAAGGGTGATTTTTTGTAAATCTCCTAGGAGTTATCAGACATGCCAGTTTCTTGATTTTTGGCTTGCTCCGCTGCTCTGGATCCATCTGTCATGGTACCACCTTCGACAATCACGCTATCATCAACTTCTTCTGGCCCACGATACTCTAGCCCATGAGCTCCCTCATCATCAGGATTAAACTTTCTAAGCGCTTCTCCCATTTTCTCCTCCAAATTAATTACTTTTCTATAGAATAGCAAATTGTGCCAATCAAAAAAACCACCTTTGAGACTATCTCGGGTGGTTTCTTCTTGTTTGTCATTCCGGGCTTGATCCGGAATCTCGTTTTCTAGATCCTGAAACAAGTTCAGGATGACAATATTGCCTAGCTCTGCTTCGAGAAATCTTTGGTCGAAAGTGCAACGCGACCTTTTTCTCTATCTACATCGACAACCTTAGCTTTGACCACATCACCAGGTTTCATATACTTTTCAATGTCCTCTACGCGCTCATTGGCAATTTGGGAGATGTGGACCATGCCGTCTTGGCGTGGAGTAATTTCGATAATGGCCCCAACCTGTTTGCCAGTCATTCTGTCGCGTTTGATTTCAATAACTTTGCCTTCAATAATTTCACCAATTTCGATCTCGCGGGTCATTGATTCAACAATCGCAATAGCTTTTTTACCCATTTCTGAGTCAGTTGAACCAATCATAACTGTGCCATCATCTTCGATATCGATTGATGTTACCTCTTTGCCGCCACAATCTTCAATAATTTTGCGAATATTCTTGCCACCTGGCCCGATTAATTCGCCTATTTTCTCTGGGCTAATGTGAATGGCTTTGATAACTGGTGCCAGTGGGGAGAGTTCATTTGGCGTGGAAATAATTTCTTCCATAGCGTCCAAGATTTCCATTCGGCCAACTTTTGCCTGCTTGAATGTTTGGGCGATGATAGCGTCATTTAAACCAGTGATTTTGGTGTCCATTTGAATTGCGGTAATTCCGTCGCGGGTACCGGCAATTTTGAAGTCCATATCCCCTGCAAAGTCCTCCAGCCCCTGAAGGTCAGTAAGAACTTTGAATTTCATATCGTCTTTTTTATCAGTAACAAGTCCCATAGCAATTCCAGCCACCGCTTTTTTAATTGGCACGCCGGCATCCATAAGCGCCAAAGTGGAACCGCAGGTTGCTGCCATAGAGGACGAGCCGTTGGAGGTTAGGATTTCAGTAACTAGTCTAATAGTATATGGAAACTCTTCGGTTGATGGGATCATCCGCAGCAAAGCTTTTTCTGCCAAATATCCGTGACCAACTGCTCGGCGGGAAACGCCGCGCATTGGCGAGACTTCACCGGTGGAGAATGGCGGGAAGTTGTAGTGGTGCATAAATCGTTTGGTGGTTTCAACTTCCATAGTGTCGATGAATTGTTCCATCCCTGGGGAAGCCAAAGTTGCAACAGTTAGTGCCTGGGTTTGGCCGCGAGTAAAGAGGCCGGAACCATGAACGCGCGGAAGAACACCAACTTCAACGTCAATTGGCCTTACGTCCAAAATACCTCGACCATCAGGCCTGTGTTCATCATCAAGGATTGCTGAGCGAATTTCTTTCTCTACTAGTTTAGTAAAGGCATTTTTAAGTTCAACTTGTTTGTAATTACCTTCGAGAGTCTTTAGCACCTCATCTTCAAAACCCTTTAGGTTCTCTTCGCGCTTGAGTTTATCTAGCTCGCGAACAGCCTCTTTAAGTTTGTCGCCAACAATTTTGGAGACTTCGCCATGAATTGCTTGGTCATCAATAAGTTCGACCCCGGTGTCGACGGCAACGTGATCTTTTTTGATTTTCTCTTGAATTTCGATTAGTGGCAAAATTGATTTCTTGGCCAATTCAATTGCTTCGACAATTTTTTCTTCTGAAACTTCAGATGCTTCAGCTTCAATCATCATAACCTTGTCTTTGGTCGCGGCAATAGTTAGATTCAAGTCTGATGCTTCGATTTGCTCGATTGTTGGGTTGGCAATTAATTTTCCGTCGATTAAACCAATTTTAATAGCACCAATTGGGCCATTAAAAGGCGCTTTTGTTTGCGAAAGCGCGGCGGAGGCGGCGATCATGCCTAAGATATCCGGATCATTTTCACCATCATAGGATAGTACAGTGATAATAACCTGAACGTCATTTCTAAAATTCTTTGGAAAAAGTGGGCGGATTGGTCGGTCAATCATTCGACAAGCGAGAATTGCCGCGTCTGATGGACGACCTTCTCTTTTGATAAAGCGAGAACCGGAAATTTTGCCGGCGGCGTATAATCTTTCTTCGTAATCAACCAAAAGTGGAAAAAAATCGATTCCATCGCGTGGTTCGTCGGCAACAACTGCAGTTGCAAGAACAACAGTACCACCACAGGTTGCCTTAATTGAACCCTGAGCCAACAGCGCTAATTTTCCAGTCTCCAACTTCAATTCACGGCCGCAAAAATCGACCGAGTAAGTTTTCTCGACGAGTCCCAGCTTCTTAACTACCATAAAAATCCCTTCTGGAGAAAAGTTGTGAGATGAGTTCGTTTAGGAAATGAGGGCAAAGTTTATCAAGTGACAAGTTTTTCAGGTTTTTCAAGTGGTTTTGCTTGATGAACTTGATAGACTTGATGAACTTTTAAACTTTCTCCTCACCTCTTGTCTCGAACCTCTCTCCATCCGCCTTGGGCGGATTACTAATTAATAAATTTACTATTTTCTAAGCTTCAAGTCAACAATTAGGCTGGCGTAGCCCTCTTCGTTGGTTTTCTTGAAGTAATTCAAAAGTCTTCGGCGCTTCCCAACCATTTTCAAAAGTCCAACACGGGAATCATAATCATGTTTGTGAAGTTTCAAATGCTTTGTTAACTCAGCAATTTTTTTGGTTAGAACTACAACCTGAACCTCAGTTGATCCGGTGTCATTTGCATTTGTTTGGTATTTTTCTAAAAGGTCGCCAGTTTTGGCTGGTGCAACTTTTTTTTCAACTTTTTTGACTTCTTTTTCTGCCATGTTTTCCTTGTACTTTCGACTTTATAAACTTTATGACTTTATGAACTTCACTGATTGTAACAAACTCCGTAAAAAAAATCAAGACAATTTGTGGAATGTCTGCTAGAATAACCGCGAAAGGGAGTGTTGCCTTGTGCGCATGGATGGTTTTTACCTCGCAAAGCGAGTCAATGGTGATCTGTATCTGGTGCGCATCGAATCGGGTCGTCTAATGAGCGCAGCAGCAATTTCACCCGAGATTTGGGACAAACTCGCTGCACTACAGCGTCGCCACGATCTCGAGCATAGGGCTTGGGAGATAGCCCGAAACGGGGTGCAATCGCGGTTCCGTTCTGAGCAGTCAGCAGAGTTGGTCGGAATAGTCGACTCAATCAAACGGTCGGGGCCGACTGGCCAGAAACTTGATCGACTGTCGCGCGCTGGTGGGTTGGAAACGATACGACTCGAATACGGAGGTGCCAAACTCGCAACAGAAGCACTCAAGGAGTTTGGTTGGCCGTTTTGGTACAACCAGAAGAAGTTTGAGGAGACCGTCGCAGCCCTGTAGTTGGGCTGCTTTTTTATTATCCCTGCACTGGACTTTTCTGGTAATCTCGGATTTTATTAATTATGCCATCCGAGCCAAGGGATGGATCATTGTAACCAACTTCAAAGCCAGCGGCCATAGCATGCCCGCCACCGCCAAAGAGTTTGGCAATGGCAGAAACATCAGTGCCCTTGGAAACAGAGCGCAACGAACCGTGTAGTCCATCATCCTTTTCGGTCAAAAGTAGTACAAAATCAACACCGGTGGCGGTTTTTAATAGCTCATCGATAACACCATCAGCATCCGCGGGAGTTGACTGAGTAACAACAAAATCGGCTTTCTGGATTTGTGACCAAACAAAGCGGTAATTCATTTCATCACGTATATTTGATAGCACCTTGCCCCAAAGACGCAAAGTGGAGAGTGTTCTAGTTTTGTAAATTCGCTTAATAATTTCTTGCTGATCAGCGTTGGCAGCGACTAATTGAGCTGCAACTGTTAGTGATTTTGGAGTCGTATTTTGGTTTTGGAAAGAGTTGGTGTCGGTAATAATCCCAGTCAAAAGCGCTGTGGCTATGTGCTCGGTTAGCAGAGAAGTATCTTTTGATAGTGCTTCAAAGATTGATACCAAAACTTCGCAAGTTGATGTGGCAGTTAAATCGACTAAATTGATTTTGCCAAAGTGGTCATTGCCGGCGTGATGATCAATGTTAATAATTGGGGTTTCATAGAAAAGATCAGAATTTTGCTCATGCAAAGCACCTAGCCTGTCGAGATCTGGACAATCAAGAACGATAATGAGATCAAACTTAAATTTTCCACCAGGAAAAGTTACCATTTCCGGCGTAAATTCGCCTTCTTTTGGTGAAACAATGAAATTGATACTGCCATCTTCTACTTTATATAAGAACTTGTCGGCGGCAACTTGGCTAACATCAAGCGAAATGACGAAATCGCGGCGACCAGAAAGTTCGGAGTGTATTCGATCGACTGGCAAATATGAGAAAACCGGCGAAATTTTATCGGCGCAAACTGCATAAGTTTTCTTGCCAAGCTTTTCAAGTGCCAAAGAAACAGACAAAAGAGACCCAATAGCATCGCCATCTGGGCCCTTATGAGTTAACAATAAAATATTCTCTGCTCCCTTTATTGCCTCGACAATTTGTTGTTTTGGTGAAAGTTCCATGAAAATTAACTAATAGTTAATAACTAATAACGAATAACCGCAACTAAAAAAATTAATTAACTATCTAGTTATGGTTATTCACTATCCGTTATGCGTTATTCGTTAACATTGGATTGTAGCTTATCAAAAAACCCTTGTCAAGGTTGACTTATGAACACTTTAATGATTAAATAGCGGCGAGCGGTCAACTACACGGAGTGTGTTGAAATGGATAAAAGCATCATACGAGCGGCCTGCCTAGCTCTGATTGTTGTCTCAGCAGCGTTTCTGATCAATGGGTGGATATTCTCCAACCCTGGCCACACGCTGGTCGGGTGGATTATCTACTCTCTGGTTGCGGGAGGATTCCTTCTTGGTGGCCATATTCTCTGTCTACGTAACAGTGATGAAGACGAGTGGACACAGGAGTGGCTGCTGGCGATGGTCGGCAACTTTGGGCTATGGCTCGTCTCACTAGTGCTGTGTTTCTTCGGCAGCATCTTCATTGCCCACGTGGCACAACACGATGCAGCACCTTTCTTCATTGCCGCCACGGTTGGCATGGCCATTGTTTCCCTTGTCTGGTTACCACGAAGACGCAGTGGTCAAAACGTCATCGACTGCACCGACGGGACTGAGACCGAACTGAAGGCTGCTGCAGATCGGCATCGGGAAGATCTGCGAGAAGCAGCCGAAATAGCAAGTCTACTCAATGTTCCGGTTGACGGCGAGAACCCGGAGGGATGGCCAGCCAACAGCGGCGGAGGGCCAGAAACAGCAGGAGTTGCTCGGGCCAAAGAACCACCGGCAAGCGACAGCCACGCCGCCATGAGAGACTGGACGCGGCCCACGCAGCGCTTCTAGACAGTGACCAACCGACACGCCTCTCCGCAACTGTGGAGAGGCCTTTTCTTTACCCTGTTAAATACGACCTAACGATCGTCCCACAAAGAGGGATTTAACAGAGTAAACATAGCACTTCACAAATTAAAAGTTTTATGCTACAATTCAAACATAAGTTTATAAAGTCTATAAAGTTTGTAAAGTCGAAAGTTAATGGAATTAGGATCTTTTCGATTTACTTGATGGACTTGATGGACTTTTTACTTTATTAACTAGAAATTCAAGGAATTTTCATGCCACTTACCTCATCTGCAAAAAAAGCTCTTAAACAAGATAGAGCCAGACGGGAAATCAACGATTTAACCCGCCACAAAATTAAATCCGCCGTCAAAGCGGCTCGTTTGGCAATTGCTGCCGGCGACAAAGATGTACAAGCTAAGCTCAGCGCCGCCTACAGAGAGCTGGATGTCGCATCAAAGAAAAATGTTGTCCACAAAAATCGTGCGGCTAGGCTGAAGTCCAGACTAACCAAAAAGTTGGCGAAAGCAGCCTCTGCTCCAGCTGAAGTAAAACCAGTCAAAAAAGCTGCCGCAAAGAAACCTCTGAAGAAAAAGAAATAATCTCACAAAAAAACTGCTCAATTGCCTATCATGAGCAGTTTTTTTATTCCAAAACTATTCGTTATTAGTTATCAGTTATTCGTTAACTTTAGTAAGTCGGCGTTACGACACTAAAGAATCTCGGAAATAGAATCCAAACAACCTTGCCAACAAGGAACCTCTTCTCGACCGGGCCAAAATATCTAGAATCATTTGAGTTCGGCCGGTTGTCACCCATAGTAAAATATTCATCACTTGATAATTTCCAACTGCCATCCTTGTCTGTATAAAGCCCCTGCGGCAAATAATTCTCCGCTAATTTTTTACCGTTAAGATATACGGTGCCAGATTTAACCTCAACTCTGTCCCCTGGCATCCCAACAACTCGCTTAACGTAGCGCCTATGTTCCGGGTCACCTGGATAATTTAGTACTACAATGTCGCCACGCTCGGGATCAGAAAAATCGTAACTAATTTTATCCAGGGCCCCAAATTCACCGGTTGCGAAAGTTGGATCCATTGATTCCCCGTCAACAATGAAGACCGTGATAACAAAAAAATGCAGCAAAGTAAGAGTGATAATTAATATTACTAGCCAACGTGCGAAGTCAAAAATAAAACCGCCGCCGCTGACTACTCTGCCGATAAAAGTTTCACGATTAAACATAATTCTCCAAAAAATTCTAATGTTGTAATGTTCAAAACTTTTTGGAAATTTGGTCATTTAGATTTATTTAGGATTTAGAGCTTAGAATTTAGAGTTTGATTTACTTGTACCCTGGTTCCCTAATTGTTGCTAAATTTTGGCCGACATATCCGATAATCGGGTAAAGAGAGAGACAAAAGTCCTGCAACCCTAAACTTGGTTTGTCTGTAATAAACCAATCAGGCACCATGAATTCCTCTTCGGAAAAACGCTTAGCCCAAAGCGCTTCGCATTTGAAAACGATTGCATAAGGCAAATATTCAACAAATTTTTGAAAATTCTTTGCATCATACGGGAGTGGAGCTGGGTCAGATAAGTATTTTTTGAACGCCAACCAGTTAGAGAGGGCCTGTCGACCAAGCGCAGTCCGTATGGGCATTTTACTGCCAATGATAATGATGACAATTGAGGCCACCATCATACCAACCCAGAAAAATGCAGCGTACGGCAAAGATGGGAAATATCTGAAATTAAGGAAAAAACATACTAGTGCAAAAAAGAATAGGATAATTCCCACAAATTGGTACTTTCTGTGCATGCTGGCTGGATTCTCTTTAAAGTAACCCAACCTGGTCGAGAGCCCATAAATACCATTTGTGAAAAGTGACATCTTGTGGCTGTACAAATGATTAGAAAAACGCTCCGAAACTTCTTGCTCAGATATTTTAATGCTGTCACGAAAGATCTTAGATAGCAAAATCTTTTCAAAGCCCAAAAGTGGTCCAGCGAAAATTCTCTTGCCAAAAGCGAATCCGCGATCGCGGTCGATGATAAAAATAAATTTGCGCAGAGCCAGGTCAATAAGCGTTGCAGCAATTTCCCGAGGCCCAACGTCCTGGTTGGTTAAAACTCCAACCACAGCCGGCGGTATGGCCATTGGCGGCGCGGTTATTGGCCTTTCAGGAGTCGAGATTTTTTGTGTTCGGCTGTGAAGCGAAATCAACATGATCAAGTAAATAATAGACAAAAGTGGAATGATAATCGCCACAACTAGCCAAACGCTGCCGCCAAACGATGACAAAAGAAAAACAAGCTGATCCAAAAAGGGCAAGCTAACAACACCCTTCGGCAGTTTGGCGATAATTGTAATTGTGGCGTCTGCGCCAACACCGATTGCAGCGTAGGATATCGTTGAGTCATTTGTAACACTGGCAGTAGCAGAGTCAACGCCGTGAATCGCTAGTATCTGCGGATCAGAATCCTTGGCAACCGCTGATGGCAAAGTCAGATTAACTTCAAGATTATCTAGATAAAATCCGTTTTTGTCATACACCAACATCCGAAGTTCATCAAAATTCTTTTGCGGCGAAATTTTTGAGCTAATTTTCTTCCCATCTTTATAAACACTGCCATTCTTTTTTACTTCAAGACTGACATTTGAACTGCTGACTGTTGAATAACTGCTATCCATTGGTTCGTCGGCAGAATAACGAGCAGTTGATATTAGTTTTGCTGCAACAAAAACAACAAGAAAAACTGCAGAAAAAAACATTAATTTCCGCCAATTAATTTCCAGAAATGGTGCCTTTCGGGCCTTTTTCCTCTCCAATTTCCCCTCTCAAACTAAGAAACTTAAGAGACTTAAGTAACTTAATTGTATCACAAAGTTAAATCTGCCAAAAGCTTTTCCAGCGCCAGTCGCGGATCAATTCTGCCGGTTTTAATATCCAAGTCGGTCTGTTGTAATCTCAAGTAAATTCTTCGAAGCAGCGGCAAGTCAAAATTGTTTAGTACCCGAATAGTTTTTCCAACAACAAAGGGGTGCAATTCGGCTTCAGCCGGAATTTGATTGCGAACTACTCCACGGCTAATCAAATCTTGAACTATTAGCATATTCCTAAATTGGTAAACAATCATCGAAAGTATGTAATTTTCATTTTTGCCGCCTAAGAGTAAATTATGCAAATATTTTAAGGCCAATCGTGAATTGCGGGCTCCCAAAGCATCTATAAAATCGAAAATATTCTGATCATTCTCGGATTCAACCATTTGGTTAATATCGTCCTCAGTAATTTCCGCCTGATTCTGTGCCAAGCGAAATAAATCTAATTTTTCGAGTTCATTGGTCAAACGGAAACTGTTGTTGCCGGCGGTGGCAATTAATTTTCTAATTGCTGAGGCTTTTATTGGAACTGCCTTCTCTTTTGCAATTGCCGACAGCCAGTTTTCCAACTCGAATCCCTTGCGCAGCGGAAAATGCTCCACAGCTTTTAGTTTCAATAATTTTTTATATAATTTCAAATTTTTATTGACCTCACCATCCTCAAGTAAAATTACTTCAGTTGATTTTGGGAACTTGTCTGTGCTGGCATCAATATACTCCCGAACTTTCTCATCACCATCTCGGAGAAAATTGTTGATGATTAAGAGTCGTTTATCAGCCAAAAACGGCACGGCCGAAGCACTGCGGATTAAACTGTCGTAAGTCAGCGTAGCGCCATCCAGCTTTTGAATGTTCATATCGCCGAAATTGGCAACGGAAAAATCAGCCTCAATTTTCTTGATTGCGTGGTTGAGTGAGTATGTATCTTCACCGTAATAAAGTTTAATCATTTGATTTATCAAATAAATAATGATACCATTTTTATCATCCCATATTCCTTCGAGGTGACGCCATGATCGCAGCTAACGTCGATGCCGCAGTCACAGTTGTACTCCAAGCCCTGGAAGAGAGGTATGGGGCGAAATTTGTCCGCCCAAATCTGGAACGACAACCAGTGTTTGGCGAGTTACCCTGTATTGTGAAATTCGGCAACGGAGCTATTGACGCGACGGCGCTGAAAAATCAAGCGATGGCATCCCGCCGGCTAACATCCGCTCCGACGTGGGGCGAGATAGCTTGCTTTTTTGGCGAAACTCTCAGGGCATCATTGCCTGGGGATGTCGATCCGTTCCAATTCAGCGGTATGCTCGGCGTCTGCTCAATGCTGCCTTGCCAGTTTCGCGATGATGACGACCCAAATCACTACCTGTAACTGGCAAAGTGATTCCGCCTGACTCCGACCCCGATGGTTGGGGTCTTTTTATTCAATGTGCTTTAAAAACTTTACAAACTTTATGAACTTGTTACTTGACAATATTCTTCTTGGCCTCGTCCCAATTGTCGCCGATTCCAACCTCAACTTCAACCGGCACAGAAAGTTTAACTTCATTTTCCATAATTTCTCGCATCAACTGGGCAATTTTTTCCGCTTCTTTTTCCGGCGCCTCAACAATCAATTCATCGTGAACAGTCAATATCAGTTTTCCGTGCTCCGTAATCTGTTTCCCGTTTTTCTGATGACTGGTAACTGATGACTGGTAACTTTCTAACTTTCGATGAAGTTCAATCATCGCCAACTTTAAAATTTCTGCCGCCGTTCCCTGAACCGGCGTATTAATTGCCATCCGCTGGGCAGATTCTGCAATATTGCGATTAGCAGAATTTATCTCCGGTAACTCCCGACGAAACCCAAACAAAGTCTCAACATAACCCTGTTTTTTAGCCAAAGCAATTTGCTGCTCACAATATCGCTTAATTCCGGAGTGAATTTTGAAATATTGCATAATGTACCTAGCAGCTTCTTCCTGTTTAATCCCCAAAGTTTGCGACAAACCGTATGGGCTAATTCCATAAAGTACCCCAAAGTTAACAGTTTTTGCGATTCTGCGTTGATCTTTGGTAACTTTTTCAACTGGAGTACTAAAAATTTCAGAAGCAGTTTTACTGTGAATATCAACACCATTTTTAAACGCTTCCATCATTACAGCGTCCTGGGCCAAACAAGCAACAACCCGAAGTTCAATCTGCGAATAATCAGCAGAGATTAGCTTATATCCTTTTTCAGCGATAAAAGCACTGCGAATTTCCGGCCCAAACTCGCCGCGGATTGGAATATTCTGCAAATTAGGGTTCAAGGATGACAGCCGGCCAGTCCGCGTATCTTCGCCAAAAGTAGTGTGCAAACGGGAGTTTTCATCAACTAATTTCGGCAACGGTTCCAAATAAGTAGATAATAATTTTGATAGTTCTCGGTAATCCAAAATTTTATCGATAATTTTATGCTCGCCGCGCAGTTTCGCAAGTTCTGACGCTCCAGTGGAAATGCCGGATTTGTTGCGCTTAATGTCAGCTGTTGGCAATTTTAGTTTTTTAAATAGAATTTCCGAGAGTTGTGACGGCGAGGCAACATTAAATTCCTGGCCAGCCAATTTTTGGATCTCAGCTTCTAGCTTTCGGCTTTTAGCTGCTAGCTTTTTTGACAATTTACCAAGTAGTTCAACATTAAGCTTAATACCAGATTTCTCCATTTGGCGCAAAACAGGTTTTAACTCACGGTCAATATCGTCCCACTTTTTGTGTGGAACTTCGCAGCCTAAATTTTTCGCTTTGACTAAGATATTTTTCATTGGTCTTTCGACTTGGTCGTTTTATTCCGCTACTTTATATGTTGAAACCTTTTGAGCAAAACCGCGAATTTCTTCAAGGTCACTCGGCAGGTATTTAAAATCAGGGGCACCATTTTTTGTTTCAAGGTCAACTATGATGGAATTTTTCGGCGCGGCGCTAGTTAGCCTGGCGGCTAAATTAACCTTGCTGCCAATGACGGTGTAGTCTTTCATCTTTTCTGAGCCAACATCACCAGCGATAACCACCCCGGTTGCAATTCCAACACACAAACCTCCGTCCGGAATATTGAATTTTTCTACAATGTATTTTGCCGACTTTTGCATTTCTATTGCCGATTTAATTGCCGAAATTGCATGGCCTTTTTGCGGTAGTGGGCTGCCATAGACCGCCATTATTTCATCACCAATAAATTTATCAACAGTACCACCATGCTTCAGGACTATTTCTGACATTTTGCCGTAGAAAAAATTAAGTAGAGTAATAGTGGTTTCCGGCGCATGACTATTTGAATATTTGGTAAAACCACTTAAATCGGCGAAAAGAATGCTGCAGTTGTGCCTCTCGCCGCTCATATGACTATTGTCTGGGTGGTCAATCATTTTTTTAATTATTTTTTCATCAACGTACTTTTCAAAAAGTGACTGCAAGCCGCTGGTTTTCAACTCTTCTGAAAAGGTGCCGTCCAGAACTACTTCAGCGCTCTGAATTAACTCTCGGTCATTGTTGTCAAAAATCTTCCCAGATAAATAAATAACACCAAAAACTTTTTGCCGAATTGAAATCGGGACTGCTATTTCCATTCCCAATTCTATTGTCTCTTTCTTTCTAAAAGCCTGGTCGATGACCTTATTATGTGCACTACCTTTGGCCGCTAGAATGTTCAAATTATTTTGAAACGGATCATGAAAAATAATCGCTCCAGTAGATACTCCCAGCTCTTTAAGCAGAAACTGCAGGATTTTTTCTGATTTAAGCGAAAGTTCCTGATTCGAATCGATAATAAAATCCGTTTTTTTGATAATTTCCAGTTCTGATTCTTTTTGCTCTGTCATAATTTCTCCCCTACTACAATAATTTTAATTGCTCGTCTTTTTTTTGAACTTCTGTGATTGTGACTTGTTCGTTATCAACCACTCTGACTTCATTATTTTGATTATCAAATCGCCTCAATAATGATTGAAATCCCAACTCTTCGAATAGACTCTTTAACTTGTCCTTATCATACTCGCCCCACCTACACTTTTCCAGATCAAAATTAATCGGCACATCACGATGGATTGTTGCTAAATGTTGGCTCAAAAAAGCCTGGTCTTTGTATTTGATCAGTAAATCTAGAATTCTTGGTTTAATCTGATTTGTCATTGCGAGGCTTCCTGCCGTGGCAATCTGTTTTTGAGATTGCTTCGCTTCGCTCGCAATGACGGGAAAAGACTCAATTTTTTGATACAGCTTCTCCAGCGTATCAAAATCCTGCAATAATTTTGTTGCCGTTTTCGCCCCAATTCCAGGAACTCCTGGTATATTATCCGACGAATCACCTGCCAAAGCTTTTAAATCAATGAAATCGAGAGGATCTAAGTTATACTCCCGCTGAATTGTTTCATGATCAACAACCTGCATCTGCGACAATCCCTTTCGCAATGAATAAACAAACACATTTTCATTTATTAGCTGATAGATGTCCTTGTCTCCACTAACGATATAAATTTGAATATTCGAATTTGTAATTTGAGATTTGTTTGAGATTTGTTTCTTGCTATTTGTAATTTCATCCACAATTGTTCCGAGACAATCATCAGCCTCAAAACCGTCCTTTTCATAAATTGGAATATTCATTGTTTGAACAATCTCTTTCACTCGCGGTATTTGATCATAAAGATCCTGATCAGCCTTAACTCTAGTGGCCTTATAATCAGTAAAAGCTTCGTGGCGAAAAGTCGGACCAGCCAAATCAAAAGAACAAGCCAAGTACTTCGGTTTTAAATCTTCCAAAACCTTAATAATTGTGGTTGTAAAACCATAAACCGCATTTGTTTGTTCGCCACGGCGATTTGACATAGTTTTTGGCAACGCATGATATGCCCGGTGAATAATTGCATTGCCATCAATTAGAACTAATTTTTCCATAGACTTATATTACCATTTTTTGTAATTAAAAGTGATTGAAGATAACTGGTTATTGTGATAACCTAAATCGGACCTGTTTACGAAAGAGGTTGAGCCCAATGTTGAGGCGCATCGCAGAATCGCTGCGGGCAATCTGGGCGCGCATTAACAAGCCGCCCGACCTGCCAAAGTACCGGCCAATTGAATTCCTGAGTGGTCATCTGCGGTCACGCAAGCAGGAGGCAATGCTGAAATTCGGGAATATTAGCCCGATAGGGCGGTCCGTGTTCGAATCACTACTTCGTGCCATCGATACCCCATGCACTCTGGAAGTGATTGTCAGCCCTAACGGCCGAGACATTGAAGCGATCCAGCAACGAGTTGATTCTCGTGGTATAGGATCCGTTTATTGGCCCATCTACAGACAGCGGAAAGCAGACTGGACCCAAGACGAATTCAGTGTCGCCAACGGGCACGAAGTGCTACTAACGATTCACAGTGCGATAGCTCACGCCAAAGCACAACATCGGGCTGAATGGTGCGGAAAAGAATGGTCGCGCCACGCAGGTTTGGCAGAAGCCAGTGACAACGGCCTTTGGTATCACATGCAAATGCTTATTGGGCAACGCAACGACCTGGGCGCTACTTGCCTAATTACATTTCATTTCCTCATCTCTGTCGACGCGACTTAGGCGGTTCGAAACTGAACCGTCATTTTTTATCTTTTAAAAAGAAAAAAACCGCCAACGATGGCGGCACGGCAAGTGAGATTGTTCAGGATTACCCACCGAGAAGCGGCGGGCGACGACCCAAGCTAGGATCGCCGAGAGTCGGATCACCAGTCTTACCTGACTTCGGCACTGGTGAATGATGACGCGGGTGACTAATGTGGACTGCCTGGTGGCCATGACCGCCACCTAATCCGGTGCAATCAACATACAACCCTCGCCTCTCCTCCGGCGTGATATCACACGGTGCGCCACCACGGATAGCATCACCTCGGGCACGAGCGGCGCGATACAACCGAGTGTCTCTTCGTCCTGGCATCAGCGACCTCCTCGCTGCAGGCGGCAGCCCATACACAAGTCACCGATGACTGCATCATTGTGTTTGCACGACTTGCACTTTCGCTTCTTCTCGCCTCGCACGACCTTGTCGGACCCTCCGGTGCCGCTCTTTCCCCAATCACCCATGGTTATGCACCTCCCTATCTGTTTCTTCGCAGAATAATACTTGTGTGATAGCATTGCATACATAACTCACCGACTCTGACATCACTGGATTGTCGGCAACAACTACACAACCACTTAGGGATTGCTCGCGACTGATCAACACAGTCGGTCGGCGTTCTGTGAGGTAACTGCTTCATGTAACATTCGATGCACAAACGGCCGACTGCTCGCTTGTTAATAAGACATTTATCACACAACATTACGTGCCTCTCCTGATCGCAAAGTACAGATACTATACAATTTTATACTAAAAAAATCAATCCCAGCTTTCGCCAGGACTGATTTTTTTTCTGTCATTCCCGCGAAAGCGGGAATCTACTATTAGTGGATCCCCGATTGAATCGGGGATGACTTCGTTACTTACTGGAAACTAGCAGCCCGCCCCATTCAACCAATGCAAATCCGTTGCGTTGATAATGTGGCAAAACTTGTGGTGCGATTGAAACCTTAGATGTTAATCCTTGAAAATCCAGGAAGACGCGAATCATGCTGTCTGGTTTTGGCGAAACTGCTAGCGGCGCCAAAGTATTCATTTGCTCTGTCGTTATCCAACTCAAACGAGTAAATGGGGTTTTTGGCATTTTCGCCATCCAGAAATCCTTGAAATCGGCGATTTCCTTGGCGTTCAAGCCCATAGTTGTAAGCTGTGACGTGATTGTTTCGGAAACTTTCGCGGACTCAACCACAGTGCCAGATGTTATTGCAGGATAACTGCCCCAACCTGTTCCTTCCCAGAAAAGCGAATCGTATGTTTTGCCACCAAGCGTCAGCATTCCCGAAGGATTTGCTAAAACACTCCAACCTTTATTGTATGTTGGTTCAGACTTTGTGACATCAGCACCAACCTTCACGGAGACTTGCGTGGTTTTTGTTGGGTAAAGGTAGATAACCGGTTTTCCGCACTCAACCGCCGGTGCATATTTATCGTTCATATAAATTGACCATTTGTCATAAGCATCTTTTACCAAAAGCACAGCCAAATCGTTCATCATTGCGATTTGCGAAACCTTGCTGCCCATTTCATCCATCTTATAAACCCCGTAGGCGAAGTTGGCCAAGGCTGAATCAGCTGGAACGGTATAAACGGTATCGCTACCTTTGGTTGCAACCGCAGTTTTAGAGTTTAATGCCTCACCGCTGGCAATTAAAGGAAATGAACCACCTCCTCCACCGCAACCAGAAGTTTTGATTTGTGAATATTTGTAATTCGCACCCAAGGCGTTGCTCCAGGTAACATTGAAGCTACCATCATCGTTTCTGTAAGTTGGTTCAGGGTGATAAATGATTCGCTGACCATCGTTACGAAGAACATAGTACTGCGCGACACTAGCGTTGCCGCTTGATAAATCAATTGCTTTGCCCTGCAGGAGATAAAGATCTCCCCACTTTGTTTCTCCAACTTTTTGTCCAGCCGTGGTTTCTGAGGCGAAAGAGCCTGACCGCGAAGAAGAAGCATCTTGAGTCAATTTGGAAGAACCAACAATCATGGCTTTATCTAACTGCAGTGATTTAATTACTAGCGTGCTATCAGAATCAGAATTAGTTCTGGCATAATTGCCCATCTCTCCTCCGACCTTGTCAGAATTTTCTGGCAACCAATAATAAACTCCAGCTTTTTTTAGAAAATGATGAAAGTCAGCAAAAGTGCCCATGCCCTCAACTTTAGCTATGGCTAAAATAATCTCTCCGCCGGCGGTTGTTGTGGCTACTTTATAATAATCAGTGCCAACATATCCATCGCCAGGGTCATCGGCAACAGTAACTTTTTTAAATAACCCCAAATCAGCTAATTTTTCCCTCGGTGTTATCCAGGCAATTCCATCATCAACAATTTTAATTGACGTCGTCGGAGTAGTTGTAGCTGCAGGCTTTGTCGTAGTATCAGCCGTCGTAACTGCCGTTTCAGTTTTCGCTGGCCAAACTTTATTTTTAATTGCACCGCGATAGGCAAACGCGGCAGTTCCGCCACCGACAACAATTGCAGTCAATACAATCCATAACCAAAGCAAATTCTTCTTCTTTTTGACGGGCAAGGTTATATGAGTTTGCTCACTTCCTGTCGGCTTTTCTTCCGCTGATTCCATTTTCCCCTCCTATTAGTTCTAATATTATCTAGCTATTTCAATTGTATCACTTGTTAATTTCTTAAATCCAGTGGCTAAGCTCAGATCAATGATAGTTTTAATTTTTGCAGTTTTATCGGCTCCAGTCATAAACTCCGGCTTTACTAATTTTTCCACCGTCGGCAGAAAACTTAGAGTAATTTTATCTTTAGTAATAGTACCAGCAAGAACCAAACCCTCCTGTGTTTCTTGGCTAAAAAATTGATCAAAAACAAAGTTTCCCAGCGAGTAAACTACCGGCTTTCCATTAACAACTTCAAAATCCTCAGTCACATGCGGGTGCGAACCAACGATCATGTCAGCGCCAGCCGAAATCCAGTCTTTTGCCATTTGTCCCTGAGACGTTGAATGTTTTGGCGCGTATTCTGTCCCCCAATGAGGCATCAAAATCACTGCTTGACCTGCAGATTTTTCTGATTTAATTTTTGCTTCCAGCGCTGTTTCGTCGAAACTATCAAGCGTCATAATGCCGATAATAGAGACCGGCAATTCCCCAGGGATTCTCAGTACTGATGCTTCAGAGTAGCCAGATGGTAATCCAAAATACTTTATCCCAGATTTCTCCAGCATTGATTTAGTCGTCGTGAAACCACTGCTGCCGGCGTTGTTTGTGTGATTATTGGCCAATGAAACTTGGGTAATATTCAAATATTTTAACACCGATGGCACCTGTGGTTGAAAATTGAAACTCATGCCTCCAGTTTTAATCCCCTCGTGTGACACTGAGCTAACAGGACCTTCCAAATTTATTAACGAAATGTCAGAGCCACGAAAAACCCGCGTACCAAAATTATCAAAAACCTTTTTTAAATCTGGGTTATACCGTTGCCAAACGTTGCGGTCGAACATTGCGTCCCCTGCAATAACAAAAGAAGTCGATGCTTCGGCGCCCGCCACTGATGCTTTATCTGAATAATAACCCAAAACCACACTGGTGGTTTCCGCATCGTCATTTTTACCGACTTCGCCCGAATTACTGTTATAAAAAAGATTAAAATTCTTAGCATTATTTTTGGCCGCAACTTTCTCCGCCAGATATAAAGTCTGCGGTGAATCGGTTTCCGCTAACCAAATTTTGTCAGCGTTCATGCTTTGCAATGCTTGGATAGAAAATTGGTCATGAACTTTAGCAATAGCGCTAGGCTGATAATGGGAAAAGTCAACGGAAGCGATTACCATACAATCCTTACAGTTGGAATCAATCCAGGCTTCCAATTTGTTAACTTGATCCTTTGAAGTGGTGTCTTTAATTATTATTGGTAAAATATTGGCCGAAATATTATCCCTGACATCCGGCAGAACATTAGTGATGCCATGCTCGCTAGCGAAAGCATTTTCATCGCTTAATGCGATCCCTGATTCTGCCAATTTTTTGACCAATGACGAATTTGAAGAAACATTCCCGCCAGAAAGAGTCCACGTCCGCTCGGCTGTCGTAATATCCGAGCTACCAGAATTATAATGATTCACAGAGACCACAATCGCTGTTTCCGGTTTATAACTAGCGCCAGCCTGTTTTAAAAGTTCGGCCCGCTTGACAGCAAAATCATTAAAATGCGGCACAATAACTACTGGAATGTTCTGCCCACGAGCAGCCGTTGATCCTCCCCCCGGCGCCAAAACCTTATTCATAAAGAAAAAATAGTAGCTACCGGCAATCGATAAAAGCGAAATTACAATCAGAATAAATTTTTTCATAATGTCATTCCTGAACTGGTCAGGAATTCTTCCTTTTATTTTTCCTAACCTCTGAAATTATTTTTATCCCAATGAAAAGTATCAAAACCGCCATCAACAACCAGCGGGCAGTTAGAATTTGAATGATATTGCCTGAACTATAGTACATTAGAAATCCCCAAAAAAATGTCCAGACCAAGTTAGCAAAAACCGACTGAATCATAAATGGCGCAAATGGTAATTTCAGAACTCCAAAAGCCGTTGATGTAAGCGCGCCCAAGTTTGGGTGAATGTAAGAAATCCAAATCCACCAATTGCCATATTTGCCAACTTGCCCCTTGGTTTTATCCAGCGCCCCTCCCATACCAAACTTTTCGAATAATTTATGCCAACCGGCATGGCCTATCCAATAATTCAGGGCATATGTGACAGAAAACGATGCTGCAGTTAAAAATATTACTGTGAAAATATTCAATGATCCCTGTCTAGAAAACGCTGCTGCCAAAAGTATTATGGATGAACCAGGAAAATATAAATTGATAACTGGAATTGACTCGATGATTGCCGAAAAGATAAGCACTGGGTAGCCATAAACAGCAAAATAATATTTCAAGGAATCAAGTAAAGCGTCAGGAGTCGGGAAAAAGCTAGAGGCGATAACTAAAAAAATCACTAAGGTGGCCAAGAGTATCAATGGAATTGCTAGAGATTTGATAATTTTTTTCATAATGTCATCCTCGCGAATGTGGGGATCTTGTTTTAGATGATTTATTTGATTTTTTTCTCCTGCGCCCGATTGGAGCCACAATAAATACAAGCGACTCATTTGTATTTTTAACTTTAAAAGTTGCATCACCGTGGTTATCTACTGTTGTTTCTGGATGGTCTACAATTTCTCGAATTCCAAGATTCGGCTCAACTATTGAAATACTCGCTTCACCTACCCGAAAATCAAAGTTGAAACCACCATCGGCTCCGGTTTTTAGTTTATTAAAAGTCGTGTCTTCAGTCTCACGAATAATGATGGCGAGCCCCGGGAGCCCTTCACCAGACCGATTTTTAATCCAGTGTTTTTTTGTTCGATTCAAAAATAGAATAATAGCCCCAAATAGTAGCGCTAGAAGGAATACGACCAATATTATTAACTCTGGGTTCATAATTTTATTTTAGCAGAAAACTTCTGAAACTTTTTTGAAAAATTCTAAGATTAATAAAAAAAGCCCCTTGCCAGGGGCGGAACAGGTGCGGTGGCAAAGAGCGGGTCATGGATTGTCTGCCATGTAGCGGCAGAATGCTGTGTCTTTCTCGATGATTTCGTCCGCCTGATCACTTGAGATCTTGTCGGCGCTGACCAGATAGGCCAACATCGAGGCCGTCGTAGCGCTGGAACTTAGAATGATACCGCGTTCGGACAACAGCTCCTCGGCGTTGCCACCACTGCGGTCAACCAGAACCGAGAAACCAAGAACTGGGCGGCGGAGCGCAGGCACGACAGCGAGCTTAGTTATTGTCGAAGTCACCAGATCATCAACGCCCCAAAAGTCGCAGCCCTTATTGTATTCATACTCGTCAGGGTCAGTAAGTCTGAAGTGTCGGCCAACTTGGTCTTCCGTCTTCTCGAGCGCGACGTAGTGCAAGTTCTGCGCCCACTCACGTAAGAAACCAGCAGCAATCTGGGTGCCAGCGCTGGGAATGCCGAATAGCCCATGAAACTGCGGGCGGCCTTTTCGAGCAAGAAGCACATCTGCCAGATGACGACCGATCTCATGTGCGAAGGGAAGATCAAAGTCGTTGTCCGGCAAACACCGGACGTTGATCTTGTACGGACTGGCTGGCGAATCCTGATGAGCCAGGTTGTAGCGAGTATCACGTGTGTCGCCGAAAAGTATGCATCGCCTGTCCCACAAGCCAGCAAAGATGGCTTCAATGGACAATACTTCGGTTCTCATTTGCCGACCTCCGAGCATGTGAGCTCTAAATATTCATATCACAAATGAAGAATTTACAAAAGAAATTATCTATTGCAAACGGCTTCTTAAGTTCTAATCCAAATCGCAACACATTAAAAAAATGAGACATCGAGG
>JBAXAF010000016.1:0-26750 GCA_037142675.1 Candidatus Berkelbacteria bacterium | reverse complement strand
TACAGTACGCAGAGAAACATGGGCTATTGTCCAAGAGGTCGTCATCAAGTACATATTATTGACAAAAAGTTATCGGTATGATATAAAAAAGATAGAATTATCTCGATAAAACATATTCGGGATGGAGGTGTTGTGATGCCTGGTAATTCCAGTGAGTATTGGGGTTGCTGCAGGCCCGTTGATGTTACCACGTCGTTTCGAGCCGGCCGAGGGAAGTCTGCTGTTCCGCAGAGCGTAGAGCCGAAGTGGGATCTTAAGGCGATGCTTCGCGTCGCACTGACTGCCAAGGTTGGCAAGTTCCCGTCAGGCCGCATGGCCCAGGTCTGACAAAGAGTGAAGGTGGTTCTGCTGATACAGTGGCAGGCCACCTCTTTTAATTTCAGAGCTATTTTGCTAAAGTAGCAATATCAATTACTAATTTGAGGCATTATGAAAATCAAAAAAGAGGATCTGAAAAAGGGAAAATTTAAGTTAACCATCACAGTTGAACCAAGCTCGCTGTTGAAATATTACAAATCTACATACGAGAATTTGGCCAAAGACGTTAAAATCGCAGGGTTTAGGGCTGGCAAGGCGCCAAGAAAAATGATTGAAGAATCAGTTGGAGTTACACGGTTGTTGTCAGAGTCGATTGACTCAATTATCCAGCAAGAATATGTTTTGGCCATTCAAGAAGAGAAAATGATTCCGGTTTGCCCACCAAAAGTTACCATTTCCAAGTACTCAAATTGGGGACTAGAGCTTTCAGAAATTGAGGACGATTTGGTTTTTGAGGCTGAAGTTGAAGTTCTGCCAGAAGTTGTTTTGAAAGATTATTCAAAAATTAAAGTCAGTAAAAAAGAAGCGTCAAAAATTACAGAAGAAGATGTTGAAAAAATCATGACTCATTTGCTACGGCAGAAAGCGACTTTTACTGAAGTTGATCGTGCCGCTAAAGTTGGTGATAGGGCGGAAATTTCCTACCAAGGTTCTGTGGACAAAGTGAAAAAAGATTCAATGTCGGCAAAGAATCATCCGGTAATTTTGGGTGAAAACACTTTGATCCCTGGTTTTGAGGAACAAGTTATCGGCATGAAAAATGGTGAGGAGAAAAAGTTTGATATTACATTTCCTAAAGATTATCACGCCAAGGAATTTGCCGGCAAAAAAGCTCAGTTTGAGGTTACAGTAACTGATATTAAAGAGGTAAATTTACCGAAGGCCGATGATGCTTTTGCTGATAACTTTGGACACAAAAATATTGCTGATTTAACAGACGCGATTCGAAAAAGTCTCAGGGACGAAGTTGAGGCTAAGACTCGCCAAGAACTAGAGAGTGAAGTAATCGAAAAAATGTTGCCACTGCTGACGGTTGAAGTCCCCGATGGTTTGATTGATCAAGAAATCGATAGAATGGTTGCTAACATGTCGGAGCAAATCGAAAGTAAAGGCATGAAGCTTGATAAGTACTTGGAGAGTATTAAAAAGACTTTACCGGAGCTAAGAGCTGATATGCGACAGGTGGCAGAGAAAAATATTCGGATTGGATTTATGTTGGGGAAAATTATTGAAGAAGAGGGTATTGATCAACAAGATCCTGAGGCAGGAAGAATTGCTCTCGAACTCGTTATTAAAAAACTGACAAAATAAATATCATTTCAAATATATTTTGTCATCCCGAACTTGTTTCGGGGTCCACTAATAGTAGATTCCCGCTGGAGTTTATCCTGTGGACGGGAATGACATGGAGTCGCCGTGGGGACAAGTTTTCTACAAATTCTAAAAAAACGAGATTTCTCCCGTATTTGGACGGCGCAGATTTTGTCGCAAATTGTTTCCAATATGCTGAATTTTGCTTTGATTCTGCATATTTACGACCTCACTGGTAGCCTTACGACAATATCTCTGGTCCTAATTGCTTCCACTGTTCCGTCGGTGATTTTTGGTCCGTTCTCTGGCGTTATTACCGATAGGGTCAGGTACAAAAAAGTCCTAATTTACACTAACATTTTGCGCTTTTTAGTCGCAATTTTATTGATTCCGGCTGCTCATAATACTTTGGCAATTTTGGAAATTATATTCTTGATGTCGGCAATTTCGCAGTTTTTTGCGCCGGCGGAAATGTCATCAATACCGCTGATTGTTGACCGTTCTGAGATCGTCGCTGCCAATTCAATTTATATCGCCACGCTTTATGGCTCGCTCATTATCGGTTATGGCATTGCCGGGCCAATACTTGGACTAATTGGTTCCAGCTGGCTTTTTGTTTTGGTTGCTATGGCGTATTTAATCTCTGCTATATCAATTAGTTCAATGTCGAATTTTGATATGAAGGAAACCGGTCAGAGGCTCTCACTTTATAATTTAGCCAGCAGTATCAGTTCGGTTTGGGAACAAACGAAGGAAGGGTTGTCTTATATTAAAAACAAGGAAAATGTTCGCGGACCAATGATTAAGTTGGCCATCGGCTGGGCGATGCTTGGCTCATTTATTGTAGTCATGCCGGGTTTTGCTCAACACACCGTTGGTATTAGCACTAAAATGGCTGGAGTTGTTCTGATTGCACCAGCGGGCATTGGGATGTTGGTTTCATCATATCTTTTAAATAAATATAAAAATTGGATCAAAGGTAAAGTTATTACCTCCGGATTTGTTATCTGCGGAATTACACTCTTGGCGTTGGCTTCATATGGCCTCTACGGCTGGCTGCATTTTGCAATTATAATTGCTGTCTTGTTGATGATAATTCTTGGTATGTCAGCAGCCTTTGTGTATATTTCAACTCAATCTTTGCTTCACTTGAATTCCGAAGTCAAAATGCGCGGTCGGGTTTTTGGCATCTCTGCCATGATGATTAATTTAGCCCTAGGACTCCCTGCACTTTTCATCGGTGGTATCGCTGACTTAACTTCACCGGTATTCACTTTGATAATTTTGGCTTTGATAATTATTATATATTCGGCAGTCCTGCTTTTTGACGAATAGCGGTTTGCACAAATTCTGGAAAAAGAATACTATATAATAGTAAATACGATCGATTTATTCGACTAATTAAATGGAGCGGGGAAATGGAAGAGCGTTCTAGGGTTTTTAAAAATCACAGATTAATCGTGATTTTTTTCGTCGTTATTTTGATTCTTTTTGCCGCAATTACAATTGCTTTAGTTAATAAGGGATATTTTAAATCAAGCGCTGATTCAGTTGCCGGCGGTGGAACAATTTATGTTGCAATTAAAGACGGTAATGGGTCGCAGAGTTGGTCAGGGATACCGGTTAAGGCCAGTAACACAATAACCGGCAAGGCCCTGCTCGCTGTTACCGATTATAGCGGAGTCGCAAAATTTATTGGTGTTGAAAACGGGAATTATACTATTGCTTACACTGACCCTGGATGTACAAGTAATCAGACCATTTCCACATCAATTAGCTACAGTACCCGTACTGCTTCGGTAACTGGCAAACTTTGTCCAACCACTATTGCTAATTCTTTCACTGTTACCGGGAAAGTCATTGGTGATGGAATATATCCTATGGCGCTCTCGGCGCTGGTTGGGTCTAGCGCCTCAAAAATCCAAACCAGGTCAGAATTTAGCACGGGTAATTTTTCATTGGCTGGATTTAAGGTCACCGGTGGCAATGCTGGTAGTTACAGCATAATTTTAGGAGGCGTCAATGGCTACAAGGTCACAACTTATACTTTAGCTCAGCTGGGTATTACAGGAATTCCGATAGCAGGAAAGACCTATGCACTCTCCACTTTGGCTAAAATGCAATTTAGTTCCACTCCACCGACACCCCCGTCAATTAGTCCGGATATTTACTACACCGTCAAAACTGATTGCAAAGCTGCTGTTTGTACAAACCGAGATACCAGGGGAAGAGTGTCGGGGCTCCCGGTCTCTATTGAATATTCAACCTCGCCCGCACAAACAACCAACAATAACCTAAGCCTTTATGCCGACAGGGATTACAATGGTGTTTTCAAGGGTGTCTCGGTTGGCTCGCCGATTTTCGTTGTAAATAGCAAAAACAGTCCAAGTTACAATCCTGCTTATGAAACATTTATGACTTGGGTTCCGGCAATGACCAAATCAAATTACTCACTGGACGGCAGCGCCTACTATTATGTGGCAGAGTTTCTAATTCATCAAAAAAATACTAAAGTCGGGACCTCTCTCTCTGGCCGGGTCATCAACTCAACTGGTGGATCAGTGTCAGGACTGACTGTTAGTTACGGCGGCAAAACCTCGATCACCGATGCCAATGGCAACTACTCATTAACTGGGTTTATCGCTGGAGACGCAACTATTACTGTTTGCCCGGGGTTTACCTCCACCATTTCAAAATTAACGACCGAAGCAAACCAAAAAATCTCAAATTTTGATTTGCCCGTGTATCCGACGTCATCAATAGCAAATACCGGGTGTACGAAATAGATTGATAGATATGGGAGATATTTTGTCCCCCCAGCGTTTGTGGCGAAATAGCTTGTTTTAAAATAATAATTTCTAACTATTGGAGGAGAAAAATGGGGAAGCGGACTAAATTAATTTTAACGATTGCAATTTCCGTGGTTATTGTCGCTTCCGGTACTATTTTTGCATTAGCTAAATCTGGCATTATTCACATTGGAATATTTGCTAGCCCAACGGCTACTTATTATTCAGCTACAGTAAATATCATGCAGGCGTCTCGTGGTTCTGGTGTCAAGGTTATCGCCAGCCCTAAAAATACTGCCGGTACCTATTCAGGTACGATTGTTGGCGTTACAAATTCTAGTGGCACGCAGTCAGTATTTGACGGCACTTTAGCTGCCGGCAACTATAAGTTTTACATCTCTGACAGAAATTGCAATTCTACTATTGGTGATATTCCAGATTCAAGTTATTTCAACTTGTCAGACGCTGTTTGTCCAGCGCCACCGCCGCCAGCTGGAAATTTTACTGTTAAGGGCAAGGTTACAGATCAGATAACAAATAATGGTGTCGGTGGGATTGTGGTTACGATTGGTGGCAGTTTCACCACTAGTGCCAGTGATGGTGCCTACAGTATAACTAGTAATCTTTTTGGCCTTAACCCAACTGTTGCCTCAAATTACACCATAGGTTTTACAGATGGGCAAAACCCCGTTCGCTACCAATCAGTGTTTAAGGCTCTCGACCAGGAGAATAGCTCTATCGCCAATATCCCGACTGGCTCACCTTATACAGTTAACCAACCGCTGCAATTAATACCTGGTGGTACGCCAAGCTTTACTCTTGGTGGCCTTGTTTATATCAAAAATTCCGATGGCAGCGCTAAGCCTATCAGTGGACTCAATATTCAAATTATTGACCAGGGTGGGTTTCCGATTGCATCGGCTATTAGTAAGGCGTCATACATCACCGGGACAAGCAACCCAAATGGAGCCTATGTAAATTACATCACATCAAGTATCGTTAATATCTCAAGTCTAGATGGGCTAACTCTTGATATTATTGATACAACCAATACCTATAAAGAAATCTATACATCCATTAACAACGGTAATATTGTATATCCGGCAGCAAATGCCATTAGTCCTGAACAAATGAATCAAATCGATGATTCTGTCAAGACTCTTGGATTGCTGCAAGTGGCAGCGCCGATTGCAACTGTGCCAGTAGCCCCAACCATCGGTACGGCAACTGCCGGCAATGCCTCGGCAACTGTGGCTTTTACTCCAACCCCAGCAGCATCGAACGGTGGTTCAACTATTATAAGCTATACCGCCACTTCGACTCCTGGTAACAGAACTGCAACCGGGACAACGTCGCCCATTACTGTTTCAGGTTTAATCAATGGGATTAGTTATAGTTTTACTGTTCATGCCAAAAATTCAATTGGAAACTCAGTGGAATCAGATGATTCTAACGAAGTGACCCCGTCCGCACCGATCCAGACTTGCAATAGGGTTGACCCCAATTTCAAAACAGAGGTTCAGGCTTTTGTTGATGCCATGATGAACATTGGTCCTAATGAAACATTTCGCCCAGATCAAGTGGCAATACAGCAGGCCCTGGATTATTTGAATCAAAAAAATCCGCATTTAGCGGTGGCTCTTCGGGGCAATTTTCGGGAAATTTATCAGGATAATCCACAGGTGGTGGATAAGATCAAACAATACTTACGAGAACACGCGCCCGATATCGCTGCTCAAGTGGCTTCATTTGTTAATATCGATTTAGCCGGGATACAGCTGAAAACCCCTGATTTAGCCAACTCGATACTAAACTATCTTCAAGATCAGTTCCCTGGTTCAAAGCTTGTGGCTGAAATTGTCAAAGAAATGCGTAACCCGGATTTCAAAATTACTCATTTGCTTGCCGCAATAGACCCTGGGGCGGTTAACTCGATGAACGACACGATAAACAAATTATTAAGCATTAAGACGATAGGCCTTTCCAAGGCAGAAGCTGCTCAGATTACCGCCTACAATGTTACCGGCAGTGCAATACCAGCCTCTGTCGCCAGTAGAATATTCGGTAATAAAATTTACTCTGCCATTGAGACAGCCTCAGAGCTTTTGCAACAAGATCTCTCGGCAAAGGTCGCCATGATGATTATTCGGGACCCGGCTAAATATAAAAATATTATTACAAAACTCCAACATGTTGATGTGGCGCTCGAATTTTTAAATAGAGCTATTGTGGTTAACAATACAAATTTTCACCTGCTTATCCAGCCACAATGGAATGGTCATAATGTTGGGGGTCGAATAAATGCAAATGTGAATATGAAGATCGGCAGTCTATTTGGCTCAATTACCGCGAAATATGATACCTGTTCAAATGGCGAAGATTCAATCAATGGTAAATTGGGGAGCAACTTTGTTGCTTCAATGTCGTTGACTGGTAAGAATTTCTCGCTCACAATAAATAAGGTTGATAATTATACCAACGGATCACTGAGCTATTCTCGAACATTTTAATTGATTGACATTGCTTAGCCTTGATCATAACCGTTTATAGTCGGTAGAGTTTTTAGATTTCCAGGCGGCACTTGACACGAATGTAAAGTTTGCTTTACAATGACCTCAATTAGCAAAGGAGTTTTATGTCTTATTTAGTCCCAACTGTTATCGAAAAATCACAATTTGGTGAGCGCGCCTATGATATTTATTCCCGGCTTTTGAAAGATCGGATTATCTTTTTGGGTGGGCCAATTGACGATGCTGTTGCTAACACTGTTATCGCTCAGCTTTTGTTCTTGGAAGCCGAAGATCCGAAAAAGGATATCCAAATGTATATTAATTCTCCCGGTGGCGAGGTTTACTCAGGTTTGGCGATATACGACACCATGAATCACATTAAGCCGAAAGTTTCGACAATTTGTATTGGGCTCGCGGCATCAATGGCGGCATTTCTTCTTGCTGGTGGGGAGAAGGGCATGAGATTTTCACTTCCCAACTCAAAGATTCTCATTCACCAACCATCTGGTGGTTCACGGGGTCAGGCATCGGACATTAAAATCCAAGCCGAAGAAATTATAAAGATTCGCTCAGAGATGAATCAGATGCTGGCGGAAAATACTGGACAGGATATCAAAACCATTGCCAGAGATACTGATCGTGATTTTTATATGCGTGCCGATGAAGCTAAAAAATACGGACTAATTGACAAAGTAATAAGTAGAAAATAGCTATAATAGCGCATATTGCGCTGCATGTTTGATAATAAGTTGGTTTAATTGTGTCAGTGCGGTTATTCCTGCTATTATATTAGTATGAAAAGTAGAGGGACAAAAAAAGCTTTTACACTCGTTGAACTCTTAATCGTAATTGCAATTATTTCAACTGTTACCGCTTTTATTATATTCAATGTTAAGGGTGCGCAGTCTCGCGGGCGTGATTCACAGAGAATGGCAGATCTGGCGTCTATAAATGATGCTATTAATCTTTATTATCGTGAAACGGGTCATTATCCGAGCTTGCCAGCGGGTTGTGGAACTCGGTATTCTTATCCGGATGGGACCAGTTCTTGGGGCAATGACGCCAGTAGCGCTAATGTTACCGCTTGGGATACTCTTAGCTGCCACAGTGCCAATTATATCCCGGGCCTCGCACCGAAATACATTAAAAAATTGCCGGTCGACGCAGGTCCATCTTTGGTTCTAGCCAGTATGCCTGGCAATCAGCGGGGCTATGCTTACGTCCACAAAATAGACCCTGCCACTAAAGCCGAATGTTATAAAATTGTTTCTTTAAGACCTGAAAAACCAGCATTGCCGACATCAAAAACAATTTGGGATCCACCGCGCGATGGTGGAACAGATGCTAACGTAGTAGATAATAATACCCCATGGGCCTGGTCGTACTATTCCCGTGGATGTGCTTTTGACAATGGCGGAGAGCCAATAGCGCCTTGAACAACCTTAGTTTTTGTTGTACTATTTCAGAAACTAACCAAAGAAGGATTTTTATATGGCGATTGATTCACGAACCAAAAAATTAGCAGCCCTAGTAGTTAACTATTTTCTTAAAGTAAAGCACGACACAAATGTAATAATCTCTGGTTCGACAGAGGCTAGTGATTTTGTTACTGCCCTATACACAGAGGTTTTAAAAGTTGGCGCACACCCAATTACCAGAATTTCGCTTCCGGGATTGGCACCAATTTTCTATAAATACGCCAAAGAACACCACATTAAAAATTATCCGGATATATTTGATTACACCGTAAAGCATACACAATATTACATTGGTATCGACACCGATAGCAATACTAGGGAGATGACCAATGTTGACCCAGAAAAAATGAGAAACCGATCAATCGTAACTCATCCTATCACTGATTATGTTTGCAACGCCAAAGATAAAATCCGCCGAGCAACAGTAGGCTACCCTTGCTCAGCTTTAGCCCAAGAGGCAGAAATGTCGCGGGAGGATTATGAGGATTTTGTTTTTGGGGCCATGCTGCAGGACTGGGATAAGGTTGGAAAAGAAATCAAAAAGATTCTAAACATATTCAGAAAAGGTAAGCACGTTCACCTCTTGGGGGAAAATGTTGATTTAAATTTCGATATACACGGAGAGCTTGCACTGGATGATTTGGAAGGTGACAATATTCCTTGCGGAGAAGTTTTCATGGCTCCCGTAAGAGAATCTGCCGAAGGTTGGATACAGTTCGATTATCCGGCTATTGAAGCAGGAAAAGAAGTCCCAGATATTCGTCTTGAGTTCAAAAAGGGCAAGGTAGTTAAATATTCTGCATCTAAAAATGAGGACTTTTTAGGTGAAATGTTGGGAACTGATAAAAATTCTTCGTATTTAGGCGAGTTAGGAATTGGGCTCAACCCAAATGTGAAGAAATTTACAAAAAGTTTACTATTTGACGAAAAAATAATTGGTACCATCCATTTAGCTCTTGGCATGGCTTACAAAGATAATGGCGGCGGTAACGACTCTGCCCTCCATTGGGACATTGTCAAAGATATGCACAAAGCAAAAATTATTCTCGACGGCAAAGTTGTTCAAGAAAATGGAAAGTGGCTTATTTAATAGCCATTTCGTCTCTGTCTGACATCCAGCACTTAAATCTTAGATTTATAGTGCGTGGATGGGAAGTGGAAGATCTAATAAAAAAATGGCAGCCGCTGGCGGCTGCCCGGACTTGAATTCAGCTCGTGCTAGAGCTGGAAGAGTGTTGCCATTGCTACTGGGTAAACACGAATTTCGCGGTTCTCTTGGACGAAGTCCTTGGGGTGCTTCGGAATCATTGACACCGGTATTGCTTGATCTGCGAAGTTGAGCTGGAACACTGTGCGGTGGCGCTGTTGGAAAATCCGAGGGCTAACAACGGAGTGGAATAGGGGGTTCATCCCTATTGGTGGCGCGTAGTCAGTACTCTCGATCTCGTCATCATCGTAGTCGCCACTGGTGGCATACTCCCATACTCCATAAATGTTGAGTTGTCTGGGCATCGGGACATACTCTGGTGTGCCACTGACGATGTCAATGGATGGGTGAGATGGGCCGTCATAATAGCGCCTGCAACGAGCTATCATAAGGCGTATCCACCAACCGATGAGATTGATGTATCTCATTTTAAGCCTCCGGGGAAGTATCGTCTGCCATTTTCAGTATAGATAATATTTTCTTCATGTGGCTAGGGGGGCAGTGGATTGGTCTGTTTACATTAACTAAAAACATATAGTGGTAAATAGAATTTTAAAACTGTTGACAAACTGATTTTTTTTATCTATATTGGATACACAAAGGCTTACAACTGAAGAGACCAAAGCAAATTGTTTCAAGATTGGAACAATCTTGTATTGTCTTTCAGTTGTTGCGAGCGTTCTTTAACAGCTAAATAGTGGTAATTTTCGTCGTCAATTTTTTTTGAATTTGTATTTTAGAGCTAATCAAGCTCACATTTATTTGAGAGTTTGATCCTGGCTCAGGATTAACGTTGGCTGTGCGCCTAACACATGCAAGTCGAGCGATATAGCGGCAGACGAGAGAGTAATAGTAAGGAACTTACCCCCGAGTGAAGGATAGCCAGCCGAAAGGTTGGGTAATCCTGCATAATATCGAAAGATCAAAGCCTTCGGGCGCTTGGGGAGAGGCCTTACTCCTATCAGCTAGTTGGTGAGGTAATGGCTCACCAAGGCGATGACGGGTAGCTGGTCTGAGAGGATGACCAGCCTCGATGGGACTGAGACACGGCCCATACTCCTACGGGAGGCAGCAGTTGGGGATTTTGCACAATGGGCGAAAGCCTGATGCAGCGACACAGCGTGAAGGATGAAGGTTTTCGGATCGTAAACTTCTTTTAGTGGGGAGTAATCTTGAAAGTACCCACTGAATAAGGACCGGCTAACTACGTGCCAGCAGCCGCGGTAATACGTAGGGTCCGAACGTTATCCGGAATTATTGGGCGTAAAGAGTTCGTAGGTGGTTTTGTAAGTTGGGTATTAAATCTATCGGCTCAACCGATAAACTGTACTCAATACTGCAGAACTTTGTGGTTTGCAGGGGCAGATGGAATTCATGGTGTAGCAGTGGAATGCGTAGATATCATGAAGAACACCAATGGCGAAGGCAGTCTGCTAGGCTCTCCAGACACTGAGGAACGAAAGCGTGGGTAGCGAACGGGATTAGATACCCCGGTAGTCCACGCCGTAAACGATGCACACTAGGCATTTGGAGTATCGACCCTTCGAGTGCCGAAGCTAACGCGTTAAGTGTGCCGCCTGGGTAGTACGGCCGCAAGGCTAAAACTCAAAGGAATTGACGGGGACCCGCACAAGCGGAGGAACATGAGGTTTAATTCGATGCTAAGCGAAGAACCTTACCAGGGCTTGACATCTATGGAACTTCCAAGAAACTGGAAGGTGCCTTAGGGAACCATAAGACAGGTGCTGCACGGTCGTCGTCAGCTCGTGCTATGAAGTGTCCCGTTAAGTCGGTTAACGAGCGCAACCCTTGCTGTTTGTTGAATTTTTCAAACAGGACTGCCGGCGTTAAGTCGGAGGAAGGTGAGGATGACGTCAGATCAGCGTGGCTCTTACGCCCTGGGCGACACTCGTGTTACAATGGATAGTTACAAAGGGTCGCGAAACAGTAATGTTGAGCTAATCCCATAAACCTATCCCCAGTTCGGATTGAGGGCTGCAACTCGCCCTCATGAAGTCGGATTCGCTAGTAATCGTAGGTCAGCCATACTACGGTGAATACGTTCTCGGGTCTTGTACACACCGCCCGTCAAGTCAGGAAAGTCGGTAACGCCCGAAGCGCCCAACAGGGCACCACGGTGAGATCGGTAATCAGGACTAAGTCGTAACAAGGTATCCCTATCGGAAGGTGGGGATGGATCACCTCCTTTCTAAGGAGTTAGGCTAATTAAATAATTAGCCCATTGGTCGAATATAAATCGGCCGCGAGGCCGAGTTATGATAAGCGACGAAGTTACCACTATTTAGCTGTTAAATCAGCTCATCAAGTTACAAGTTAAAAGTTTGTCAAGTTGATGGAATCTGCAGAAATGCGGATTTTTTTTGTTGACGAAATATAAAAAATAGTGTAGGATATAACAACACGATAGATAATCCAGGAGGTCCAGACCATGAAGGTAGCACTGATTATATCGAGCGATGCTGCTCGTAGAGCTGCAATTGCCGCGGCTCTGTCCGGTTCAATCCAGCCTGTTCAGGCTGGATGTTGTGAGGCAATCTACGCTGTCGAGAAGATTCATCGTGGCAATATCGTCCTGGTGTATATCGACGCTTGTCTGGATTCCGATGAACTGTCGGCACCCAGCCACGTCGTGAATCTTTGCGGACGGACGACCTACGGGCCGTTCGTGATTGGGGTCAGTGTGGCGGACGACACCGTCCCCGGCGACAACTCTCTGACTGACCTTCAGGCAGAGTTGGGCGCGCGCAGTCTCCGGGACTCCGACAAGATAACCATCGCTCCGATTGATGAGAATCTGCCGGCGGCTGTTCGGGCATTGCTGGCCACGATTTGTTAGCCGTAACTGGCTGTTTGTCGTACCGCCCTGCCCTTGGGTGGTTTTTTCTTTCTTGAAAAATATTCTAAATTTTGCTATCATTTAATATCGTAATGGGCATGTAGCTCAGTTGGTTAGAGCACGTCACTGATAATGACGGGGTCGGAGGTTCGAGTCCTCCCATGCCCACCATAACAATATGAAGAAAATCAAATCTATAAATCAAATTCATCATCAGCTGTTGAAACTCTCAATAGCCGATGTTTATGTTTAGAAATATTTAGTTCTAGTTAAAAAAGATAAATGCCGGCTCTTGAGAGCGCGGTATTTTTTTGTTGGAGGAAGATTATGACGACGTTGGTTGACCAGATCGAGCAAGGCGGCTTCGACTACAAGTTGGTGTCGGATGATCCGCCGCAAATCCAGCTCCCAGGCTTTTCGGTTTTGATTAGTTTGTCGGATGAGCAATGGGAAGATCTGAAAAAAAGGGAAGGTAACGCAATTGATCAGCACTTCCCGCGTTCGCGCGGGTTGAACTAGACAGAGCCCGCGGCTAAAAGCCGCGGGCAAATCTTTTCTTCTATAGGAAAATAACCGTAAATCAGCTATAATCAAGCTCAAAGGGGCCATTAGCTCAGTTGGTAGAGCGCATCATTCGCATTGATGAGGTCAGGAGTCCGACTCTCCTATGGTCCACCATTTTCCATTTATTTATTAAGAAATAATGCGGGAATATAAAACTAAAAATAATAAGCTTGTTTGGGCTGGCCAAAATGTCACCGATTTGGCGGCAGAATTTGGTACTCCACTTTTTGTTTATGATGAAAAGCAAATTATTCAGTCAGTTAAAGAATTATCTAATGGCCCGTGGGAGATTCACTACGCAGTTAAGGCAAATCCGTCACCGGAAATTTTAAAGACTTTGCTTAAATATAATATTGGCATTGACGCGGTTTCAGCCAATGAAGTTGAATACGCGATTTCTCTTGGTTTTGATCCGAAAAAGATTGTCTACACTTCTAGTTCTCTTTCTGCTGATGAAGCTAAACGAGTCACGGATAAAGATGTTTTGGTTAATGTTAATTCGTTTGAAGAAATTGAGCTCTTGGGCAAATTGGTGCAGGGGATTGATATAGGCATTCGAATCAACCCAAATGTTATCGCTGGGCATCACAAGCACACACAAACTGCCGGGGAAATTTCTAAATTTGGTGTCCACTTAATTGATATGCCGAAAGCTGTTGAGATCGCCGCAAAATATAATCTTAAAATTACCATGGCGCATTTTCACATTGGCTCTGGGATTTTGGATGTTGAACTTTTTATTCAAGCCTTTAAAACCGTTCTTGAAACAATTAAAAAACTAGAGTTACCAAATCTTACTCACATCAATCTTGGTGGCGGTTTCGGAACACCATATCATCCAAATGAAAAACGACTCGACTTAAAACAATTGATCACGGAAATTACGAAACTTCACTTGGAATTTGAAAAGGCGACCGGCAAAAAGACAAAACTTGTTATTGAGCCGGGTCGCTATTTGGTGAATGAATCAGGAATTTTGTTGGTGAATCTCAACAGTATTTCAAGGAATCATCAGCGCTTTTTTTATCGCACTAATAGCGGTTTTAATCATTTAATCCGCCCGGCAATGTACGGTTCGTACCACCATTTTATCAACGGATCAAAAGTTGCTGGTCCAAGTGAAAAAGTAATTCTTTCTGGCAATATTTGCGAAGGTGGCGATATTTTTAATTCCGAACCGAGAGAAATTACAATTGGAGAACATAATGACACAATCGTAATCTTTGATGTCGGCGCCTACGGGGTTTCAATGGGTATGAATCTATATAATCTAAAAGGATTGCCAGCTGAAGTAATCATCAAAGATGATGGATCTGTTTTGCAATTTGCTAAAGCGCAGAGCATGGAAGATATTTTATCGCGGTATATTTAGAAATAAAAACATGGGCGATATCAAAATCATCCAAAAAAATTATTTAATATGATTAAATATTTACGCAATTTTAACGAAATTTGCCAGCGTGATGTAGAATTGGTTGGCGGCAAAGGTGCGTCACTAGGTGAGATGACGAAGGCGGGAATAACAGTTCCTTCCGGTTTTGTAATCACCTCAGATGTTTTTGAAGATTTTTTAAATAGCTCAAACATTAATACTGAAATTGCCGCAATTTTAGATTCTATAAATTATAAAAAGAATAGTGATCTTGTTAATGCGTCAGAGAAAATTATTACACTGATTCTGGGCTCAAATATATCGTCTAATATTGAGAAATCAATTCAAAAATACTTTAAAAACCTCGATTGCAAATTTGTCGCTGTCCGTTCCTCTGCAACTGCTGAGGACTCCAGGACTAATACTTGGGCAGGTCAACTAGAAAGCCATCTCAACACTTCAGAAGAAAATTTATTTAAAAATATTCAGAAGTGTTGGGCCTCGTTGTATACACCACGCGCAATATTCTATCGTTTTGAGAAAAAAATGATAGAGAAAAAAATATCTGTTGCTGTTATTGTTCAGAGGATGATAGACAGCGATAAATCTGGAGTGGCATTTTCTGTTCATCCTGTTACTGGTGATTCTAGACAAATGATTATCGAGGCTGCTTATGGTCTAGGTGAAGCAATAGTGTCCGGGCAAATTACCCCCGACAACTATGTTGTGGAGAAACAGTCGAGAAATATTATCAGTAAGGATATTCAGCATCAATTGCGCGGTTTATATCGTGCTGAAAAAGGTGGTAATGAGTGGTGTGAAATTTCCCCAGAAAAAGCAGGTAGGCAAGTGTTATCTAATAAGGAAATTATAGATTTATCAAATATCATTATTAAAATTGAAACTCATTACGGTTTTCCATGTGATGTCGAGTGGGCAGTAAAAAATGGAATTGTTTATATTATCCAAAGTAGGCCGATAACTACACTTGCGGAAACACATAATAATAAAATATCTTTGGCTGACGGATTACTTGAGTTACTCGGAGATAAAAAATTAATCAGAGCCGATGTTGATTATATCCCATTTCTGGCTATGATTGATTGGCTTAATTATTATGATGCTGATGGAAATTTGAAAAATGTTTACCCAGCATCTTTTTATTTTTCAAAAAATAGAACAGTCGTGTTTCTTTCTCAATCATATGCTGAGTGTTCTGAGGAGATATTTGATAATCTTGTATCGGGCGAGATACAAGCAAGAGATATTTCGGTTGCTTACAATAAATCGGCTAGCAAAATAATTAGAAATTATTCAAAATATTTTTTGGAAGATTGTCTGGCTGATGAATCTGAAAAAATTTTATTACAAAAATTCGAAACGGTCTATAAAACACTTCGTGAATTAGTGGCCAGGACTCTTTTCATTGAGCAAATGGATGAAACCATTGTTAAAAAAGTGCTTGAAAAACATCAAGCAAAAAATATTAATGAAGTTTTAGCGATAGTTAAACTTCCGCATTTTCTGTCGTTTGAAAATAGGAATACCCAGGCAATTTTAGATGTGATTGAAAATAGAAAGCCACTAAATTATCTTTACTACGCCTTTTTAAGTTACACTTTTGTCCCAGATGAAGCATATTTAAACCAAGTAATTATTCAATCTAATCCAGAAAAATTGCGCCTAGAATTGCTCCAGGCAAAAAATAATATTCAAAAATCTCAAAATGAATACAAAGAAAAGCTTCAAAGGCAGCCTAAATCTGTTCAAAGAATTGTTGAGATATTGTCTTGGACTATGCAAGTAAGGGACAAAAGACGAGATATAATAAACATGTCTGAGGCGATACTTTATAAAATAGCAGAAAGACTCTTCCAAATTTGGGGGCTAGAAAAATCTTTAGTTAAGTTAACTGGTGCCATCGAGATTCTTGGGGGCAAAGAAAAAATTCTAGCAAACCATCAGGAAATAGAGAAAAGAGTTAATGGTTTTGGCATTTTGTATAAACCCGATCACTCTTATGAACTCAGAACTGGAACATTTGTTAGTGATATAAAAGAGTTGGATCAGTTGATACTAGATCAAAACAAGACGAGCTCCAATCTGATTAGAGGTGAAATTGGCAACAAAGGAAAAATTGTTGGCAAAGTACGTGTAATACTAAAAAGTAGTCAATTCAATGATTTTAAAGAAGGTGAAATATTGGTAACAGGCATAACTGGTCCAGAGTTCGTCCCCTTAATGAAAAAATCAGTAGCAATAATTACTGATGGTGGTGGCATTACTTCGCATGCTGCAATCATTTCGCGCGAGTTTAACAAACCTTGTATAGTTAGAACTATAATCGCCACTCAGATACTAAAAAACGGTGATAAGGTAGAAGTAAATGCAAACAGTGGAGTTGTGAGAATTATAAGATGACTATAACAATTAATTTTTTAGAATAAAATTGGCTGCTTAACTCAGCGGTAGAGTGCTTCGTTCACATCGAAGAAGTCACTGGTTCGAATCCAGTAGCGGCCACCAAATACAAAATCCACCTTCAGTGTGGTTTTGAATTTGGTGAATGGACGCGAGGATTCGAACAGGGAAGGGGTCGGGAAACGGTAGTTTCCCGTGGAGGAAAATACTAAAAACCGTGGGTTTTTAGAAGGAGCCATGCTACGCTCGAGATCCAGTAGCGGCCACCAATTATTTTAGATATTATTTTTTAGGTCACATTATGTTAATTTCAGCCCATGCTTTAACTGGTGCATTTATTGGCAAAGAAATCGGCTATCCGCCGCTGGCTTTTTTTGCTGGTATTGTTTCGCATTTATTCCTCGATTGTATTCCGCACAATGATGGCCCGGACGATGCTGCTGGTAGGAGCGAAGATGATCCTAATACCGTTGGCCAATACGCATTGGTGGCCGTTGACATTATTTTAGCAATTATCGTTTTTGGCTATTTTTACTCTCACAACATGCTAGCTGCCGGGATGTTTTGGGGTGCTTTTGGCGGAATATTCCCTGATTTTGTTGATAATAATCCGCTATGGAGCAAGCGTTTGCGGAAATTTAATGTTTTCAAACAGTTTCACCAATTCCATTCCAAAATTCAGCAAATTAAAACGCCAATGTGGTTCGGTCTCCTGACGCAATACGCAATTGCGGCTATTTTTCTTTGGCTAATATTACGCTAGAATGGAAGTATGAAATTTTTAGAATTTTTAGGTTTTTTGGCACTTGGGTTATCACTACTTTATTTTGCTTATCCTCTAACCAACATCACCGGAAGACAAGATTGGATTGAAAAATATCTTGGGCCCGGTGGGACTATTACGTTTTATCGTTTATTGGGTGCTGCCATATTTATTTTTGCGTTTGTATTCTTGGTTAAGTACTAATTGGTTGACTTTTAGCTTCGAATGTAATATAATTTTTTAGTCTTGGGCCCGTAGCTTAGTTGGTAGAGCGCCTCATTTGCACTGAGGAGGTCGCAGGTTCGACTCCTGTCGGGTCCACCACAACGACTTTATGTCTTCAGATATAACACTTTTACAGCTCCCGGAGCGGGAAAATGCTGGTTCTAACCTAGCATTTTTTTGTTGATAAGATTTTGCAATTTCCGCAAACGGCTCACGCCAAAAACGATCTCCCACAGACAATATTCCGTTCTTAAGTGTTAGGTTCTTACCAAGAGTGATTAAAATCTCTCTACGAAGTTGTTTGTCGCCTTTTAAGAAGTTAATTTTTGCATAAGCAACAAAGTCGACTGCTTTCTCAATTACTTCAGTACAATTATTAATTTTCTTCTCGGCAGTTTCCAATCTCTCCACTGCTAAAGCTTTTTCTCTATTGATTTCATTTTTCCTGGCAACATATTCATCGCTGTCAATAAACCCTTCAATTTTAGAGTCCAGGAGTCTTTTTAGTTTTTCATCACATTTCAAGACCTCATCTTGGGCACTTTTTGTGATAATTTCTTTTTCTCCAAATTCCTCCTCATTAGATCGCTTCAATTTATTTCGAGCAAAATCAAAAAATTCGTCTGGCAATTTAGTTTCTCCCAACCTCTCAATTATTTGCTTCTCTATCTCAGTTTCGGGTGTGTTTTTTCTGTCTGAACAATAAAAATCTCGTTTTTTGTGAGTGCAATGGTAATAAGTGTACTCCTTTATCTGACCAGTACTTTTAATATCTTTTGCCTTCGTTTCAGCAGTAATAGCGCAACCACAAACTTCACACTGAACAGCCCCTGTGTAGGCAAAGTCCCGAGTTTTAGCCCTAGTTTTCCCCTTGGCACCTAAAAACTTTTGCACACAATCAAATTCTTCGAGTGTAACCATTGGCTCATGAGTAGCCTTGTATTGAGTGCCGTGATATTCCATGTATCCAGTATAAAAAATGTTGCTAAAAGTCTTATAGATCAAACTGTGGCTTAATGGCTTGGCTGAATATTTCCCTCTTGGTTTTGTGGTTAAGCCCCAATCCCTGTTAGCAATATCACAGATCTGTTGGGGGTTATAATTGCCAGTTAACATCATCTCCCACATTTTTCGAACTAATACGAAGCGGTCGGGGTCGTTTTCGACATGCGCGCTCTTCTTGCTCTCTCGAACATTGATATAGCCTATGGGAGCACGGCTTGGATATTCACCTCGCTCAAATTTACTTAAAGCACTTCTTAATATATTTGTGCGAAGATCTTTAGAATATTGATTCGCCATGCCCATTTCAACTGACATCATTAAAACATTATCTTCTGGATGATATTCTTTTTCGAAAGTGACAATGCGTTTTATAGTGCCTTCTTGGAGCATCCAACTGATAGTTCCACCATCAACTGGATTTCTGGCCAAACGGTCAAGTTTCCAGCAGATAATTCCACTGGCTTCGCCTTTTTGGATTCGGTTGATCATAGTGGTAAAAAGCGGGCGAATAAAGGGTTCTTTGGCTGATTTCGCCTCTTGGATAATATCAACAACTTGTAACCCCTTCTCTTGGGCGATTCGCTTCAGGAATTTGATTTGATCGGGCAACGATTCAATCTGATTGTCTCCGCGATCGGTCGATTTGCGTGCATAGATGAAGAATTTTTCTTTTGTCATGTTATTTTTCCTATAAAAAGAGAGGCAATAGCAAGAAGTTTCAAGTTACTAGACAAGAAACGGCTACTGCCTCACTTTTACAAAAAACTTCTATTGCGTTGTCTTGTCTAGTAAGCATATTGTATCAAATATGAGCAACCATGTCATCATGTGTCTGGCAATTTACAAACCGAGTCAACAAATTGAATCAAACTCAAAGCGTCCTCCAAAGCTTCCGCATCTGTGATGTCTTTGCCAAATCTCGCTTTGACAAGTTTTTTGTATTCAGTTAAATCTGCTTGAGTTAATTGCATTTTTCTACTGCCAATAATTTATGTCGATCGGGGGGAGACGGGGGTGGTTAGCAAATAGGGTGTCAGCGAACACACACGAAATTCATTTTTTGAAAAATAATTGTGATAGTTAATACTTATTCAATCTTAAAAGATTGTATTGAATATAATTAAATCCTAATTAATATTAAGTAAGTATCTAATAGAGATTCAAAATTTGATCTCGCTAATATCAATTTCATCATTTGCATCTAAATGACCAGTTTTCTTTTTGTAATCATCAAGGATTTTATTCTCTAAGAGTTTCCAGAAGTCATTAGGCGACCAAACAATCGAGCAAAATTTTTTGAATCTTGATGGATAAGATGGTGGAGACACATATAACTTATTTTCTGCTTCATTTTTTCTAATTGTGTACCCCTGAATTACAATGGGAGGGTCAACAAGATCAATTTTCACTCGTGCCAAAACTGCGTTCGGTTGCTCAAAAAGCACAATTTCAATTTTAAGTTTGTTAATTAATTGCTGGTAATCCTGACTCATTTTGATTCTCCTTTTATACCTGCAAAGTCTAATAATGATTTTTCCAAGTAAGAACTCAATGCCATTTTTAGTGACTCATCATTTTCATGGAAAGAATCATTCCACCCAACACCAGGGTAGTCGACTCTGACATAGCTTTTGTCGTGGGGAACGTGCTCGAGTTGAAGCAATATTTGAGAGTTTTTTCTTTTTGTGCAATCTAGTACCAACTTTCCATTTCTGAAAAGTTTCAGGCGTGTTTTTACTCTAATTTTTCTTTTCATCAGTTTGACTCCTTTTTATTAAAAACCCCTCAGGGAGAGTCATTCCTGAGGGGCATACTAGGGGCGATATTAATGACTCTCAAGATCTAGTTTAAAGACCTGGAGTTGAGTCAAATTAGAAAAAAACGAGTCAAGTGAGACTCGTCAAATCCAATCAAGATAAAATATCTGCTGAACTGTTAATTTTCAATAGAGCTATTGGTGGTCCAGATGTAACCTCCTCTGCAAGTCAACATTTTTTGAATCCCAAATTTATTTTTAATTTTTTTATTAACCCTTCCGACAGCATCATAGACCGAACGCACGCATGTCTTAGACCCAGCTTTATCCCAATCGTTAATGACATCAATTTCTGCTATGTGATTTCCTGGATCGGCCGTAAATATATGAAGACAAATATAATATTCCCATGATGAAGGTGGAATTTCAATTATTGACTCATCTAATTCCAAGCAAGATTTTTCGGCGTTGAATCTGATAATTTTTCTGTTACACATCTCTGTTATGCCATGGTCATGATTAGTGGCTAGTTTATTGATTCTTTTTTTATATTCGGGAAAAACCGATTCATCAATAATAATTCGATAACCAAAAAGAGGATCCATGGGAAATTCTTGCCTGTGTTCGTGGTCCACAAATTCCCAGGAGTCTTTTAAAATCACGCCGTCCCTTAAAAGTTTTGAGAAGATGGGGCCATAACTATGTAAATCTTCTGAATTCTCACCGAATAACGAACTATCTAAAAAAATCGATTCCTCATCGTTGATGATCATTTCTTGCTCGATCAAAAAAAGCACATGTTGTATTTTTTGATACGGATTTGACTCTTTTTGCATACCACCCCTGGTATTATTTTTACTTCTTAGTTATATACCATAAACAAAAATAGCTCAACAAAATCGTTGGCTAAAATTCGGCAACTCCAAACAAAAAACTAAAACAAGTTTTTAATGTCAACTTTCAATGATTCGGCGATCTTTTGAATATTCCAGATGCCAGGATTTCGTTTTCCCTGTTCGATAAAACCAATATAAGTGCGGTGTACACCAATATCATCAGCAAGTTTTTCTTGAGTTATTCCTTTGGCTCTTCTAACTTCAGCCAACCTCTTGCCAAAGTTTTTGAGAAAATCTTCTTGTGTCTGCATACAATAATCGTACGAGACAAATTGTATTCACTCCACAGACAGCTTGTAGTATAATATATGTAGTGATAAGGTCTAGCTGATCTTAATTGATAAAAAACTAACAAAAAACCCTCAAAAATATCTAAAAAGTCGAAAATATTACATAAATTGTCTATTTTCAAGGGAAAAAATAAAAGAGTTTAAACTCAAATACTTACTAAAATAACAGAAAAAGTGGGTAATAGTCAAAGCAATGAAGTTACACTTTGATAAAAAACTAGCAAAAAGATTCGGCAAACAGTTCTTTTTATTATTAGCATCAAACTTATTTACCATAATTTTAATTGCGGCTGCAGGTATATTATTTATCACCTATGCCATCAGAGACGAAGACACTTGCTCTGGCTGGGACAAAATTAATACTATTGAGTCACTCTATGGTTTGAAAACAGATTTAGTAAAAGAAAACGCAATTATTTCAGCTGATGCCAAGTACTATGATGCGATAGCGACAGTATATCCAGCGGAGGGATCAGACCTGGAAAAATATATAACCGACAAAACTGCACGGGAAAGAAAAATTGGTGGAATTAACACATCAATCATTGAAGTCGAAGATTTAATTGCCAGGGCTAAAACTTGTAATTTTTTAGGTGACCAAGTCGACCAGAGAATAAAATCAATCAGGGGCGACTTTTTAGAAAATTCTTCTAATCAACCAAAATTACAATAATTAAGAATCTGGAGAAAAAATGGAAAAAGAAAAAAAGAAAATTGATAATAAACAAAATTGGATTATGCCCGTTACCGCGATTTTAATTGCTGTAATTATTGGAGGCAGTATTTTCGCAACCCAGTACTACAAGCAAAAGTCTGAAGAAAAACAGCAACAAATTAAATTAGATACAGAAAATAAAGCTAAGGCCGACGAGGCAGATCTCGAGAGGAGACAAAAAAATGGCTTACAGCACTGCTTGAACAAGGCAGATTCAGACTACTGGGCTTACATGAAATTAAATGGGACGACAAAAGCAGACGGATCAGTACTTGCCGATCAAAGATTTTGGGACAGTGCAGAGAAAACCAAGCAAGATACAATCGATAATTGCAACGAACAATACAGAAACAAAAGTTTTAATGGCTTAGATACTTTATTTTAAACGCAGACAATAAACAATAACTAATATTATTTATGAAACAATTCAAAAAAAAGATAGTGTTTATTTCGTTTGTCATTATCTGGATAGCTTGTACCGTTCTAGTTGTACTGGCATATTATGCCAATCACTATTTGCCCAAAGGAGAAATGATTTATACAGGAGAAACCGTTTGCATGAATGATGACAGAGGGCCATGTAGCCCCGAAGCAGTTGAAGATTTAAATAGCCAAAATATTCCAAATTGGGCAAAGTTTTTCAAAAATGATACCTGGATATTGCCCTTGATCGGACTAATAATTTTGGGTATTTTTGCAAGTACAAAAATTAAAATGGATAAAAAATAGGCTCCAAGAAAGTACAAACAACATTGACAACCATTTTTTAGTTTGATAGTTTTCATTGGCATGTTACAATTAAACCAAATAAAAAAAGTTCTATGAAAACATTGGAAGTTAGGAAAAATACTATTTCTGCACATCTTATTGCAAAGTATTTTCTCTGGAAAGCTAGTCAAGAAGGCAAAACTCTTACTAACAAAAAGCTACAAAAGCTTTTGTATTACGCTCAAGCATGGAACCTTGCCATTGAAGATAACCCGTTATTCACAGAAAAAATTGAGGCATGGATCCATGGCCCTGCTATTCGTTCTATTTGGGAACAGTACAAAGTTTTTGGATTCGGTTCAATCACTGAAGCGGTTGATAGTGGGGTAAAAGATGACGTCAAAAACAATAAAATTATAGATGAAGTCTGGCGTGTTTATGGCAAATATGATGCAGACTACCTTGAAGAGCTAACTCACAATGAATTACCGTGGCAAGAAGCCAGGGGTGATATAGAATCTAAAACAATTTCCGACAACGAAATTTCTTTGGAAACAATGAAAACTTACTACCGTAAAAGATTAACAGATGCGAGAAAAGAAGAAGCTAAAAAAATTGATCTCTGATAATGTTTCGAAATTCTCGCACGGAATGATCCCAAATAGTGTAGCATTGTCACCTAACAAAGATGACCCTGAAGATCATCTTTTTTCAATTTCGTATGTTTATTATAACGATGATATATGCGAGGTTGACAAACTTCAGCACAATACTGCTCGAGAAGCATTAAAAGTAATTAGAAAAGTTGGAAAATTATCAGACCCCAAACAATTCAAGGAGAGTGGAATTGATTTTTTCCCAGTAATAAACGCTGGAGAATATAAGAAAGTGTTCAAGCAATCTTTACCGATAGATGCCGAGATGAAAGAGCACAAAATACAAGGTACTGCCAGATTATTCTATTTTACTGTTAGCAAAAAGTTTTGTATGGTAGCGATTGTTAGTAGCCATTTTGAAACCGCCAAACAAAGAAAATAACAAATCAACTGTTTATTTAATGGTTAGTAAAAATTCTTGATTTTCATTTCTGGTATATAAACTAATTCTGTTGAGTTCATTATTATATTCCTGACCTGTAATATTGCGTTCCACCAAATAAAACAGAGCAACTTTATGTTGGTCTTTTTTTGTTTGTGTTCGGTTCTGAAAAAGGAGTCGAACGGGAAGGGGTCGGGAAACGGGAGTTTCCCGCAGAGGAAGATTATAGAAACCGTGGGTTTCTATAAGCCGAAGGCGCGTGAGCCTCCTGTCGGGTCCACCAAAGTAAATTCCGCGAAAGCGGTTTTTTTGATTGTAAAAAACAACTCATTTTGTTAATGTTCATATACTCTTTGCGAACTGGAGGTGCGTGATGGAATGCACTTTTGTTTTAATCAAGCCGAGCAACGACCGCGTTGAGGTCATCCGCTACGTAATGGAAGTTTTGGGGCGGGCAGGATTTCTCTGCGTTTATCAAGAGCAGATGAGATTGAATGACAAACAGGCGGCTGGGCTCTACGCAGATAGCAAGCGTGAGTTGTACCACGCCAAGCCAATAGTCTTCATACAGACTGGTCCGGTTGTAGCCATGATCTGGGAGGGCGAAGATGCCATTCGTCGGGTCAAAGAATTGGTGGGCCCGACCAAAGTCGATGAGGTGCTGGCCACTGACTGCATCCGCGGCGATCTTCTGAAGCGTTTCGGCAAGGCTCAGCCGCCATTCGATACGGCTGCCAACTTCGTCCACGTGTCTGCTACTCCGGAGGAGTTCGAGTCACAAATTCGTGTTGTCCTGCCACGCAAGGTTTGGACACAATTCGTCGAGTAGCGGCACAACGCCGCTTCTTTTTTTGTGATAAAATAGAGTAAATTAATTGAGAGGGTTTTATGAAATTAGAAAATAAATTTGTGCTTGTCACTGGTGCTGGGAGTGGAATTGGAAAGGAATTGGTTTTGGCATTGTTGAAAAAAAGTAACAAAGTTTTGGCCGTAGATTTGCGGCAGGAATCGTTGGATGCGTTGAAAAAGGAAGTTGGGGAAAGTGAGAGTTTTATCACTCATACTTTGGATGTATCAGACAAGGTCGCGGTCGAGAAGCTAGCTAGCGAGCAAAAAGATATCGATGTCTTAATCAACAACGCAGGAATAATCCAGCCATTTGTTCGAGTCAATGATTTGGACTGGGATGCAATAGAAAAAGTCATGAATGTTAATTTTTACGGCACTTTGTATATGATAAAGGCTTTTTTGCCACAGCTGTTAAAACGACCAGAGGCTTATATTACTAATGTTTCCAGCATGGGTGGATTTTTGCCGGTGCCAGGCCAAAGTGTGTATGGCGCATCAAAAGCGGCAGTAAAACTTTTGACCGAAGGATTATACGCCGAACTAATCGACACCAGCGTTCATGTTTCTATTGTTTTCCCTGGTGCAACGGCAACTAACATAACAAAAAACTCGGGCATCGAAATTCCAAAGATTGAAGGCGGGAAAGAGTACAAAACTTTGCCGGCCAGCGAAGCAGCACGATTAATCGTGAGTGGAATTGAAAAAAATCAACCGCAAATATTTCTCGGTAGCGACTGCAAAACAATGAGTTTTTTTTATCGCTTGAGCCCGCTTCGTGCCATCAAACTAATCGCCAAGCAAATGAAATCACTTTTGCCTAAATAATAAGCTTAACTAGCTTCTGAAGAGAATATTTTGCGAATATACTTTTTGATCTCAAAAAGTGTTGACATCCCAACAATCGTTTGCTAAGATCAATTTACACACAAAACGCAAACATTTCATGAGGATTTCCTCTGAAATTATCCCATTTGTGCAGCTTTGGACCAAACGTCCACTGGACTTCAATGGAGTTAAATAAAAAGTTTATGTTAAACTCTCAACAATTTAGAGAGGTGGTGGCAAGATAATTCAGCCGACAATTTTTGTTGGTTCATTATCCGCCGCTGGCGGAATTTTGTTTCTAAGAGATTGGCACAATCAAAAAAGAATTTTAATCATTCGACTACACAGATCATTTGCACAGATTGTCACAGATGAAATCAAAAAAAGGATACCAATTGTGAGATAAGGGACTCACAAGTTGAGATTCTTAACTCGAACTTTAACAACTAAATATAGTAAATAAAATGTAATTTCATTTACGGAAGTCCCGCTGTAATCCGCCGAGGATGAAAGTGTGGACTATAAATAATTCTTCCGATTGAAACTCAACTAAATCTGGCGTTACCAGAGGCCGAGTGTTTAATACCTAGGCACAAAGCAATTTAGAAGAGTGCAGAAACAAAGTAGTTAAAAGGCCTACTTTGGCGAAGCAAACAACAATTACTTTCATCCGCAAGGATGCAATCAGTAATTGCTAGTCAAAATTCCACGTTGACCAACGCAAGTTGGGCTCTGTGGAAAAAAAGTTAAATCAGTATAAGGGTATATGGTGGATGCCTTGGGAGAAGTAGCCGAAGAAGGACGTAGTAGGCTGCGAAAAGCCTCGGGGAGCTGCCAAACAAGCTTTGATCCG
>JBAXAF010000015.1:0-28471 GCA_037142675.1 Candidatus Berkelbacteria bacterium | reverse complement strand
ATCAATGACATATGATATTTTTATAATTGAATAGTCAATAAAAAAAACTCCTGACTTTTTCGCACCTAACTGGGAGTTTTTGCGTTTATTGATAATTAATTTTGGAGGATATATGGCAAAGTACATTTTCGTTACTGGTGGAGTTCTTTCTGGTTTGGGCAAAGGAATTATTGCAGCATCAGTTGGCAATATTTTGAAACGCGGTGGGAAAAAAATTTTCATTATGAAGTTTGATCAATATTATAACGTCGATGCCGGCACTATTAATCCAACCGAGCACGGCGAGTGCTTTGTCACAGATGATGGAGCCGAAACCGATCTCGACTTAGGGCATTACGAACGCTTTATTGATCAAAACCTCTCGCGCGAAAGTTCGGTGATGTCGGGCCAAATATACAAAGCAATACTGGAAAATGAGCGCCGCGGCGACTACTTGGGTAAAACGATTCAAATGATTCCCCATGTGACTGACGAGGTTAAAAAACGCATGCTGGATGCGGCCAAAAAGTCTAGCGCTGATGTTATTATTGTTGAAATCGGCGGCACAATTGGCGACTACGAAGGCGTTCATTTTCTTGAGGGTATTCGCCAGATGCGCCGCGATTTCGGAACCGAGAATACGTTGTATCTACATGTTGGATTCTTTCCATGGATGGAGACCACCAGAGAATTAAAAACTAAACCGCTGCAAAATTCAATTCGTGATTTGGCTACCTACGGCATACAACCAGACCTGGTTTTTTGTCGCGCAGATCATCCGATTGATAAAAAACAGTTGGATAAAATCTCAGTTTTCTGTGGAGTCGACGCCGATGCTGTTATTCCGGTCGAAACCTTGGACTGCGTTTACAAAGTTCCAATGCTACTGGAGAAATTTCATGTAGGTGACGTTGTTGGCCGCAAATTGAAATTGAACCTGAAAAAATCCGATGGCGAGTGGCAAAAATTAGTTGAGAAAATTGAGGCTGATAAACCGAAAATTAAGATCGCTATTGTTGGCAAATACATGGAAATGCGCGACACCTATATTTCCGTTACTGAAAGCTTAAAATCGGCCTGCTGGTGGAGCGACCTAGAGCTGGAACTCGGCTGGATTGATTCGGAGAAAATAGAAAAACAGGGCGCTGAAAAATTGCTCAAAGATTATGCTGGAATTGTTGTGCCTGGCGGTTTTGGTAATCGCGGAATCGAGGGGAAAATTGCAGCGGCTTGTTATGCTAGAGAGAATAATATTCCTTACCTTGGACTTTGCCTGGGCATGCAAATTGCCACCATTGAGTTTTGCCGTCACGTTTTAGGTACGGCTGATTGCAACTCCGAGGAATTTAATCCAAAAACCAAAAACCCGGTGATACACATTATGCGCGACCAAGCAAAAGTCAAAGAAAAAGGTGGGACTATGCGCCTTGGAGCATATAAGTGTAAATTAACCCCAGGGACAATTGCCGCAAAAGCTTATGGCCAGTCGATAATTTCTGAACGGCACCGCCATCGCTTTGAATTTAATAACAACTACCGCGCCAAGCTAGAAAAAGCCGGCCTGGTAATCGCCGGCGTCAACCCAGAGCAAAACTTGGTAGAAATAATTGAACTAAAAAATCACCCATTCTTTGTCGCGTCGCAATTCCACCCGGAATTTAAGTCGCGGCCAAATCGACCTCATCCACTTTTCCGCGAATTCATTAAAGCCACCAAAAGCTAGAATATTTCCGACGATTAGAAAAGGGCCTATTAATCAATAGGCCCTTTTTCTGATTGACATTTAATCTTATTTATGATATATTGTTTTCGTCAATCTGGACAAATACTGACTCCGAGGTGTTTCCATGCACAGTAGACTGCTTGTAGCCGCGATACTCATAATGATGGCCCTGTTCTCCGGCTGCGGACCAGATCCGTCAGCTCTAGACTCAGAAGATGTCACGTCGTCTGACCCGCTGAAGCCGGATGCCGAAACGAAAGCCTATCGCCAACAGCTTCAGCAGGATTATGATCGCGAAGAGTGGGCGAGTCATCCCCAATACGTACCAAAGCTGACCGATCAGGCGAAATCCCCTGACGGAAAGTGGTATTGCTGGGTCAACAATATCACCCCTTGCATCGATGGCTACGAGCAAGCCACCTACGATGAAATCCATGTCAAGTCGGGCAAGACCGAATACCAGCTAGACGGCTGTGAATACGGCTATGATGGCCGCTCACGCTGGCTGTCTACGCCGGTGTTCTCGGCTGACAGCAAGCGGGTTGCGGTCTTCGAGCGCGACGAGCTTGGGACCGGGGACATCTTCATTTGGACGCTGGAGACTGGTAAGCTGAAGAAGGTCACCACGAAACGTGGCGACCTGGAGCGGATATATTCTGACAAGAAGGGTATCTTCCGCATCGGTCCCGAACGAGCATACTTCGGCGGGTTTGATTGATCTGGCACAAGAACTGGACCCGGGCAGGCGCCTTACCGCGCTTGCCCACTTTTTTTATTTTAGATCTAAATAATACTCTTTAAGTTGTTGGTGCAGGTGTTGCAGCCGGGTCAACAGCTGGTACTGCCGCAGGATCGGGCGGTCCGACCATCCACATTTCTGGTAGAGCTATATACTTTGATAGAAAATCAGTTTCTTGCAAAACTGTTCCATCTTTTGAAACTCTGTAATGAAATTTAGCCGAAGCACCTTGGTGTGCGTGTGAAACCAAATTTCTGGTCCCTACTGGCAATGCCGGGTCAACTGTTTCAACCGCTGCTGGCGGCTCAACGTAATCATATCCAACTGCGTCGCTAATTGTTACTTGGCGGCTATCTTTTGTGCCATAAAATTCAAAGGTAATTTTTGTGCCGACAATTTTTGATTGAACAAAGATATAGCTCAAGTAATTATTAACAAATTTAAAGTCCGGTGCCGGGTCAAAAATCGTTGCATCCATGCCAATTGGCGGCTCATAATACGACACTCTATATGAATGATTCTGACGCGAAGTAATATTCATTCCGGCGTTCAGCGCCGCTCTAAACAGTGTGGTCGAAACCTGGCAAAGACCGCCGCCGTAATCCGGAACAGTCTTATTATTTTTAATAACCAGCTCTGGCAAATAACCGGTTGAGGCATCAATTTTGCCTAGTTTGCCTAAGGTCGAGAACTCTTCTCCCGGCTTAATTAAGGTTGCATTAATTGCCGCAGCGCCAATTGTAATATTATGAACTCTGTTGGCAGGAGACTTAACAAAATTTGTCGTACCAGTTGCAACCAGTTCAGTTAAACCATAAGACGCCAACTTGGCCGAATCAATTTCCGGCGATATTTTTTTGATTTTTAACACAACTGTGCTTGGATTGTCTATTGAGCCAGAAGCAATCCTTGCCATCAAAGCATTTTCAATATCAATTTTCGCCTGATCCCGGTCCAACTGTGCACCATATTGGGAATCAGCGGAGACAATAACCTTACCGTCTTTGGCTGCTAGAATAGCGTTTCCTGCAACTTTATCAATTTGACTAGCAATTGCCACAACCTGCTTGGTATTTTTGTCTGCAAGAGTGTAAATTTCCATTTCCTTCTTTTTCGGCCTAGACCCAATTAGGCCGGCAATCGTATCAACGTCTAAAGTAAACTTCTGACTGTCGCTGGACAATGTTAGCGGCCCGGCTGCTAAAATTTTGTTAGCATTCGCTAGCCCCTTCTGAGCATTTTCAGTAGTGATTTGCGGAACAAAAGTTTGGGATTTAAAAGAAATCTGGTTTTGTTTGATATTAGAAATTAGAGTTTTGATATTAGAAATTAATTGACCCTGGTCAATTCTGCGGCCTTCCTGTTTCTCCGATGTTAGTTCAAAAACGCCATTACCAGCATATTTCAAACCAAAATCTTTCTCTGGCACATCAACCTCCGCTGCAATATCGGAGATTTTTTTGTTCAGCGCATCCTGATTAATCGCATAATTGGCATCAACATGGTATTTAACAAATAAAGTCTTAAACTGCTGATAGAAACTAACAGCAATGCTGCGATTGCGCCCAACCGCATAAACATCTCCAGCAGTTTTATCGGCGTCATATGATAAACCAAGATCCGCTGTCGAAATTTTGTACTCTTTAACATCGCCTGTTTCCGGCTGGTATTTTAAGATAACATCTGACTTCAAAAACCCATCAACTGCCGGCTTCAAAATTGGTACAATATCAGCTTTCTTTTTGCCGCCCAAGTTAATGTCACCAACATAAACATTGCGATATGTCGTTTTGCCATAGGCAACGGAGTAGATGCCTAGTGCGATTAAGAATAAAATCAAAAGAGAACCGATTCCAATAATCGGCCATTTTATCCGTCTCCACAACTGAATCCTATCACGCAACTGCATTATTCCATCTCTGGCAATTTTAACCCGAGACTTTTTTGCTTCAGTTCCTTGATTCTTTAATTCTTCAGTTGCTTTAATAGTTTTCTTCTTTGCCACAATTAAATAATACTAATCTAGAAGTGATATTACAATAGCTCCGACCGTAGAATGCTTTATTTAGAACTCAAAATTTTATTTAAAAAAACCTTTGTGGCAGCATTGTCCAATTTGACACCAGATTTCAGCAGCAGTTGAAACTCCTCTACCAAAGTTTGGCTAGTTTGCAATTTTGGCTTTTCTTCCGTCATAAATCTTCTTAATAATCCAAGATGCGGCCGGTACTACCACTGCCACGGCAACTATTGCTGCTCGTACCATCAAAGTATATGGGCTCTGAATGAAATCAACCAACAAAACTCCAACAATTGTCACAGCTAATACTTCTGCTGAAACTGCCTGGCTAACCAATATATCAACTAAAATCGCGCCGGCCAAAAGCCCAGCCAAAAAGACAGGTTCCAATGCGAGGCCGGCAACAATGGCAGCCAAAACAACAATTGCGAGTTTAAGGATTTTGTTGTTCACCAACTCAGAAGAAATAATGTATGTCATAGCACCTCCGAGTAACAGTCCCGGGAGAAGCTTTGGACCAATAAAGGCAAAACCAAAATTGGTAAATCTGCCAAAATAGAACGCTAGTATTGCAACGGCCACCAATCCACAAAGCGAAATAAAATAACCGGTGGTTTTTAAATTTCCGCTCGCGAGTAACTCAATATTCTCTGCGGCAGCAGGTGCCATCTCGGCCCCGTCCGCAATAATGGCGGCATTTTTGGTTAGGTAGACAAATAAATTGTTTGCAAATATAAGCGGCCAAATAAATGATAAGCCAATCACTGTCAAAGCCAAACCGTAGACACCGGCCAAGTAGTTGGCAACTAAAATCGCAACTGCGATTATAATTGTCGGCATAATTTTTGAAATTTGGCGAACAAATATTGCAACCAAGCCAGCTACTAGGCCAACCACCAGGGCGATAGCTAGTTTTAGCAAATCATGAATATTTGAAATAGCGAAAATATATCTTGGTCCAAAATATGCGGCGGCTAAAAACAATACTGAAAAAACCGCCACCAAGCGATAGAGCACAGCGGAAATGTTCAATGTTTTGGAGTTAAGTCTGGCGAATAATTGGCCAACAATCATAGCAACAATCCCAAGACCGGCAAACAATAATGGCAAAAGCTCAATATTTTGGTAGCTCACCTTGCTGGCGCCAGTCAAAATAACTGCGGCAGACAAAGCTGCAACATATGAGCCAATAAAATTTAATTTTCCACCTCTCCAAGAGAAAATTGAAACTAAAATTGCGCTTAAGGCCAACGCCAAAAGTGTTGCTAAATCCTTAAAGAAGAAGTGGGTCAGGCTAACTAAAAACAGTCCAGACCCAGCAACCAATACTGCCGCCGAGGAAGAAAAATTATTATTTATTTTGTAAGCGTCCATTACTCCCGACCTGGCCGCTTCGGCCAAGCGAAGAGTTGTACTGGTTGAAATCCCCATCAAGTAGTAATCAATTAGAGAAAATAATACAGCCCCAACCAAAAAACACGTTGCCGACTGCCAGCCAAAGGCGTAAATAATTCCGGTAAAAAGCACAATAGCCACCAAGGCAAAGTCTTTAAGATTTTGCGCATGTTTTAATTTCATTTCAGCCACCAAAGATTTGGAGACGTCGAACATTTTTTTCGAACCAGAGGGATTCTTCCTAATTGACATTGATTTTAAGAGAGAATAGATAACCGCCAAAACTGACAAGCCCAAAGTCGAGAACAGAGCAATATTGTACATTTCCACCTTTCCAATTAGTTGTTTGATCTAAACCTAGCAGATATTCAGCTCATCTTCAACTATTGACATTTGATCTCAAATATGCTAAAGTGTGGTGTTGTCAATTTTTGCTGAATAGCGACCTGTCTCAAAATATGAGACGCGTCCTCGTCAGCACAAGCTGGCACAAGGTTAATGGCGCTTATACGCGCCAGATACCGTACGTTCGCCTGGAGGGTTTACCATGAAGATGCATTCTGCGCTGCTGGTCGTCGCACTGTTCGCCCTGATGGCTCTGTCTCTCGCCGGCTGCGGCGGAGATGGCGCCGGTCTGTCTGGCGTCACGTCGCAGATTAACGCCGCGCCTACGGAGGTTCCCGAAGCCGTACCGCTGACCGTTGCTCAAATGACGCAAGGTATGAACTGCGTCGCCAAGGACTTCACGCTCATGAGCAAGGACTTGCCCGCCGATGTCGACACGCTGAGTGCCGAAAAGGGCGGCGACCCGACTGTCACCATCCACGCACCGCGGTTGCTCAACGGCACGCACAGCCAGCTTCTCGGCGCCTACGCAGGCCGCAAGTTCATCGGCCCCAGTGGCTACTTCGGCTTCGCTGCGATTGATCGCATCGTCGCCGGAATTACCGGCAAGGGTGGGGTCATGTGGAGCTATCGCGTCGTCAACGAGTTCGGGCAGGTAATGCCCCAGATCGTAGTCGGCGCCTGGGATCTTCGGACTCCTGGCTTCTACACAATTCGGGCTAGCGCACCTGGCGTGCCCGCATATGTGTTCCGCCTGCAGATCGTTGGCAAGGGCAGCGGCAACGTAGTAATGCGTGCTGTCGCCATCAATCCCAACAGCGGCGGCGAATACATCCAGGACGCTACGGGACGCTACCAGATGCGTATCGGGGACAAGGTTTTCCTCGTGCCTACTTGGTACAACTTCGTCAGCGGCAAGAAGGTCGCCGCCCCGCGCATGTCTCTGGTGGCCTCGGCCTACCTTGACCAGCCGACCAACGTCATGATCGCTACCGGTGGCCAGGCCTATATCGTCACTGGTCCCGGCACCGTCGCCGCCAGCCTCAGCGTCTACCCGCCCTACACGGACGGCGTCGGCGTCACGGGCAAAGGCGGCGGCGGCGGGACCTACTACTACTGGTACGCACGCGTCGCGTTCATCGTCGGCAAGGGCTAACGCTCTGCCTCCCGTCCCTCGGACGGGCCTGAAGACAACAAGCGCGAGTGCCCCACAAGGGTACTCGCGCAAGTTTCTTCCGGAAAGTCAAAGTACCGGAACGGTTTTCGGAGATAACGCAGGCGCTTTTTCTGCGCAGGCGTTACTCCATCCGCCCGAGGTTTACCGACATGTACCGCTACACTATGATCTGCCTTGCCGTTCTCGCCATCGCTCTGTTGGCCGGCTGCGGAGGCAGCATGGTCGACATTCCGACCACCCACGATGACGCGGCGTCCACCGACGTTGTGTCGTCACCCGACACCCCGGCGCAGATCAGCGACCAGTTGGTCGCGGAGCTGAGGCAGGAGATGGCCAAGAACATTGGTAATCCCATCCTCCGTCTGGAGGGAATCAAGGGATCGACCCCGAGGTTCAACTACCTCCAGGGGGACTACGAGATGCTGAGGGGAGTCAACATCACAACCAAGAGCACGACGTGGTCTGACCCTGTCAGCGCCAAGATCGGCGACATCGTGGCCGTGGTGCTGTACTACCACAATGGCACCGTCGAGACCACAGCCAAGAACACTCGCGCGCGCATAGTCCTGCCGACGACCACCGCCGGAAGCGCAATCAGTCGGTTGTGGTCAGACAGCACTTCGGCGATCACTGACACGATCGTCGGTGGCAAAATCGTAGGCAAGAGCGGCCTGACCGTTACGACCACCAGGCCGTACCACCTCCGGTACCTCTGGGGGTCAACGCAGATCTACCGCAACGGGGCGACCACACCGGTAGCGATGCCCAACGGCATCACCAGCAAGGCTGGGCTGAACGTCGGCAGCGCGCAGGGCTGCTGGCAATACACGGGGTTCATCATCTGCCAGTTCAAGGTCATCAAGTAACCCCCGTCCTTCATGACGGGTCGGAAGACGACATGCTTGAGTGTGTTGCGTTACCGCACACTCGAGCACATTTCTTCCGAACTGCTGTCAACCTGGGGATAATTACTTCCCCATCAACTGGAGAATCAACGTGAACAATGACGAAGCACGAAGACTGATCATCGAAAAGATGGTCAGCGACACGATTCAAGGCTGCGTGTCTGGGTCAGCTCTGACCTATGAGCTGACGAAGTGCCTGGACGCAATGGACAAGTTCGGCATCGTCATGACTGATGATGAGCGGATCGCGGCGATTGACAAGAACATGTTCCCCAGCGAGATCATCATCGCCGCCGGCGAGGCCATGAACTTCGACCGGCTGCATCTTTGGCAGAAGCTCGCTGATGAGCGGCTGCCGATGTACAGTCGATGCAACACCGACACACCCGAGGAAGCGGCCGGCCTGGTCGCACTGATCGAGGTTGCGCTGGCGAAGAAAGTCAAGTATGATCACGAGTTGACCAAGGGCTACGTGGTCAACGCCATCGCGGTGTATGTCAAAGAGTCGGAGCACGACCAGCAGATCGCGGTAATGGACGATCGGCTCGCTGCCTATGCGTACAACAGGGACAAGCTTCGGGCTGCGCTGCGCAAGCACCCCAGCCCCCTGCTCAGCGGGATCCTCGACCGCGCCAACGGCAAGAAGTAGCCCGTCACCATGACGGGTCGGAAGACGACAGGCTCGAGTGTGTTGCGTTACCGCACACTCGAGCACATTTCTTCCGAATAAGCTGTATGAACACTGGAAGGGATTGATCGAGATGAGAAAAGACGACCCGAGGTGGCCAGCACATTTCGACGGAGCCATCGCCGCGTCTGGCGGCAAGGGCTCTGTGGCAACGGCTATTGCAGCCAAGCACCCGTTGGTGCTGAGGAACGGAGGTGTCGGGATTCGCGGTGATCGCACCGCTGACTGTCTGATCACCGCCGAGGAGTTGCCGGAAGACGAAGAGGCACAACTGTTTCGTGTCCTTGATGAGCAAGATACCGCCTACGCGGGCGGCAACTCCGAGGCCGGCAAGGGCAACGAAGCCGCTATCGCTTCCGGGCGTCGCCAGGCGGCCATTGAGAACATGCATCTGGAAGCCGTGAGACTCCGCGGAGCCCACGAGATCTTCCCAACTCAGATCGCCAACCTGTTGATCGGCGCTGGGATCAACACCATGGGCGAACTGGAGACCTGGTCCAAGACCAGGCTGACGACCATTCCCGGCATCAAGGATGGGAGGGCACAGGTCATCGACGAAGAGATGACCGAAATCGGCCTCCCCCTCGCCACGAGCTAGACCGTCCACACCCGGACGGACCAGAAGTTGATCTGCCTCTTGTTAAGGAGCAAGAGGCGCATTACTTCCGGTTACAGAAACTGGGGTTTACCCCTAGGAGAATGACATGAATACTGCTGCTACGCTGCGTCGTTACATGTTTCTGACTACAGAGGAAAAGGCGACACTTGCCGGCCTGGCCGTGATCGTCTTCGGCTGGTTCGCGCTGATGGGATTGGTCGCCGGCACAGGGATCAAGTTCAGCGCTGACGCGACCAGGCTCCTGAGTACTCAGGGCCTGGTGCTCAACCTGGGGCTGGCGGTGTGGCTATGGCTGAATAAGCCGACATTGCTGCACCTCTGGGAGTACATCAAGCCAGGAGAGAGCCTGAGGCGGAATCTGGTCATCTGCCTACCCGCGATGATGTTCGTCGCCACGTGTGCCGTTGCGATAGTGGCTTGCATCGTCGCCATCAGTGTCTCGCTCCTAACATCCACTGTTCTACCGTCAGTAGCGATGGCTGAGATCGGCTTGTGCAACTGCTTCGTGCTTCTAGCGTTGGAGAAGTACTGTCACTGATCCGTCACACCGACGGACCAGAAGTTGATCTGCCTCTTGTTAAGGAGCAAGAGGCGCATTACTTCCGGACCACTGAAAACCTGGGGAGTTCGCTCCCCGACTGGAGAACGAAATGCAAGACACGAAGTACTGGCCGTTGTTCCTGCTCTGCTGGTTCATCTTCTTGTGGGCGGGAATCGCCGCCGGACGCAAGCAACACCACGGGCCCGTGACTTACCTGGCGCACATGCTAAGCCTGGTGTGCTTGATGGCTTGGCCGCTGATGCTCGGGGCCACGCTCGGCATCAAATCATCGAAACCAGCCAATCCGGCGGTGATTGTGCCACTGTATGTGGTTGTTGCCGGTCTGGTTCAGGCCATTGCAGTCGCGGCCGCAGGCAAGTTGTGGCCCGGTTGCATCCAATGCGGGTGCAGACTGCCCAGCGACAGACGCAAGCGGTACATCTGCCGAAGTTGTGCGCAGAACTACGTATCCAAGCGCAAGAAGTAACCGTCCACACTCGGACGGGCCAGGAGTTGATCTGCCTCTTGTTAAGGAGCAAGAGGCGCATTACTTCCGGACCACCGAAAACCTGGGGAGTTCGCTCCCCCGAATGGAGAAATCGATGAGACTGAACGAGATCGTTGTAATGGCGATTGGGTGGGGGCTCTTCCTGGCTCTTGGCATCGTGCTGACGCGATACAAGCGCGAGCCGTGGGCCAGCATTACCCATCTTCTGAGCGCCGCCTGCTGCTTCGGCCTGTTGTCCGCGTTAGCGGTCACCGTCAACCTGGACTCCAGGACCATCGGATGGTGCACGCTGCTAGCTTTGCCGCTAGCGGCAGTGATTAACCTGACCCTGACCTGGGCTGCCAGCACCCGCTGGCCCCACTGCAAACGGGACGGCACTAGGTTGTCACCATCCAAAGAAACAATCCCAGGGACGGACGGCCCGGGCTTCGCCACAGCGATGAAGTGCCCGAGGTGCGGGTACCTCATCTGGAGAGACTGAGCGAAGCGCCGCCAGACCCCGTCGCACTGACGGGTTGAGAGCAGACCGGCTCGAGTTTAGCAGACTCGAGCCCATTACTCTCAGATATCCTGTTTACACAGAACGAGGAACCGAAATGTGGTATTTGGCTTTTTGCATCATGTCGCTCGTCGCTGCGCCGTATTTCTGGAGCTGGGGAACCATCCGAGCAATTGGCTGGTCAATCTGGCTGTCTGCAATGGGCGCTGCATACCTTGGCGGTCTGCAGCTCGACACACACACGGCAATCGCCTGCGCCTACATCGCGGGGCTGTTCATTCTTGCCATCGGAGTGCTGGCAAGGACCTTATACGACCAGATTCACCACCCAGCCCCCGTGCTGTCGTTCTGACAGCCACTGCCAAAAGTGGCACGTGCAAGATCTACCCTTGAGCTCGACACTGCGTCGGACTCGAGGGCTTACTTGCCCGGAATAAACTGATTCTGAAAGCGAGCCTGAAATGTTCTGGAAGCCGATTCTAGCCGTTATCGTCTGTCTGATTGGTGGCATCCTCTGGACCAAGTCTGAGAGAAACAAGCGCATGGTGCCGATCATCATCGCGCTGATTCCCTGCCTCGATGTCGTCTTCGTCCAAATCCCGGCAATCCAGCGCATTTACGAGCGGCTGAGTTTCATGACAACCGCTGCCGGTGGATGTACTGTTGGGCTGGGAGACTTCATCTACGGAGGGTTTCTCCTGGGCATCATTTTCGTCAGTTTGGTCAACGACGATGCTAAGCCCCTCTTTCTCACCGCTTTGGCTGCCGGGGCCATCACCTTGACTTCAGCGATTGGCCTGAAAGTCACCATGTCATTACCCGGGGTGATGATGCCGCAAACCCCCTGGGTCTTGTTGGGAGCACTCCCATTCCTGTACATAGCCAAAAACCACTGGCTGGTGCGCGGAGTTAGCACCACAATCGAGACCTTTTTCTCTGAGAAAAGGATGATGGTCGTCGGCTGGCGTGCATGCGCGGCATTGACCGTAGTTGGCGCGATCGTCTTCACGGCGCGACTGTAACACGCCACGTTCACTACTTGTCCGGCGGCTTTTCCCTTCGGGGATCGGCCGCTTTTTTTATTGACCGAAAAACACTTTTGCGCTATAAAGATAGAGGCGAATCCTTTCTAGGAGAACACCTCATGGTTACCGAAGATAACGGAGAAATCCTAATACAGGGCTTCTTCATAAAGGCCACTATTGGTCGCGATACCCATTACTGGAACGACGCGACCAGGCGGTTTCAACCGGTGAAAGATGAATACTGCGTATTCGAAACCGGTACTGCAGCAAAAACCGCGCTCGGAGCGCTGTCCGTGCTGACCGGTTGCCCAGATGATGCCGCAGTTGTTGATGAGAATGACGACTTCTTTGAGGAGGCAGCAGCATGCGCACAGGTGTTAACGAACCAGTAGTCATTGGCTACCTGCCGATGATGATTATTGGCGGAACGCTGTTTTGGAAGGCAACCGCTGACCAGAGGGATTGGGCACACTGGTCCAAGACAATGCCTTGGATGCCCAAGGATGAGGCCCGCGTTGCGTATCACAGCATCTGCGCCATCGACCCCGACCACGAGCACATCTTCCTCGGTGATAACTGGGGCAGAGCACAGGACGTCGTGCCGAGGAGTGTGCCATGTACCTCATAGCGATGAATGTAGCAGGCGGCGGCAGACAGTTCTGGAACGGCGTTGACTGGGTTGATGACCCAAGCAAGTGCGGACACACCAACCTTCAGCTTGCCCGGGAAGAACGAGCAAATCGCGCCGGTCACGTCGGGTTCATCGTCGATACCCCGGACGGGCGGCCGATAACCGAAACCTATGGCGGCGGTTCAGGCCAGAAACCGCTATTCTGACTGTTAGGGGGCAAAAAAACAGCTGAGGCACTGCGCGTGCCTCATTTTTTTATTCTCGATAGATTCGAATTATTTCTTTAGAACTTCATTAATCACTTTCAAGTTTTTTTTGACATTCTCGGCCCAGGAGTACAATTTGACTCTATCTAAGCCCTTTTTTCGAAGGTCGAGGCGTAAGCGCTGGTTCATAATTACCTCTTCTATCTTCATTGCCATGTCTTCAACATTTTCAGGATCAAAATACTGGGCTGCATCGCCCAAAACCTCCGGTGTAGCAGAAATTTTTGCCGCCACGACCGGTGCACCACAAGCCATTGCTTCAAGCGGCGGAAGTCCAAATCCCTCACTCAGTGATGGCTGAACATAGGCCAGGGCGCCAGCATAGGCCGCTGGCAATAACTCCTCTGACACAAAACCGGTAATAAAAACCGGGTCAGTAATTATTGGTTTTTCTATGGAGTGACCATTAATTTCTTCTATTTCGGCGATTATTTCCATCTCGTCTTTATCAACTTTGCCCACCATAACTAGCTGAATTCCGCTGACTGAGTTAACCTGCCTAAAAGCTTTTAGTAGCCGGAACAAATTTTTGTGCTTCTTCCACATACCCGTATAGAGCAAGTATTCACTCTCCAGGGAGTAATGATTTTTAAATCGGTTGCCCAAATTTATTCTGTCGGCCTGATCCATTTTGGAAATTCGTAAATAGCTGGCATCAACTCCAAGATAAATCACTTTAATTTTTTCCTTATCAGCTAACTGATAATTTTCTAGAATATCGTCCTTAGTAGCTTCTGAGTCAACAACAACTTTTTTCGAATCGAATATCGCTGACTTCATTACTTTTTTGAACATCGCAACTTTTAGCGGATTTTCATAGGAAAAATAGCCGAACATAGTTAAATCGTGAACAATTATTATGTACGGCTTTCGATATAAAATTGGGTGATTGAACTGCGTAAAATAAACTAAGTCGTAAGGCTTTTTATTCAGCCAAATCAAAAATTTGGTCTGCTCAGAAAGCGAATAGTGGCCAAAATCCTGGACTTCAATTTTAACCCGGTCGCAGTCCCAAAGACCACGTTCTCGGACTTGTTTGACACCAGCCGGACGAATTAGCAGCGAGTAGGTGTTCTCTTTGTCTATTTCCAAGAGATGTTCAATAATGCCAAAAACGACTCTGCCAATTGAGTCACCAACTCCAATAAACCGACCGTCAATCAAAATTTTATGTGCCATAAAATTCTAAATACTAAACTCTAATTTCTAAATTCTAAACAATATCAAAATTCCAATTTTCCAACATTTGAGCTTTTGGTAATTTGAATTTGTTTAGTATTTAGAATTTCTGATTTAGAATTTTCTTCAAACGTCTCAACATTTATAATAACTGCGATGATAATAAATATTGAGACCGCCATTGCTGGGTTGTCGGAGAAAATGTGGAGAAATAAGGCGTTGACTAGAAGCGCAATAATGGCGAAAAATAATATTCTTGACCAGTGAAAAAAAGTTTTTATTGCGCCAACGAAAAAAGCCGCAAAGATAATAAAACCAACGATTCCCACCTCAATTAATATTTGCAGATAATAATTTTCAGAAATTATTCCGCCGAATTTTAACGCTGCTGGGCCAGCAGTACCAACGCCTGTGCCAAAAACCAAATTAAGAAAACCAGAATGAAGTAGCTGGGACATGGCCCCCTCGGTAGCAGACGCATGCTGGGCAGTAGAGGCGCCATGAGTTAATAGGTCGGTCAGTGTTCCCCCGCCGTACATAACATAGCTAAAAACCAGAGCGGCACAAGAAACAAGAAATAGCACAACGTAAGAAACTTTGGGGCGATTAGATCGAATGTTAAAGATAATGATAAGCAGCGTTCCAAGCAGCATACCCAAAATTGCTGAGCGGGAGAAGGTCAGCAGAATTCCTAAGGTTAATGGCAAAAGTAAGTAGTTCGACCACTGGGCAAGAAATGATTTATTGGAGTTAAATGCTCGGTGTAAAGCGTAAAAATAGGGGAAAATTAAGTAAGACGCTAGTTGATTTGGGCCAGCAAGAAACGAGCTCGCCTGATTGGTGCTCGCCAGTGCATTTTGGCCAAAACCAAAGCCGGCTATACCCAAAAAATTACCTATCCAATTTGCCGGCAAAAAGAAATACTCAACAACTCCGACTGTGGCAATAGCCCCGGCGATAGCCAGGTAGGTCGATGAGATTTTTTTTCCATCAGCATAATTGGTAAAGCGAACAAAAATGTAGGCCACAAAGGGCAAAATTAGGAATCTTAGACTTTCAAGTCCTCTCTGCCAATCATGATAATGAAAAGCGATAGATATAAGCGCGTAAAGAATAAAAATGCCGGCAGCAAAGTCCATAAAATGAAGTTTAGCCTTTTTACCGAGAACAAAGACTAACAAATTTACAATCAACAGCAATACCAACAGTGGCTCATAGAAATGAGAGACCCAAAAAACTAAGTTATCTGGCCAAGTGGTATAGCTTTCAAGCGCGTGGATAAAAAGTTCTGAAACTGGCAAATAGGCCAGTAGAATGTAGATGAAAACCTTGTTCACAATGCCAAGCAAATGAGATGATTTTGTGCTATTAATTTGAATTTTCATTTGGCTTTTTAATTAAAAATCCGATTGATAAAATTAACCAAAAGATTGCCGAAAGATCATTTTTAAAATAGGTGGTGTCAACCAAGCCGTGGACAACGATGGAAGCCATAGCGGCAAAAACTGCTGCCATAATAAGAATGTCGCCACCACGACGGCCAAGATTCCAGAAAAAACTACCAACAATATAGAGAAATGAGATCAAGCCCAGAAAACCAATGTTAAGCCAAAGCGCTAAAAATAAGTTTTGTGGATGGATCGCGTAAGATAGCCCGTAGGTTACAAACCCGCTATTGCTTGTGGAAATTGACTTAACCGCCGACTGAAAATTGCCCAGTCCAATACCAAAGATCGGGTACGATTCGATTAGCTGTAGCGAATATTTATAAATATCAATTCGAATATGGGTTGAGTATGTTTCATTACTGATTGAAGAAAAGATTACAGCGAATGCAACCGCTACCAGAATCAATCCTACAATCCAGCCAGTAATTTTGCTGCCAGAGTTTACTAAATGCGCCCGGTAAGCCTTGGCTAGTCCAAAAGCCAAAAAACAAATGAGTGCAAAACCAAATGCAATTAGCCCACCCAAAGACCGTGAAGTGTAGAGCGCACAGAGTGGCAACAGATAGAAGACCGCAATTAAAACCTTGTCAATTCCCTTTTTAAAAAAGCTAAATATTGGCAGCGTTAGAAAACCTACCGGAACAATAAACATAGCCAAATAATTTGGCGATTCAAACGGACCGAATGCACGAAATCTGGCAAAATAATCTAGAAATCCTGAATCGCCGACCTGATAAAAAAGCGTTGTTATTACCCCAAGTTTCTGTAGAATTGCCCAAACCGAAACCAGCATTAAACTAATGAAAAGCGGAATGACTAACAACCTAGTAGTCTTTTTATCAAATAAATTGATGATAAGAAAATACAAAACTGCAGGAATAAAAAACCAGCCTTTTGCAATCCCCAAAGCAACAGCTTTGTCAGGAGAAAATGCGACACTAATTAAAGCAAAAAATAGCAGGAGATAGGTTGGCCAAAATCCAAATGCAATCTTCTTTTTATCATTGTCGTTTTTCGCACTGTCATCCCGAACTTGTTTCGGGATCTCGTTTTTAGATGCTGAAACTAGTTCAGCATGACAAATTAGTTTCTCGATGATAAATATCAACAGCGAGATTCCAACCACAACTTCAAAAACATTGGTTGGGATACCCAAAATAGAAAATCGAAAAATATAGGCTGGAAGCAAAAAGATTGCGAGTAATGTTAAATATCTCGACATAGGTTTATTTTAGCACAAAAATCGGCTAAGCTAGAAACAGATGGAAACACAAAAAAACACAATTGCAAACAATATAGTGGTCCAAATTGCTGGCCGACTAATTGTTTTGGTGATGTCGCTGGTAACAGTTAAGCTAATCTCTAATTACGCAGGTACTGTTGGCACCGGCTATTACAACACTATTATCACTTATCTCTCATTTTTCATTACCATTGCTGATTTTGGTCTTTTTTCAATTGGGGTTAGAGAAATTTCTAGATTTCCAGAAAAAAAACGAGCTTTGCTAAACAATATTTTTACCATTCGCCTAATTAGCGCACTCTTGGTAACAATAATCGCTATAGCCAGTTCCCAGTTGACAAATTATCCAGCGGTAATTAAACAAGGCGTCTTAATTGCGTCGCTGTTTCTATTCCTCAACTTGGTCGGAAGTATTTTCGATTTAATCTTCCAAGCCAAACTGGACATGAAGAAAGTGGTAATCGCTGATGTTGTTGCAAAAATCTTTACCCTGTCTGCCCTATTTGCAATAGTCTATTTCCGCTTTGACTTCGAATGGATCATTGCCACGGTTTCGCTCTCTGCGGTTATTACAATCATCACAAAATTTATTCTGGCGGCAAACGATGAAGTCCCCCATCTTGGCTGGAATTCGGATATTATGTCAGAAATTACTAAGCTAGCCCTACCGTTCGGGATGATATTCATACTAAATAACTTTTATTTCAAAGTCGACACGCTAATTTTATTCCATTTTAAAGGCGCGGCGCAGGTTGGGATTTATGCCGTTGCCTACCGAGTGCTAGAAACTACAATGTTTGCTGCCGCTTATTTGGCCTATTCTCTCAAGCCATTGCTGTCATCGACTATCAATGACGACAAGGAAAGAGCCGGCCACGCAACATCAAGCGGACTTACTTTTATGGTTTCAATGGCTTTGGTAATTACCACTATCTGCATTCCATTTTCAAGGCAAATTGTGGTTTTTCTCTCAAACATTGATTTTATCTCCGGGGCGCCAATAATTATCGTCTTGGCTTTTGCCGGCATTTTTATCTACTTAAATACCATGATCAGTGAGGTTTTAATTGCCAAGGACTCCAGGCGGTACCTTTTACTAATGGCAGTTATAGTTTTAACCTTTAATATTGTGTCAAACTTAATTTTGATTCCAAAATACTCTTTTTATGCTGCAGGAGCCATAACGCTAGCATCTGAAATCCTGTTATTTTTCCTCGGTTTTTATAAAGCCAGAACCATTATCCCAATAAAAATCGACTTCATTCGAATTTCAAAATTAATTCTCTCAGCCGCAATTGCTATCGTCATTGGCTTTAGCTTGCAGGCCGTCGGAGTTTATTTCATTTTAGCAATAATAATTAATACTGCTTTTTATGTTCTATTCGCCTATTATATTGATGCCATACCCAAAGAAATTGTTCACCAATATTTACTATCACTAAAGAAAAAATGGACAAACTGAGCACCAAAGATTTAACAATCAGCGAAATCCCGAGCGACGCAAGGAGTCGAGGGATCGAGTTATCAATAATCATTGTCGATTACAAGAGCCAAAAATATTCTTTGCCACTAGTTGTTGATTTACAAAAGCGTTTGAAGCATCTGAAATTTGAGATCATTATTGTCGATAATAACCCAAGTGGTGATGCCGACAAAACTTTTAAAAAGGAATTTAAGGGCCAAGACAATATCCATGTGATCAAGGCCAAAGAAAATAAAGGTTACGGCTCAGGTAACAACCTGGGTGTCAAAAATGCCAGTGGAGAGTACTTACTCTTGCTCAATCCCGACACTGGGATTTGCGACGACGCCATAGAGCAAATGCTTGATTTTCTGGCCAGACACTCGGAAGTTGGGGCGCTTACCTGTTTGCTAATGCAAGCTGACGGCGAAAATTTACAACGTGATTTTTTTGGTAATTTTCAGAGCTTGGCCGGAGTAACAATTAAGCGCTGGAACAAAAAAAATGCTCAGGTTGATAAATCTGGCGAATTTTTCTATGTCGATATGATCTCTGGGGCAGCTATGATGTTGCGACGTGACACATACCAGAAAATAGGCGGCTTTGACGAAAATTTCTTTATGTACATTGAAGACGACGATTTATGCCGCAGAATTACCGGCCTGGGCTGTAAAAACGCCGTAATTACCACAGCAAAAATCATCCATTTTGAGGGTCAAAGCTCGAATAATTTTGAAAAGAAAAAATTCTACTACAAAAGCCAAGATTATTATTGGCAGAAACATTATGGCTCATTCAAAACCACTCTAATGAAAATTATTCGGTCGCCATACGTACTAGTTCAAAAAGTTAGAAGCGCTAGACAAAACTAACCGACTTATTGCCAAAGCCTAAATTGCAAGTTTCCGCTTGCCTTTTTTGTTATATTGGGGTATATTCTTGACGGTACAGAATCCAGATTAAGGCGGTTTGTCATGCAATATCGGATCGCTACCGAGAACGGCAACCGGTCGGCAAAGCAAGTCTTCGACCGAGTCACTCGACTCGCCATTGCCGAGAAGATGTCGGCAACGTCATCGAGGCTGCTCTTGATGGCAAACATCGGGCTGGGAGCAGCCGCTGCAGTCTCAATCGCCATGATCATCGCAGCAGCGTTTTTCCAGCAGGACACACTGCTGAGTCTCCTGCCCTGCGCCCTCCTGGGCGGCATACTCTGGTGTATTAGGGCTGAGAGTCTGCCGAAAATCGGCGACTTCAAAACCCGCATCGCCAACCTCCTGGCGGTGCAAACAGCGCTGACTGACCTTCTGCAGGTCAGCTTCGTCAGCCACATGGGCAAAACCGTAGTGGTCTTGCGGCAGGCCGGTGGGTTCGAGCATGTTTTCGAGATCCAACCAAGCGAGGAAGAGCTGCAGCACTTCCTCCGAGCCTGGCGACTTGCCGGTCGCGATCCGATTACGATAGGGTACGAGAACTACCCCGAAAGCGTATCGGTACCATTCTGCGACGACGCTCGTCTAGATGACGACACCAAGGGGGTAACTCTGGGGATGGTCGCTATCATCGGTTCCGATGCACCAGTCCCATACGAACTTCACTGTGTCCATGGCAGCCCCGACCAGATGCGACAACGGACTATCATTTCCGTACAAACCCACATCAAGAACACAATGACGGAAATGGGCACTGAAGGTGGCGCACGCACCAAGTATAGTGTTGTATCAGGACGAGCCATTCTGTCTCGGATTCGACCAGAGCTGATGGTTGGACCAGACTCACCGCTCCGACTGCTGCGCATCAATACATCCGAACAGGACTGGGTGAAATACCCGGCCTGAACAACTACACTAAGATCCCGCCCCGAAAGGGGCTTTTTTAATTAGCAATAAATAGTTTCGCCGAAGGCGAGCACAAAGCGTTAAAAGAAATTGATATAAATTTATTATTCCAAAAAATTTCTGCTATGATTCTTGAGGCAGTACAGCTACAGGAGGTTTTCCCATGCCACTCATCACTGGGCCCGAAGCGTGCGAAGAAGCACGGGCCGCATTTCACACCATGATCAAGGCAGCTACGGTCTGTCGTCGACAGTTTCCAATTCGATCACAAGTGTTGCTGCTAGCATCACAGCTGTCTGCCTGCGTTACAGGGGCCTTGCTCGGTAGCAATGTTGGTTCCAAGATTCATCTCAGCGACACATGGGTTGTCGCGCTATCCGTCATTCTGATAACCAGCCTAGTAACCCTGGTCCGTTTAGCGCTGCTGCACAACAGGCTGGTCAAACCGATCCACGACGTTCTGAAGCAGAACACCAGCATCCGACTGGCCAAGAAGATTACGCTGGAGTATCAGATCGATCGCGAGATCACAACGCTGAATCACGGAAGCGACAGCGTCGTCTACTGTGGACTGGTCTTCAACCAGGCCGACATTGAGCTCGTACAACTCGCCTACCAGTTGGCGGCCAAAAAGCCACCGGAAATCGTCAACCTGCTTGGGAGCAAGTAGCTCCACCGGCAAGATCTCGCCCCTTCGGGGGCTTTTTTAGTGCAATATTATTTCAAAATTTTAGAACTATACTCTCCGGCCTTTTCCCAAGCCAACTCATAGAGTTTTCTTTGTGCATCAGCGATGTCTTTGGATTCAATCATCACGCCAAACCGCTCTCGCACTGACATAAATGAAACTTTGTCGTCATAAATATAGCATTCAGGTGTATCTGCCATTATTTCTTTTGGCACGACGCGAATCTCGCGCAGTTCTTGGTTGTCTCGGCTTACGTAGTCACGAGCAATTGGGTCGTCGTTCACGATAGCCTTGATATGAACGCCTTTAGCTGTTCGGCGTTTGTAGTAACCAGGAAAATAATTAGCTGAAAAATCCAGTGTCACTTTAATATCAAGCCAAGATAAAATTTCAGTTTTTGCTCGCAATGAATCTTCGTACATAGCAATAATTCCCTCGTCACCCTCGTAATATTTCACCTTTGGTTGTCTAGGCGTCAAATTATACATTCCCTTTAATTCCGGCAGAATATTTTTAGCTGATTCTGCTTTTTCAGTGAACTCTTTGCTTTTCTTTTCTAAATAAGAAATGAGAAGCTCTGGATTTTCAGCTGCGTAGTGCTTGGTTTTTTTGTCGCCAACACGGCTGACCAAACTATAGGTGATTAGGCACTCCAGTATATCGTAGGCGGTCGTGCGGTTAATTTTTGCCTTCTGGGCTACCTCTGAGACAGCGGCAGACCCAAGCTCCAAAAGCGCCAGATAAACGGCTGCTTCTTTTGCTGATAACCCAAATTGTTGGAGAGTTTTGATGTCCATTTTGACTCCGTTAATTGTGTGGAATTATTTCGTCATTTTTATTATACACCTTCGGTTTACGCTTGTCAAGAGATCATATTCCGCCAACATTTTTTAATAATAGTGTCGAGAAGCATTGACAATATGAACAATCTGCGCTATAATGTGTTGTTACGATGAACTGAGAAATCACCCATCGTAAAGCAGAATCACAAAAAGTCTCACATGAGACAAAAGGAGCCAGACAAATGAACATCCTCCTCATCGAGAGCGTAACCAGGCATGCCGAGGCCGGTAAGCTGGCGCTCGAGGCGGCTGGGCATCAAGTCGAGGTTTTGACAGACTACGACAGCGTCAAGATCAGAGCCGGCGTCGATGTCGTCGTGTCGGAGGTTTTCCTCGATTGGCACCAGGGTGATGGCCATCCCGCACAGCCCTGGGGATTGGCCGTCGCCGCTATATGTCAGCAGTGCGGAGTGCCGATCATCCTCACCATGGCGGGTTTTCACCATTCGTCTTGGCAAGTGATGGCGAAAGCCGTCGCTGAGCCGATGAAGTGGCCGATCGTCGACACGCCTGCTGCCAGCAGCAACTACACCGGCCCGAAAGATTGGCCCGAGGTGATCCAGCAGTTGCGGCGGATCGTGATGAGCCGCCAGTAGCAAGTAGTTTCCTCAGATCATGTGCCCTACCCCATAAAGGTCGGGCCCATTTCCGAGGGAAAAACACACAACAAAGGGATGCCACCCATGAAAACCCGCTTTCATTTGAGTGCTGATGTTACGGTTCAAGACATGACCGTGAGGCAATTTATGTCGAATCACGGGCAGAGTAACTACGAATACCGTGTGAAGCGAGCGGTGGAAGCACAGATTAACGAACAGTGTCACAAGAAGAACCCAGAGCTTTATGCAGACCGAAAGACTCTATGGGACGCCTTCGCAGAAGTACGTTCGATGTTCAGGACGAACACCCACACTATCACAAGACGAGCAGATACCATGCCGCAAGGTATGTCCAACTGCGAGAGACAATTTGCCAAGTCATCGGCAAACACAATCTCTGGGACGGAGATGTCTGGTTCAGCATTGATGCATTTGATGCATTGTTGTCAGGTCCTTCGGAAACACAGAGAAACGGTGACTAAAATGGACAGGTTTTTCGACTTCGCAAGAGAACAAGGAATCATCTTCTTGCTCGTATGTTTCGTGCTGGAGATGCTTCGCAACAGAGTCTTCTTCGGAGACTTCGGATTCATCAAGCACCACCCACCGAGCATGTTCATCTGCGGATTCTTTTTCGGAGGGCTGATGATGGCGCTGTTAATCATCTTCAAAATCCGAGTTCCCCATCCATAGATCTGTGCGCGGGACGCATCTTCCGCGCTTTTTTAATCTCGACAAGCTCAGTATTATGTTTCAAGTACAATCAAGAAATATTTACAAAAGAGCCAAATATTGATATATTCCCTCCGTGCGTTTGTCGTACAAACTACAAAGCGAGGTGACGGACTGTGTCCGTAACCGCAACAACAAAAATCGGCCAAGGCCGGTCCGCCCAAGCGTTCCGAATGGGAAACATCGTTCGCAAGCTCTTTGTGGGATCAGCAGTCGCAGATTTGGTAAACACCTTTCTCCTGGGAGCCCCATGTCCCTATCGTTGGTCCGAACCGGCAATCAGAGCCGCTTTCTACCGTCGTCGCGTCCTTGCCGCTCTTGCCGAGTATTGGGATTGTGGGGTTAGAGTCGCTAACGCGACTGGCTGGGGCTACGACGAAGAGGCTGGAGCTCACTACCTCGACGCTGAATATATCGAGGGCAAAGAGGCGTCGCTTTCGACACCCTTCGAGGGTGCTGGTAACGACTTCCATGAACTGAAGTGGGTTGTGCTACCAGCATTCAGAACCAAGCTTCTAGAAGCCGGCTTTGACGGTACGCTCTGGCAAGCAGGCGAGGGCCAGCCGTGTGCCTACGCTAACTTCAAGAAAGCGAGAGACGACCAAGGAAGAACGATCTGGTGGTGCATCGACGCTGAATCCGGCGTCACTGCAATTGCCGCATCAGATCCGCGCTCACAACTAAGATTCTACTTGCCATGGATGACCCGCCATCGCAAGCCAATGTTTGACGACCTAAGCTCGGGAAGGTTGGCAACTTACCTCCAAAAACACGGAGCAGAGATCACTGCCAAACTTGGTCTGGATACCTTCCTGCTCCTGATGCAAGATGCAGAACAGTTGACGGTCGTGCAAAAGGAATGGAAACAGCAGTCGAGGCTTGAAGGATCAATCCGAAACGCCCACTGCGATGGCAAAATCGATGTTGAAGGCCAGGCATACTACCTGAGTCACAAGCTAAGGTGGCTACCGATTCTCGCTCTAATCATGCTGGATAAGCTGATAGCGAAGGTCGGGGGAGGTACCATTTGGCTAATTGAAGCAGCAGCCAAGGTAAGCCTGCAAATTGCCATCAATCACCTCTGGCAATTTGTCACATCGCACAGCTACAGAATCGGCCTCGGCAAGAGCTTCGTTCGTAGCCGCATCATCAAATGGAAAGGCCATCTGAGCGACGACCAAACAGCCACGCTGATGGCTGAGTTAGACGATGGGAAGGTTGATGTCTGCCTAGCCGATCTTGGCGTCTGTGTTGGCCTAAAGCCATTAGCCTACGCCATCGCAGCGGCGATATCCATTCTCTGCTACCATCACCTGCTGCCAGCGATTGTTCTGCTGGCTATCCCCTACACCAGTTCGGGTCTAAGGTCAGCTTACCTCTTCGGGCGAATCGCCTTCAGTCGCAAACTTCGCTGGCGCTGGGCAGCCTGGATCCTCGGAGCATTCAGCTTCACACCGAAGGCCGGAATCACAGCCATACCGCTGCTGATGATGATCAGCTCTGGAGATGATGCAATCTCGGAGTTCATCATTTATGAATCATTCAGCGCAGGGGCAGAACACTTCCCGATCTGGGGTGGTCGCGGGTCTGGAGTCGAGTATTTTCTAAACCGGATCGCCCGGTGGTTAATTAGAAAGGTCAACCAATAAGCGAAACAAGAACGATCGCCCGGCGCGGAACGCAATTCCGCGCTTTTTTAATATGTCATCCTGAACTTGTTTCAGGATCTGGATTCCGGATCAAGTCCGGAATGACAATTTAGCAATAGAACAATTTAACAATTGCTTTTAATCTTGTGGGCCGAAGTCAGTTGGGCCGCTCTTTGGAGTTCGGGCCAAATCACGAAAACGCATTTGCTCGGCGTTGAAATATAGGTCAATGTTGCCAATTGGGCCATTTCTGTGTTTGCGAATAAGAATTTCTGTGATCCCCTTTTTGTCTGAGTTTTCATCGTAGTAATCATCACGGTAAATAAACATTACAACGTCGGCGTCCTGCTCAATGGAACCTGATTCCCGCAGGTCAGAAAGTTGCGGTCGTTTATCTGGTCGATGTTCAACAGCACGGGAAAGCTGGGAAAGTGCCACCACCGGAACATTAAGCTCGCGAGCCAAGGTTTTTAACGACCGGGAAATCTCGGAAATTTCTTGCACACGGTTTGATTCTCCCGATTTCGATCGGCCTTCAATTAGCTGTAAGTAATCTATAAAGATAACACCAAGTTCGTGTTCCATTTGCAACCGGCGAGCCTTGGCCCGAATTTCGGTGACATTTAAACCCGGCGAATCATCAATAAAAAATGGCGCTTCCGACAATGTTCCCATGGCATAACCAATTTTAGGAAAATCGGCGTCAGAGAGATTTCCGGTTCGCAGCTTCCATGAATCGACTCCAGCCTGCGACGAGATAAGTCTGTCAACCAGCTGCTCCTTTGACATTTCCAAAGAGAAAAAGGCAACAGGAACCTTGTCTTCAACGGCAATCTGCTCAGCGATATTTAATGCCAATGAAGTTTTACCCATTGAAGGGCGGGCGGCCAAAATTAGCAGATCTGATTTTTGTAGACCGGCCAGTTTGGCATCCAAATCACGAAAACCCGTAGGCAGTCCTCGCAGAGCACCTTTGTTTTTGTGAATTTTATCAATTCGATCAAAGGCCTCAGTTAAAACATCCTTAATTGGAATAAATTTTTGACGAAAGAATTTTTGCGACACGGCGAAAAGTGATTGCTCAGCTTTGTCCAAAACTGCTGAAACATCCTCTTCTTCATCAAATCCGAGATCAGATATTGTGACGGCCGAGGTAATTAAGCGGCGCAAAACCGCTTTGTTGCGAACGATATTTGCCCAGTGAGTAACGTTTGCCGCTGACGGTGTTGAATTTACAATCGAGACAATGTGGCTACTGCCGCCAACATTAGTCAGCTCCTTTTCCTTCTCCAATTGGTCGGTCAGTGTGACCATATCAAGCGGAGTACGTTTTTCGAACAGTGCCAAAATTGCTCTAAAAATTGTGGCATTACGATCATCATAAAAATCATCGGGAGAAAGTATCTCCACCACCGAAAGTATTGCGTCTTTGTCAATTAAAACTGCGCCAATTACAGCATTCTCAGCCTCAGAATTCTGCGGCGGCAACTTGGCACCAGTTATGTGATTGTTGGATTTTTTCTTGGGCATAATATTAGCTAAATTCTAAATCCTAAATTCGAAACTCTAGACAATATAAAAATTCAGATATTTTAATGTTCGAAACTTTTGATAATTTGGGAATTGGATCATTTGGATTTGTTTAGGATTTAGAGATTAGAATTTAGAGTTTTTTCTTATTCCACTTCAAACATTTCTTTCGTCGCCTTTTCCAGATCTTCTGCTTGTTCTCCTCCTTGCTTCTTGCTACTTGCTACTTGCTTCTTATCCTGGACCTGACACTTAATTAGACATTTTCGGCCCAAAATATCGGAGGCAATTTGTTCTAAGACTGCTCGATTTTTAACTTCCAAGATCTTATCATGATGGAACTTAAAACGCACGCTAAGAATAATTTGGTCGTCTACCACTCCTTCAGGTTTGGCATCACGCAAAAGCGCACTAAGCGTATGATTATGCTCTTTGGTTTTTTCTAAAATATTTTTCCAAGCGGCTTCATCCAAAACTTCAATTGCCTCATTGTTCAATTGCTCGATTGTTATTTCGGATTTTGAACTTTGATCTTCACTTGATATTTGAATTTTTGACTTTAGATTTTCTTCAACGATTTCTTCTGGTTTTATTTCAGTTTTTGGATTTTGAACTTCATTTGATATTTGAACTTTTGGCTTTTCAGGCAGAGGCTTTTCTGCTTCCTCAATTTTTAATTTTGAATTATCATTTTGAACTTTTCTAGTTTCAGCTGACCCTGTGGGGAGTTTTGAACTTTGAACTTCCAAGAGAGCTGCGCTCTCTATAATTCCCATTTCAATCGGCAAAGTTCGAATTGGCGAATCTTTCATAAGTTGCCCGGCTTCGATAAAAATCGATAGTAGCTTATTTAACTCCGAGGCGGAAAACTTTTCGGCCAAACTGGTTAATTCAGCAATTCGCTCCGCTGTTTGATCAAAGCTAACATCACCAGAAGAAATTTTGATTAAAAGTGTTTGACGCAAGACTTCGATAATTTCTTTAACAATTTGATTGGCCTCAACCCCAGCCAGAATAAATTCGGCGACAACCGCAATCGCTTCTTGCCGCTTGTTGGATGCAATTAATTTAATCATCTCAATAATTTCTTCGCTTCTAGCGAGGCCAAGAGAGCTGCGGACACTCTCAATTGATATTTCCGTCAAATTTGAAGCTACCTGCTCCAAAATAGAAATTGAGTCCCGGCAGCTACCGTCGGCAGCAACAGCAATCGCCTCCAAGGCTTCATCTGTAACTTTTAATTTTTCACTGCCGGCAATTATTTTCAAATTTTTTATAATATCAGCTTTGCTAATCCGGCGAAAATCAAACCGTTGAACCCGAGATAGGATTGTAGCCGGAATTTTTTGTGCTTCGGTTGTAGCCAGAATAAAAATGGCGTGCACCGGCGGTTCTTCCAAGGTTTTAAGCAATGCGTTAAATGCCGGCATCGTCAACATATGAACTTCATCAATGATAAAAACTTTATATTTCCCACTGGTTGGCGCAAACTTCACTCGGTCGCGCAATTCACGGATTTCATCAATTCCACGATTAGACGCAGCGTCAATTTCCACTATATCCAAGCTTTTGGCGGAGGTAATCTCTTTGCAACTTCGACATTCGCTGCATGGCTCACCGCTGCCAGATTTATTTAGCTCATCGCGCTTTTCGCAATTAGCAGCTTTGGCCAGAAGTCTGGCAACCGTGGTTTTGCCCGTGCCGCGAAGTCCAGAAAAAAGATAGGCGTGACCAATACGGTTTTCGCGAACAGCCAAAAGCAGGGTATCGCGAATGTGATCCTCGCCAACTAAGTCTGCAAATTTTTGTGGCCGGTATTTTCGATATAAAGACATGATTGCAAGTTAAAAGTTTATAAAGTTTCTAAAGTCTATAAAGTACCATGAGATAGAATCTATTATAGTTAACCTCAATGCACTTTACGAACTTTAAGAACTTTCGACTTTATGAACTATTTTGCCCAGTGTTTTTACAATACAACACTTTATGGCTGTGAAGTAACAATTAATCTAATTGACCCGATTAACCTAATTGGTCTAGGCGATATTCGGAAATTAGACATTGGATATTTTTTAGATATTAGGAATTAGAAATTAGAAATTGATTTTCATCATCCCCAACTTATCAACAGGGTTGTTAACAACCAAAAGACGCTACAATCTAATTCCAAATGCAACAAAGTTTAATTTTCTGTATTCTGA
>JBAXAF010000014.1:0-29097 GCA_037142675.1 Candidatus Berkelbacteria bacterium | reverse complement strand
TTCATAATACCTTCCAATACTTAAAAGTGTTGCAAAGGTATTGAAACATAACAAAAGTATTGACAATAATATATTTTTATGGTTCTATTAACTACAGGGTCAATCAATGACGCCCATTACGAATGCAAATACTGCCCCTCGACGGGGTTTACAGGGAAGGAAGTGACCGCGGGTGAAAAAGTTTTCTCGTCGCGACGAGAACTTCACTTGCGCAAACTGTGGCCATGAAATGGTCGGAAACGGCTATACTGACCACTGCGCCAATTGCCTTTGGAGTATGCATGTCGATGTCAACCCGGGAGACCGCGAGGCTGACTGCAGGGGGCCAATGGAACCGATCTCGGCTGAGCCGACGACGAAAGGGTATAAGATCCACTACAGGTGCAAGAAGTGTGGATTATCCCACTGCAACAAGTCGGCAGAAGACGACAACTTCGAGGTAATCCTAAGACTCATCAGCCAGCCGACAGCGAGGAGAAAGTCATGAGCAAGTTGCAGATACCATCAGTTCCACACCTCGTACACATCGAGACGACATACAGATGCAACCAGAGGTGCAAGTTCTGCTACAACCCGTGTAGGGACTTGCCGGATGACTTCCCGACACTGGACATGATCGTTGATTCGATCTACAACTCGTGGGTACCCCACGTGTATCTGATCGGTGGCGAACCATCACTCCTGGGTACTGCTCGGCTGAACGGGTACATTGAGAAGCTGACAGAGCGCTCAAGCGTGACCATCGTCACCAACGGTCAGATCTACCTTCGGGGCCTGTCCAACAAGCTTGCTTGCATCGGAATTCCGGTGCACGGGGACGAACAGTCCCACGACTTTCTCGCCTCCAAGCGAGGGAGCTACAAGCGGGCCATCGTGGCAGCAAGGCGTTACGTTGAAGACGGCTTCGACGTCCGCTGCATTCCCGTCTTGACCAAGCAGAATTTCAACCTGATGTACGCTGTCATCAAGATGGCGCACGATATCGGGATGGAATCTGTCTTCGTCGACCGGTACGAGGAGGGTGGACTTGGTAGCAAGAGCGAAGTGGATCTCAAGCCAAGCGTTCAAGAGTTCCACATTGCGCTTGAGCAGATGATTCAGGCTCGCGATGAGCTAGGGATTCCTGTTGGTTGGGGAACCGCAATTCCCTACTGCCTGGACCCGCTTCTGGTCAAGCACAACATGACTGCCGACTGCGGCGCCGGAGTAACCTTCGCGGCCATCAATCCGAAGGGTGACGTTCGTACCTGCAACCAGTCGGAGATCATCTATGGCAATGTGCTTAACGAACCCATCGAGCAGATCTGGCACAAGGAGTCACTCAACGAATTCCGGGATCTGCGATGGGTAACAGGCCGTTGCCGCAGCTGCGATGTTCTGGGTGATTGCCTAGCTGGATGCAAAGTCGATGTCAACTGCTCAAACAAGTACTGCGTCGACTATGCTATGCGCGACCCCGAAGTTAACCCTTGCAAGGTTGACAAGCGGGAGATCGTTGAGGCCGCAACCAGCATCCGAAACCCTCGGCGTCTGCGCCACTGGAAACTAAACCGTTACATGCGCATCAACGTCGCTCACGCCGAAAAGTACCTCGTTACCCGCTACCAGACGATCGTCATTAACGACATGGCGCTCGAGATGCTGAAGGCAATCACGCAAGGCGTCGACTCTGAGGCCGAGCTGATCAGGCTCTTTGGCAGCAAAGTCATGCGCGCAGACGTGCGGAGCTTTGTCTCGCAGCTCGCATTCGTCCACGCGATTGATGTTGAGGGGGATTGAAGCATGAAAGTGTGTCACATGGAAGTGACTAGAAGGTGCAATCTCCGATGCCTACACTGTATCAACGGAGACACTGCCCTCTACGAGATGGACACATCCAGGGCGATGCAAGCAATTGATCGCCTGGGAGACTTGGGCTTCGGGCTATTGTGTCTGACTGGAGGTGAGCCGCTGGTCCGCGAGGACCTGCCACTACTCATCAATAAGGCCAGTGAGCGCGGTATCTTGGTTGCCCTCATTACCAACGGTACGCTGTTTGACGACAATTTCATCAGGAATGCTGGGGCATCTCTCTCGGGAGTTACCATCAGCATTGACGGGCCTCGGTCAGCCCACGACTTTATCAGAGGCAGTGGCTGCTTCGACCGAGCAACCAATGCAATCGCACTTGCCAATCGCTATGGGCTCAACGTGTCAGCCTCGATCACCGTAACAGCTCTGAGCATCGATACAATCACCGAAACCATCAGATGGCTAGACGATCACGGCGTGTCCGATGTTCACATGAACGACCTGAACATGACAGGCAATGCACTTGCCAACCGCGAGCTACTCGAGGTTGAATGGGATGAAGCCAAACGACACTCGCTACACCTTACAATGCAATTAGTGTCTGGCGACATCAAACCCACAAGTGCCGACACCTGTCTGGCTAACCCAGAGACCATCTGCATGTCGCGTGACGGAGACATCTACCTCTGCAGTGAGCTCATGACAAACAGGGTCGCCTCATCGGGGTCGATATTCGACGATGATGTTGAGTTCCGAATCAGATCACAATGCGAGAAGATAGGCCCTTGTCGCTGCAAATACACTGATTTCTCCTCCGGGAGCATCAGTGTCACTCTGCACAATGGCCTTCCTTGCCCGCACATTGGAGTTGATGTATAATTGAGCCAGGCAAAAACACAAGGGCTCCAATGGTTGTACATCCAGTTCGACCAGCTCTACAGCGACATCTTTAACCAGGTGTGTGCCGGCTGCCAGGACCACGACTGCGAAGGCTACATCTGGCTCCTGCCAGAAGAAGCCAAGACGCTGTACGAAGCCGGAATAACAATCGTTGAGCTAAACAGGAGTAGCTTCATTCACTCTTTCCCTGAGGCGAATGGCGCACTTCGGCTGGACGTGATGAAACCCCCGTGCGTGCTCCACAAAGACAAGAGATGTTCGATCTACACGATCAGACCTCTTGTCTGCCGAATGTACCCAGTGGGACTAATCACGCTCAACTGTCAGGTCGCGGTCGTCTTGCACCAAGAGTGCGAGTTCGTCCGCCGCCTGGTTGGACGCAAAAAGGAGGAATTCCTCCTCCAGATCAGGGAAATCCTCGATGGGCTTTCGGAAGAGTTCGTGGACGACCTTGTCAGCTGCTACCACGAGGTCGACACGATTTCGCATTTCCCCGAAGGTCCCAACAGCTACGAGGTACTCTTCTGTCTAGACTGAGGGAAGGAGGCAACCATGTCCAAGTGCAAGGCCGTCATTGACGCCAGCAAGGTCAAGGAGATCACCGTCAAGACCAAGGACGACAAGGGCAAGAAGTAGAGCAAGCAGCAGCACAACCGAGACAGTCCAGGGTTTCACCGAAACCCTGGATCTTTTTTTATTCTTAGAATATTAACTTTGAGTTCTCTGAAAAAATATTATTTTTTTCTGATTGAGATATTTTTAGTCCGTTGATTAATTCGATGGCTGGAGTCGTTTTGCAAGCTGGAAAATCAGAACCGAAAATAAGATTGCTTGGTTTGACGGCAATGCACTCAACCAGTACATCTTGAATTTTTTCAATCGAACCAATCTCGGAAATTACATCTTCGTCGGCCAAGACTGTCGTATCATAATAAATATTTTCAACATTTTTTGTTAATTCCAGACAATATTTAATTTTAGGCCAATAAAAATGCGAAATGACAATTTTTAAATTTGGTAATTTCTTTGCAATCTCAACAATATATTTTGGATCGTTATATTGCGCAGTTTCATCGCCGGTTCCCGCGCCAGTATGAAAAATTACTGGAATATTGTATTCTTCGGCCAATCGATAGCTAGTAAAACATCGCTCGTCAGTTGGAAACAATTCATCAAAACCATTAAACATTTTTAGTGCGATAATTTTCTTTAATCGCAACAGAGAACCAAAATATTCAGACTGTTTCTCCAAATCGCCAAATGGGTTCAGGGCACCAACAATTTTTATATCTTCATTGTTTGCGAATATCTCTATCAAATTTTGAGTATCCGCTGTCGTCGAATTTTCAACATTGTCTGCAATAACTATGCATTTTGAAATGCCATTTACTTTGAGGTCATCCAAAAAAACTTTTTTAGCTGAATAAAAATCTTTTTCATCCTCCGATCTTACCAAATGTCTGTGAGAATCAATTATCATAGTTTTATGATATCAAATTTTAGAGCTGAAATTAAGAATGATTTATTCGTTCTTTAAAACCTTGATGAAAATATCAGACGGCATATTGACGCGGCCGATCTGCTTCATTTTTTTCTTGCCTTTTTTCTGCTTGTCTAGGAGCTTGTTCTTTCTGGTAACGTCCCCACCGTAAAGCTTAGCGGTAACATCTTTACGCATGGCAGAGATTCGTTCTGATGCTATGATGGTGCCACCAATTGCTGCCTGAATTTTAATTTCAAAGTTTTGGCGGGGAATCAATTCCTTTAGTCTCCCAACGATTCTCCTGGCTTCAGGTTGAGCTTTTGGCGTAAAAACGATGAACGATAGGGCATCGACTTTATCTTCAGCAATTAAAATATCAATTTTTGATAAATCCGCCTGCCGCCAATCCAAAATTTCATAGTTCATCGAGGCATAACCGGAAGAAACAGTTTTTAATTGATCGTAAAAATCAATGATTAATTCCGCTAACGGAATTTCATATTTTAACAGTGCCCGGCCATCATCAAAGTATTCGGTGTTTTTGTAAGTTGCCCGTTTTTTCTGAGCAATGTCCATAATATTGCCAATATAATCTTTAGGACTAATAATTTCCAATGTGGCCCATGGTTCTGAAATGGCGCTGTAAGTGTTTGCCCCTGGCATGTCCGACGCTCTCTCAACCACGGTTTTCTCCCCATTATTTTTTGTAATGTGATATTCAACAGTTGGCGAGGTAATGACAATATCTAAGTCAAATTCCCGCTCTAACCGCTCACGGACAATATCCATGTGGAGGAGGCCCAAAAAGCCACAGCGGAAACCAAAACCCAAAACTTCCGAACGCTCGGGTTCGTACGACAGCGAAGAATCATTTAATTTTAATTTTTCAATTGCATCTTTTAGGTCGGGATATTTATCACCGTCTGAAACATAAATTGAAGCGAAAACAAATGGCTTAACTTTTTTGTAACCAGGAAGAGGGGAGTCAGCCGGATTTTTTTTACTGGTAATGGTGTCACCAACGGCGGCTTGAGAAACTTCGCGAAAACCGGTGACGCAGTAGCCAATTTCCCCTGCCGAGAGGGGAGAGCGAGAAATTAATTTTGGTTTAAAAACGCCAACGTCCTCTGCCCTACCCTGAGAGTTGGTTTGCATTAAAATAATTTCGTCAGTAGTTTTTAATTGGCCGCTAAGGACTCGCAAGTAGGCAACTACCCCACGATAGGGGTCGTAGACTGAATCAAAAATTAGCGCCTTTAACTTTCCATCTACTTCCCCCTTTGGCGGCGGGACGCGTTTAATGATTTCATTCAAAATGTTTTCAATACCCTCGCCAGTTTTGCCTGATGCCAAGAGAATTTCTGATTCATCGCAACCCAGGAGTTTAATAATTTCATGTTTGACTTCCTCTGGACGCGCAGCAGGCAAATCAATTTTGTTTAGAACTGGAATAATTTCCAAATCATGTTCCAGAGCGGCATACAAAGTTGAGAGTGTTTGAGCCTCAATCCCCTGGGCGGCATCAACTAAAAGAATTGCGCCTTCAACTGCAGCCAGCGAGCGAGAAACTTCATAAGAAAAATCAACGTGGCCAGGAGTATCGATTAGATTCAGAACATATTCTGAATCTAATAAATTCGAAGCACTAATATCTAAATCCGAAACATATTTTGAATTTAGATCATTAGAATTTTGAGATTGTCTAGAGTTTAGGATTTCGGAATTCGAAATTGATGGTCGCCAGGCCATCCTAACAGGTGCCAACTTAATTGTAATTCCTCGTTCTCTCTCCAAATCCATTTGATCCAGGATTTGATTTTGCATATTGCGCATTTCAACCGTGTGAGTAATTTCCAGCATTCTGTCAGCTAGTGTGGATTTGCCATGATCGATGTGTGCGATTATGCAGAAGTTTCTAATTTTAGATAATTCCATTTTGATAAGTTAAATACAAAAAATGCTTGCCCCTAACGGAACTTTAATGAAGTGGGGCGGATTTTTGTGAGTTCCATAGTGTAATTCTAGCATCTTCGAGCTCAAAAATCCAGGCGAGATCTATTTTCTCAAACTTTTCAGAAGTTCAACGTCGGAGAGCTCGTTGGCGGTTTTCATGTTCGGAGTTTCAAGAATGCCAGGCAAGTGCGTTAGTTTTGGGTGATTTACAATTCGCTCAAAAGCGTCGAGGCCAATATAGCCTTTGCCGATGTCGGCATGGCGATCACGATTTGACCCGAGTTCGGCGGCCGAGTCGTTTAGATGCAAACAAACTAAATGCTCGAGGCCAATATGTTTATCAAATTCTTTTAATGTTTCTTCCAAACCATTCGGCGTTGCCAAATTATAACCCGAGCCAAAAGCGTGAGCAGTATCGAGTGTGACTTTTAGCCGAGGTGAATTTACTCGTGTCATAATCTCGGCCAATTCTTCAAACTTGTCGCCGATAATATCTCCGGCGCCGGCGGAATTTTCCAGTATTAGATATGGTTTTTCACTGGCTGCTAAAATTGCTTTAATACCAAGGGCAATTTTGTCGATAACTTCTGACAATTTCTTGCCTTTGGTTGAGCCAACATGAAAGTTGGCGCCAATCGCCCCCAAAAGTTCTGCCTTATGCATGTCATCAATCAAGGTTTTAATCGAAGCTTCGTAAAAAAACGGGTTACTCGAAGCTAAATTAATTAGGTATATGCTATGGATAACTATTGGGTTAATTTTAGCTTTGAAATTCAGCTCAATAAATTTATCAATTTCTTTTTCCGAAATTGCCACCGGATTCCAACGTTCCGGCGGATTAACAAAAATCTGCATGCATTCGCAGCCCACAGACTCGGCGCGATTTATCACCTCGGAGAACGGTGCTGCAGTTGAAATGTGGGAGCCAAATAACATTAGTTTATAAAGTTAAAAGTTTATAAAGTTCATAAAGTCTTGTGAAGCTGACCCTGTGGGCACATTGAGTTTGGATCTATTATATTCCATGAGCTTTCTACTTTACAAACTTTAAGAACTTTACGAACTATCTTAATACTATTTTATTTAGTTTATTGTAATTAGATAAATCAATAAATTCAACTTTAAGACTTTTAGTGTCCAAGACGGCTGCCATCAATGAAAGACCGGCTGGAAGTTTTAGAATTTTGGTTTTTCCGATATAGCCCACGCCCCAATATGAATGCTGGTGACCACAAATTTGAATTTTAGGCGCATTTTTTAGTTCAACTGTCTTATCGAAGCTGTTGTGATCGTGTCGCTGAAAATTCTTGAAATTCTTCGGAGGTATATGCGAAAGAAAAATTGAGTTCAATAAATCCTTGTCTTTGACCTTCGGGTAGCTTATCCCATGACCCCACAAATCCGGCACGCCATTCATACCAATAATTTTTTCGTCTTCGTATTCCAGCATTTTCCCCTCAACCGAATATTTTCTTTTGCGCATCAACTCATAAACCGGGCCTATATCATTGTTCCCCGGAACCCAAAACAGCGGAACCTCTAATTCTTTGATAATTTTGTCGAATTTTTCCAGGTAATCGGTTTCGTGACCGCCATTTACAATATCGCCGGTAAACAAAATTAGGTCTGGCTTTTCAGCAATTAAAAAATTGCGAAAAACTTCCAGAAAACCAATTTTGGCATGAACATCGGAAATACATAATGCTTTCATTTGATCACCTGAAATTCAATTTTATTGTCGGAAATAGAAACGCTTTTGGCCAACATATTTCTTTTAGACAGAACAGAGTTGATGTTGTCGTTCAACATTTGCTGGATCTGATTTTGATTTTTTCCATAAACCACAATGTTATTTAAATCGTTCGGCGCCAGAATGAACGTAAATTTTCCAGCAATAACTGCGGCATTAATTTTTAATTTCACAGCAACCGGGATCCAAGAATCGCGAATTTTTCCGGTTAAAATTATTTGATCTTTGGACAGGGTAAACTGACTATCTTTCAATGGAAAATTCGCCGCATCAGCACCGCTGGCAGTTAGGAATTCCTGACTATTGAAATCAACCGTAGTAATTCCAACACTAGAGACTGACGACAGCCTGCCAGCAAATGATGAGTCAGTATTGTCGGCAGAACTCGGAGTTGAAATATTCGCCCGCTTTAGATTAATTGCGGCAGCAACTAGTCCGACAAAAATAATCAGCAGTAAAATAATTACAAACGCCCAAAATCCGCTAAATTTATTTTTTGTTTTATCGAGTTCAGCAAAAAATGAGCTGTCTCGCGCTGTAGGTTTGCGAGTCAAGCCGTCGACACTTCTTTTCTTAGGAGTTTGACTCCGACTTAACATTTACTCTCCGCTTTATTGCCCAAATTAGTTCTTCGCAGCCGAGAAGATATGTAATTAGAATATATACCAAAGCACCAGCAATTATTGTGACAACTGCCTGTTCCAGGACTCCAAAGAATCTGTCCATATTAAAGTAACTATATAAGTAATGGCCAAGATAATAAACAACAACTGCCATAACGAGAGAGGCAAAAATTATTTTTAGGCCAGACCAAACAATTTCGTAATTGAATATTTGCGGCACCACTCGGTGAAGCCAGAAATAAAGAACCAGCGCATTAAAGTAGCTGCCGATAGAAAATGCCAGTGCCAATCCGGCAACTCCCATTATTCTGGCTAGCGGAAATGCAATGGCGATGCTAATAACAATTGAAGCAACCGAAATATAAGTTGGGATCCGAGTGTTATGTCTAGCATAATAAGCTTTAGCAAAAAGAGGAATTAATCCCTGGGCTATGAGAGAAAAAGAAAACCAGCCTAAAGTTAGCGCTGCCATTTTAGTGTCGGACCAGTCAAATTTTCCTGAACCTAAAATTAAGCGGATAATTTGAGCTCGAAGAAGAATGAAAATAACAGTTGAAGGGGCTAAGAGATAAATTATCACCCGCATTGACCTAGTTAAATACGATGAGTAACCCTCATCGTCGCCAGCAGAAAAGCGGTGAGCCAGAGCTGGAAAAACAACAGTCGAAAATGAAGTGGCGAAAACTACAGTTGGCATTGTTTGAATATTGTTGGCTAAATTGAAAACCGCAATTGAGCCAACGGCCAGTGATGAAGCAATGGCAGTATATACTACCAACATGACATTATTTGCTCCTGAACCAATTGCTCGCGGGATCATTAGCTTGAAAACTCGGCGTACCGAGGGATCTCTGTAATTAAACAGTGGCTTGAAACGCCAGCCTAGTTTAACTGCTGTTGGTATCTGAACCAATATGTGGAAAAAAGCACCCAAAACAACAAACCAAGCGACTGCCACAACTCCAAGTTTCTCAGCAAAGAAAATTGCGCCAATTATAATTGAGATATTATAGACTATCGGTGCCAAAGAATAGGCGATAAAGCGCTTAAAAGAATTCAACATCCCGCCAACGAAGTAGGAAACGGAAAAGAAAATTGGTGTTAAGAGTAAAATCCTAGAAAGCTGTATAGTTTTTTCTAACCTGGCTGAATCAAAATCCGGCACAATTAAGTGTGTCAGCCCAGGCATAAAGAAATAAAGGATGACGGCCAATACAATCAAAATTGTCGCACCAAGTGAAATTAACGAATTCGCTAATTTAAAAGCTTCCTTTTTTTCATCTTTAGCTAAGTGGGCAGCAAAGACCGGGATAAAGGCAGCGGAAATGGCCCCGAAAATTAGAATATTGAAAATTAAATCCGGTATCCGAAAAGCGGCGTAATAAATGTCTAAATCCCCTGTAGCAATATTTCTGGCTAAATAGTGATCACGCAGAAGCCCTAAAACATTGGACAAGGTGGTGGTTACAATTAAAATCCCTGCCGCCCCTATAAGTGAGTTCTCTCGATGAACAAAAGTTTGAAATCGTTTCCACATAAATTACGCGGATCTTTCTGCGCGGATCGGCACGGATCAGGGGATGTTTTATCCGCGAAAATCCGTGTGATAAATCCGTGTTCGAATTACATTATAATGTTTTCTCTTCAGCTTTAACTTTTTCCTGAACTTCTTTCGGGAAGTAGGCCAAAAATTCATCTTCAACAATAACTTCTTTTTTCAACAGATCATCAGAAATTTTATCCAGAATTTTGCGGTTTGAATTAATGGTTTCTTTGGCCAGCTTGTAAGCGTTGGTGATGATGGAAGAAACTTCCTTATCGATTTTGGCCGCAATTTCATCACTATAATTTTTTGATTCGGAGTTACCCTGGCCCATAAAAATCATATCCTCTTTTTCGCCGTAGGTTTGCGGGCCAAGAACATCACTCATTCCATACTCAGTGACCATCTTCCTTGCTATTTTTGTTGCCCGCTGCATATCATTTGATGCACCAGTAGTAATTTCACCAAAGATAATCTCTTCCGCCGCTCTCCCGGCTAGCATTGCCGCCAAGTCATCAAGAAATTTGGATTTTGACATTAACCGACGATCTTCTTGTGGCAGACTCCAAGTGTAACCTAGGGCTGAACCACGAGAAATAACCGAGATTTTATGTACCGGGTCGGAATTCGGCAAAATGTGTGAAACCAAAGCATGGCCAGATTCATGAACAGAGGTAATCTTCTTTTCTTCGGTTGAAAGAAGTCTCGACTTGCGCTCCGGCCCCATCATAACTTTTTCGATAGCATTATCTAAATTTAGCTGACTAACGGTTTTCGAATTTTCTCGTGCTGCTAGAATTGCAGCTTCGTTCATCAAATTCCGTAAATCAGCGCCAGAGAAGCCTGCGGTTGAAATGGCAATTTTCCCTAAATCTACTTCATCAGCTAGAGGCTTATTCTTTACATGAACTTTTAGAATTTCATCTCGCTCGTTTTTATCCGGTAGGTCAATGGCAATTTGACGATCAAAACGGCCGGGGCGTAGTAGCGCGGCGTCCAAAATATCTGGACGGTTAGTTGCAGCGATAACAATTACATTGGCATCAGTGTCGAAACCATCCATTTCAACCAAAATTTGATTCAAAGTTTGTTCACGTTCATCATGACCGCCACCCATACCAGCACCACGCTGTCGGCCAATGGCGTCTAGCTCATCAATGAAGATAATTGATGGCGCATTTCTTTTGGCTTTAACGAAAAGATCGCGAACACGCGAGGCACCAACGCCAACAAACATTTCAACAAATTCTGATGCTGAAATTGAGAAGAAGGGGACACTGGCTTCACCGGCTACGGCTTTAGCTAAAAGAGTTTTACCAGTTCCAGGAGGCCCAACTAAAAGAACGCCGTGAGGAATTTCTGCTCCCAGCTTTTTAAATTTGGCTGGCTGACGCAAAAAATCAACTACTTCGTAAAGTTCTTGTTTTGGCTCCACCAAACCGGCGACATCATCAAAACTAGTTTTTGTATCACCAACAAGTTTGGCCCTGGACTTGCCAAAACTCATTGCTTTAGCGTTGTTACCTTGGGCAGAGCGAAGCATAAACCAAATAAAGCCACCGATAAGGAGTACTGGCAAAAGGATTGAAAGAATGTTCCACCAAGCAATGGAGTTCGTAGTGTCGATAACATTTATTTGCACCTTGTCAGAAGTTAAGCCATAGTCCTTAAGGGCCGACGTGGTTTCTTTGGTCGCCACCTCTTTGCTTCCATCTTTTAAATTGGCTGTAACTTGAGTGTCCTTAACATCGATTGACGAGACTTTGCCATCTGTAACATCTGTTACGATATTTGAAATTGCAACACTTTTTGTTTTTGATTTATTTTGATTAATATAGCCCGAAGCGATAGCCCCGATTATAATCAAAATAATGGCATAAAGTGCTACCCGACTCCAAATTGAAGGTTTGTTATTCATATAATCAATTTTATTTATTAGATACGATAATTTTACCACTTTCGATCTCAATTTTCAACCTAGATCTGACAATTTTAAATTTTTTACCGACATTTTTTTCTGCCAACAGTACTACCCCTTCAACATCAGAGAAAGTTAAATCCTTATCTAGGCCAAATTGACGAGCGATAATTCGAATAATCTCAGATTGAACAGCGGGGGAGAGGGCAACAAATTCTTTCCTGTTAATTATAATGTTACCTTTAATATTTTCAGAGATTTGGGCCAGAATAGCCTCGGAAGCCCGTACAATATATTCATCTGCCTGCGCCGCTAGTGCTGAAGTCCGGGCTATTGCCGACAACGCACGAGGATTAATTTTCTTTATTTCAGGTAAGATAACATGTCGCATAATGTTGCGAGTATATACTAAGTCATTATTAGATTCATCGGTCCTGTAGCCAATTTTGTTTTCCGACAGGTAGGAGACCAGTTCCTTTTTTTCCGCGAACAGCAGGGGACGAACAATATAACCACGTTTTGCCCTGAGCGAATAAAGTCCCCTAATACCTGCACCGCGAATAATGTTCATGAGCACTGTTTCCGCCAGGTCGTCTAAATTGTGTGCAACGGCAATGACTTTTGCTCGCTCCTCTTCTCTGGCTTTTTGCAAAAATTCATAGCGCAGTTCTCTAGCTTGGTCCTCGCTGGTAATCTTTGTTTTAGCCGACGCCGAGAGGAATTTTAATTTCAATTTTGATGCAGTTTTTTCGACAAACTTTTCGTCGGCGTCCGCTTCCCCACCACGAAGTTTGTGATTAAAATGAGCAACAACCAATTCTAATTTTAATTTGCTTGATAATTCCTTCAATAAATATAAAAGTGCTAGTGAATCCGGCCCTCCGGAGCAAGCAACGATGACTTTGTCCCCTGCCCCAATTAGATCGTTGTCCGCGATATATTTTTTAAATTGATCGAATAAGCTTCTGCGAAGCTTTTTACGCCTTGTGGTCGCCTTCGGCGACACTATCTCGGCCGCTTCATTCTTGCGACAATCCGCAGAATGTTCGTTTTCTTGTAATAAATTTTTTTCTACTTTTGCCATTGGATACTAAAGAAGGGCTTTCGCCCATTAATTAAGAGTCTGTATAATTTTTTTATTTGAAGTTCGGCGCGATTTTAACCAGATTTAGATTGGTAGCTGCGGCAGGGATCGAACCTGCGACCTCGGGCTTATGAGTCCCACGCTCTAACCAACTGAGCTACGCAGCCAAAAAATTGGTTGCGGGAGTTGGATTTGAACCAACGACCTCGAGGTTATGGGCCTCGCGAGCTACCGGACTGCTCCACCCCGCAAATGAATAGTACCAAAAAAATGCTGCCAGGTCAACCTAAATCAAACTTTTAGAGATAGGACCAATTACTCTGCTTGAGTTCGAGAATCGATTATAAAGTAAACTATCAAAGTTATAATTTCTATTGCCCAAAACCAGTGACAGAAAATTGTTTGTTGGTAGCTTCTGTCAATAAAGTAATGTGCAACATACAATACACCAGAAAATAGAATTGGCCACAGCCACCAAACAACGACTTTCCCCTCTTTCGCTTGGTATCGGTGATACAAAATCAAGAAAATAATTAAAATGATCAACGCTACTAGCCACCAGAAACAGAGCTCCTTAGCAACAGTCGTGGCGCCAGCTACAGTCGAGGCTCCGGCAACTTGGTTACCTGTGCCAGATGGAGTCGTTGATACTGAATTTTCTGTTTGGCTGGACGCTGGTGGATTATAGGTTATGGCAGTCCTAACTCTTTGATTCAAAGATGCTGGGGGAGATGAAAATCCAGATGGTTCAACTTGGTCAGTTGATTCAGTACCCATATTAAAATTAAAGCTTGTTGTGGCTTGCCCTTGTATATCATTGCCAGCTGAAGATGGAAAAATAGCAGCTATCTGCAAGTTCCTTGTTGCGCCTGGAGCAATTTCTGAAATAATTGTCTTAGTTCCATTTGGTAAAGATGCAAGCCCAGATAATGTCTGATTCCAAATTGCTGAACCACCTTCTCGTGGTTCAATCTGCAAAACTGTTGCCAAACTGCCAGAGACACCACTAGCCGAAATTGAGAAAGAGTGAGGCAGTGTTCCATTATTTTTAACTGAGACATCTTTAATAAAGATATCACCTGGTTTAATGTTTGATTCATTGAACAGCTGATCGCCCGAGTAACTGATTGCCAGCGGGCCGGCAGTCAAATTCGCAGCATAGATTTTGTAACTGGTAAATACCAGCCCAACCAAACCCACTAATACTGATGCCAGAGCAACAATCAATCCAATCTTTTTAGAATATATTTTTTTCATTATGCCCCCGGTGTTGGTACTGCCTGATCTTGCCAGTCAGTTACCAAATTATTATCTGCTCCTATTAATTCCATCGAGTGACCCGGGGTCGAAATAAGTGGCACGAATGCTCCTGCAGTCCAAATTCCTGCTCCAAGAGCTTTCACCTCACTGTCATTGCCAGTTGATCCATATTCGACAAAATCAACGATAGTAGTGGAATCTTTCGGCAATGACTTGAACAGACCGACTGATCCATGAGAGTCTCCCATATTCACACTATTAGTATTGGCCCAATATAAATCTGTTGAGGTATCCGTATCAACTGCCCGAACATGTATGACTACTTTCGCGCCAGGAGCCAAACTAAATGTCGGAAATGTGTAATCATAGGCAGAAGTAAGACCATCAAAACGTATATCGTACCCTGTCATATTCAGAGTGTATCCACCGGTGTTGGTAATTTCAATCCACTCTTTTCCAGTATCTGTCCCAACGGCGTTATAAAAAACTTCGGAAATTGTTGCCTTTCCGGGGTTCCAAATACCCGTAGAAAAAGAGTTGCCAGAAATAGAAACAGAGTCAGAGAAATATGCCCCCGTGTACGTTGCCGAAACCATAAGCATGGCACAGATTAGAAATCCTTTATGAAAAAATTTGGTCATTTTTTCTCCTTCTTTGGAGTCTTATTCAATTTATTTTTAATTCTAATCTCTTTGGCTTCCCTGGCAATTTTCTTGGCTTCCTCATAAATAATGATTGTGGCAGGAATCACTATAATTAGAATCAGTCCAGGCAAAGTTTTTAAATATTTTAACAAATATCCCAACAGAGCTATACTAAAACGATATTTCCCAACAATCTGGTTTTCGCTTACTGTTCTTACGTCAACAGCAGTGTTGGCGTCACCCTTTGTCAGATATATCTTACTGCCACTTTTCTCTGTAATTGATTGAATTCTGTGAGTCGTTGATTCTTTATCTGAACTTGCACCAATACTCTTAAAAGTAATAATATCCCCGACTTTATATTCGCCTACAGGCTTAACCACAGCCAAACTGCCGACACTAATGGCTGGTTCCATTGATCCAGATGTAACAGCCAGCAATTTGTAATTATTTTTGAACGGAATCAAAGCCACAGCAACAAAAACTCCAACAATTATTAAAAGTGCTAACGCCGCGTTACCAATAACTGATAATATTTTGTACCACTTATGCATATTTTCCTTTTAGTAATTCCGGCCATTTTGCTGTCCTCACACGAGGACAGCTTAAATGCGAAGAATTAGAATGTATCTGTTCCGGTATGAGACTGTTCGCCGGTAAACACTAAATCAAATGAGGCTGTTCTATTCTGCCACTCGTTGCCCAATGTTGTTGGGATGGTAAACCTGATTCCAACAACATAATCTTGACCAACATTGATTATACCAGCTGGGGTACGATAATAACTTGGAGCATCCAAAATATTTGAATCTGCAAAAAACGCACCGACTGTTGTTCCGCCTGTCCAATCAGGTGTGAAGAACGCACCATCTGCTCCAGCGACATTTGCTGAAACACTTACAGGGATCTGGCTTAAAAGTCCATCTGCGTCTACAACATTGATTTTGTTGGCAGTTAGATAATCAATCGGCAAACTACCAGTATTAGTCAAAACAACACTCTTAGTGATCGTGTCGCCAGGTTTCAAATCTGTAAAAGCAACGTGATAATAACTTGGGGTGTTATCGGTAATTGCCAGTCGACCAGTTGTGAAAGAATTACCTGCGATTGATTTGCTATCGGTAAAATAAGCGCCAGTTGCGCCAGTTGCGATTGTTGCTACTGCCACAATTGTGAGTAAACTTTTTACAATTCTTAACATAATTTCTCCATTCTTTTAAAATTGTTCTAACTTTTATGCAGATCTTGGGCATCGACCAAAACCCATAAAAAAATCAGCGGCAGGGCAATTCAAATAACAACCCTTTCCGCTGAATTTTCTTTTTCGATCTGCGCAAATATCATTATAAGATATTTCTCCCTCAGATTAAGTACTCTACAATAGTATCACTACGTATATACTTGTCAAGTACTTTTTCACTGCCCGAAAAAGTACAATTTCCAATACTCAATATTTGGTCGATTAATTACTGTTGGCGCCGCAGTTGATTTTGCTGCCTGAACCGCGACACTGTCATATGGAACCGCAATAACTGTTTCTCCTGGAAGCGCATAGCGCAGCTTTGCTCGGGCGACTTTTTCTTTGTAGGTATCAGTTTTATAGTAAGCAACATTCAATTGCAAATCGATTACTTCTTCCTTTAGAACGTTAATGTCCTCTTGCTGAGTTGCCACAGTTTTGTTCTCGCCGTAGTTATCATAGATTACTTTGCCGACAACAACAAAAGAATAAATTATAAATCCAATTGTAAGAAAGCGCCAAAAACCTTCCGGCAAACTCTTTCTAGTTTTTGCAATAAAATTTTCTTCTGCCATTTTCTTAATTATACCAAAAATCCCCCGATTGCTCGAGGGATTTTTTTTGGATTCTGTCAGTGTTTATTCCGTGTTCAAAGTCAGTGTAGTTATTACCAGCGCTTGCTTTTCTTCGGGCTAACTTTTTTTACCTTTTTTGGAGCAACTTTTGCAACTGGTTTCTTATTTTTCTCAATCACTTCTTTGGAAACAATTTCTTCTTCGTCATCACGGCCAAACCAGTAGAAATATCCACCTGTTGCCGCGCCAGCGAGAAGAATAAGGATGAAAAGAATAATCCACGGGGTCCAGTTAATTTTCTCTGATTCCTGACTTTCCGTAGCGGTTGTACCCTTAATTTGGCCCTGTTCTGTTGGCGTAGTTACTGTTGGGGTTTCGGTTGTCGATGAAACAGACGGTGTTTCTGGCTGGGTAATATCTGTAACGGTGGATACAGTTGTTGCTACCGCTTCAGTCACATTACCAGAAGAAGTTTGCGACGCTTTAACATTTGCGTTAATAATGAAAGACCCACCAACTTCATAACCATAGTGTAGAGCCAAAATCCTGACCGCGTAACTTTGATACGCGGAAACATTTACATCAAGGTGGTATAGGTTCCCCGTATCATTTCCCAATATATTTTTTATAGTTGCTACCTGAATTCCATTTGCAAAGATTATGTAATCTGTTGCACCAATTCCAGCACCATTAAAATTAATCGAAATAGTCTTGTCTGCACTTTGAAAAGCACTCAAGATTGTTGGATTCTGATTTAAATTGACGGGTAAAAGCAAAGAAGGATCGCCAGTCAAGTTTGTATTTTCTGCGGTGTATCTTGCGCCCAATGCATCAATTAAAGTGATGACGGCCCGAGTAGGTACATCCAACAAACTACCATTCCAACCAGTATTTGACCAGAAGCCATCTGACGCATAGTCAAATGATCCATCAATGTTAAACGGGGAAGACAAGCTGGTCGCGGATGCAATACCAGCCCAATTTGCTGATGGAATAAGAGCGTTAGACGTAGATAATAATGTTGTGCCTTTAAATAATTCTACTTTAACCGAAGAGACGTCAGCAGCAGTAATTCCATTTAAACCAAAACCAACAGTGTAACCGTTAACTCCAGAAATTTGCATTACCCCAAAATCTTCTGCAACCATATAAGGGAGAGGTGAGCCAGTCAACGTATGATTTTCAACGGTATAAGTGTTGTCCATTTTGTCTGTGACTTTTATAACAGCCCGAGTTGGTATGTTGGCTAGTGTTCCATTCCAACCGCTGTAAGTCCAAGCAGCATCTGCTACATAATCGAAAGTTCCGTTCACATCGAAAGGTGAGGACAAACTTGTTGCAGTTGGGTATTGAATCATTGCTTGGTCAGAGGTGGTAGTCGCCAATAAAGTTACGCCTTCGTAAAGTTTAATTTCAATCTTTTTGAAATGAGAGGCAGTATATGGAGCCGTCCCGAACCCAACAGTATATCCACTTACTCCGGAAGATCTCATTGTCCCAAAGTCTTCAGGGTGTACGACCGCCAATGAAGCAGGCTCTACATAATCGCTTGGTAAGAGTAAGGCAGGGTTTCCAGTAGGGGCTCCATATTCTCCGGAATAAGTTATGTCGGAATTATCCGTAATCGAGACCCTAGCTTTTGTTGGAACATCTGAGACTGTCCCGTTCCAACCACTATTTGCCCAGTAACCATCAGTAGCGTAATCGAAATACCCATTAATGTTGAACGGGGAAGAAAGACTGGTTGCAGATGCAATGCCAGTCCAATTTGCTGATGGAATCAGAGCGTTAGACGCAGATAAAAGAGTGCCATCTTTAAACAACTCTACTTTTGCAAATTTTAGGTCGCTTGCTGTCATACCCAACAACCCAAAACCCACAGAATAACCATTGACTCCGGATATTTGCATCACCCCAAAATCTTGAGTATTTATGCCAGCTGCTTCGGCTTTTGTTGGCTGCCACATCTTGGTGATCCAAGACGGAGTCAACATGCCAAAGGCAATCATGATTACTAGAAATTTGTATAAAAATTTCTTCATTTGTTTCCTTTTTAAATTAAATAGATAAAAACAATTTCTTGTTCAGAAACCTAATTTTAAACTCAAATTGTTAATTTGCCAAAGATTGATGAGAGAACTTTTAATACATCACATCTTTTGACGATGACATTCCCCTCGCTCGGCAAATTTTCTAAGAATCAGAAACCCAAATTTTTAACATTGGGACTTTGATATTTTCCCAATTTTATTCAGCATTCTTCATTCTGGTTTCGTCATTTCCTCAATGTGTTTTATCACCTTCTGCTTCCCATAGCGCACTTGTGATTAGTATGATGTTATCATACTTTTTCATACTTTCGCCCGCCATAGGTCATAACGCATTCACGGCAGCAAATTAGCAACAAGGCCTTTTGTTGTCAACAAAAATCATGCGATTTTTATTACGTAAACGTAAAAAATCACATCGGGAGTAGTATATTCTCTAAAATCTTTTATCGAACTAGAATTCCAGTTAGGGCGTTTGTCACGGTGGCGAAAAATTGAGCAAATCTGGATTTTGGTGCGGCAAGCATTTCTGTTGTCAGCGTTGTATCGGCTGTTTGCCCATTTTCAGTAAAAACCCCCTTAACCACTCCCACACCAATTTCTTGATAATCCGGGTTCAAAATGTTTGCCTTGTGGGCCGGTGAATTCATCCAGGCGGCTACAACACCCTCCGATGAACTAAAGCCCTTGGCTAAATTCTCACCAGCGACAGAGTAGTTGTAACCTGCACGGAGAATAAACATCCACGGTGTCTCGCCAAAAGCGTAGTGGTCAAAATAATTGCGGTAAATCATGTCCCTCGATTTGGCCACAGCTGCATCTTGCAACTCTGAATTCATTTTTAATGGATTTAAACCGTTTGCTGCCCGCTCTTGATTGACTATATTAATAATATTTTCCGGAGTAATTTCCGATGCATTAGCTAGGGCAAAAGTAATAATACCAAAAGCAAAAATCGCTAATATGGTTACCGCTGGAACAATTTTGTGCTCCGTTTCTTGATTCATATTCTTATTTTCGTACAAATATCGAAATAGTTCAAGGGCCACCTTTGTCATGATCTTGAAAATAGGCTCATTATTTTGTATGATGGACCTATTGCAAGGGCCTGTAGCTCAGTGGTTAGAGCGGCCGGCTCATAACCGGTTGGTCGCAGGTTCGATCCCTGCCAGGCCCACCACGCTTAGCGTGGTGGAAGCGGCGCTGAGCGCCGCACCAATTCAACCAAGAATGTTTTTTGTTTATATATTAATTAGTGAAAAAGATCGACGTCTCTATATCGGATTGTCAGAAAATGTTGCCCGGAGGTTAGATCAACACAATTCTGGATTTGTAATTGCTACAAAAAATCGACGCCCTTTTAAATTGTTGCTAACCGAAAGTTATTCTGAACTGGCGGACGCTAAGCGTCGTGACAAATATTTTAAAGGTGGCAATGGTCACAACAACCTAAAAATCCAAATCCAAGATGCCCTAATGAAAAATAATTACAAATATTTATAGCTGATTTTTTTTGTTTCTGATAAAATAAATTCAATGGGGTCAAACAACAAAAATAAAAAAGGACTACTGATCGCAATGGTGGCTATTTTGTCGCTTATTTTTTGTGTAGCCCTATCTCTTTTCTTGTATCAAAAAGCCTACGCCAACAAAATTGTTCGCAATGTTTACTACGATGGGATAAATCTCGAGGGCAAAACTAGGGCCCAGGTCAAAACAATAATTCAAACCAAAACAGACGATCTTTTAGACAACAAGCTTGTTACAAAATCTGACACCGGCAAAGAATACGATGCAGCCTTTTCCCAAACAGGAATTTCCTTCGACACAAATGCGACAGTGAATAACGCCTTCTCCTTCGGTAGAAATGACCAGTTTCTTCCAACGCTTTATGCACTTTCAAAAACAATGTTCATCAAAAATGACATTCAGGCACTTACAACTTTTGATGACAACGAATACCAATCTTACCTTGCAGCAACACAAAGCAGCCTGAACTTGCCGCCGGTTGATGCTAGCCTGTCTATTACCAGTGGAAAAATTGTGACAAACACTGGAACTAACGGGGTTACAGTTGATTCATCAGGTCTTAAAGATGAGATCACCAGTCAAATATTAACCAAACAAGAGGTTGTCTTAATCGAAGTTCCTACCACGCCAATCACCCCGACTCTTTTAACAGAAAACTTATCAAGTGCTAAATCAACGGCCGAGGGTTATCTTTCCCATCAAATTATTCTGACGGTGGCCAGTCAGTCATATACAGCTAGTTCTAGCGATATTGCTGGTTGGATTTCTTTTGGCTTGCAAAACGGTAAATACGCGGCTTGGCTTAATGACACAACAATTAAAACTTTTATTGGCAAGATTGCTGCCAAAAATGATATTTCTGTTATTGACACAAAAATATCCGCCGTTGATAATGCTACTGTTTTACAACAAGGCCGACAAGGTATTTACGTTGATCAAAACGACGCATTAGCAAAAATTAAAGTTGCGATGGCTTCTTCAGTAACCACGACGACAATTGCACTAATTCAAACGACAAAAGATCCACAGACAATAAAAGTTTTCCCTGACGAAGGCATTGTTCCTGGCAGATTCCCAGGAAAGTACATAGACGTAGATTTAACCAAACAATTAATGACGCTTTTCGACGGGTCAACCCAAGTTGCGCAATATATTGTTTCCACTGGTAAGGCCTCAACGCCAACTCCAGTCGGAACCAGAACTATTGAAGGGCACAGCGGCAGAGCCTGGTCAGCGCCATTCGGACTTTACATGCCTTACTTTATGGGCTTAGGTGGTGGATATGGCATCCATGAGCTTCCAGAGTGGCCAAATGGCTACAAAGAGGGAGAAGCTCACTTAGGCACACCGGTTTCACATGGTTGTATTCGCCTAGGAGTTGGCGCCGCACAAACAGTCTATGACTGGACTCCCGACGGCACCCAGGTTTATATACATAAGTAGAAATATCGGTCAGGGCGAAGAAGCCAGGTTGGAATTAGAAGCTGGAGGTAGATGGAAGAAAATAAAAATCAACCAATCAAATCTTTCAGAGACCTAATCGTTTATCAGAAGTCCTACAGTTCAATGTTGGCAGTATCTAATGATATTCTGCCGTTTTTGCCTGATCATGAAAAGTTTGATTTAAAAGATCAATTGTCTAGATCATCCAAATCAATCCCTAGATTAATTGCCGAAGGCTACGCAAAAAGACATCAAAAACTAGGTTTCAAAAAATATCTCGACGACGCTATGGGAGAATGCAATGAGACAATTGTTAGTATTGAGCAATCAAGAGACTTATATTTCAAAAGTGATTCAAAAAAGAATATCAATTGCGACCAGCTCGTGGATGAATATGATGTGATCGGCAGACAAATATATTGTTTGGCGAATAAATGGACTAATTTTCACTAACTTCTATCTCCACTATCTACTTCTACCCCGGCCTCTTAACCTTTGGACTAGCTCGTTTTGATGTCCGACAACTTAAATACCACTTCCGTGCCTTTTACAGCCTCGCCGCGGAGGATTTTTTCTGCCAATGAGTTCTCGACTTGCTCTTCAATAACGCGGGCCATTGGCCTAGCACCCATCTCTGGATCGTAACCCAACTCGGCCAATTTTTCCAGCGCCGAAACTTCAACTTTAAGTACAGCTCCCTTTGTAGATTGAATATCTGCCGCCAACCTGCGAATCATCATTTTCGCCACCTGCTTGATCTCATCTTTGGACAACGGAGAATAGTAAACTACATCGGTAAAACGGTTAATAAATTCTGGGCGGAATATTCCCTCATTTTGGACAAAATCCACTACTTGTTTTTTGGCCAAACTATATTCAACATTCTGGGCAGTTAATTGTCTGATTACATTAGCACCAGCATTTGAGGTTGCGATGATAATGGAATTTTTAAAGTAAGCTTTCCTACCAGTTGAACTAGTAATAAAACCTTCGTCCAAAATCTGCAAGAATAAATTCAAGATATCCGGGCTGGCTTTTTCAATTTCATCAAAAAGGATTAATGAGAAAGGGTTATTTCGAACTTTGGCAATTAGCTCGCCCTCGATTTTCTGGCCAGAACCTGCCGGTGAGCCGATGAGGCGATATACATCTTGCTTGTTTTGATATTCACTCATGTCGAAACGAATCATGGACCCGGCTGAGCCAAAATAGACCTCAGCCAAAGCTTTAGCAGTTTCTGTTTTTCCAACACCAGTTGGACCCAAAAAGAGAAAGCTGCCGATCGGCTTAGTGCCCTCAGTTACCCCAGCTCGTGACCGACGCAGTGCTCCGGAAACAGCTTCTACGGCTTTTAGTTGACCTACCACACGTGTCCGCAATTGCTCCTCCAGATTAACCAAAACTTCCTTTTCGTGACCGGTTGCATCCTCAACGGGAATATTAGTTTTTTGCGACACATATTGGTCGACAACTTCAACGCTCAAAATTTTTTCTTTGCTATCAGACAAAGTGTTGGCGGCATTTTCCAAAATTGAAATTGATTTTTCTGGGTTTGGCTGATCTAGAATATATTTTTTCGCCAGTTTAATTACTTCCCTAATTGCCTGGTAGGTAACCGCTGTGCCATAGTGAGCTTCAACTGCCGGCGCAGTATCCTCCAAAATTCGCACCATTTCTGCTTCGGTCGGCTCCATTACTTCAATTTTCTCAAACCGCTGGACCAAGGCAGTATTGCCGGCAACCAAATTGCCGTAATTGGAAACATCAGTAGTACCAATAAAACTAATATCGGGATACGACAAGTATGGAGTTAAAACTGAAGTTGCATCAATTTGCCCAGTTTCACCGGAAACGAGAATCTTTTCGATGCCATCGATGAAAATAATAACATTACCGGCATTAGCAGCTTGAGAAAAAACTTGGGTAATCCGCTGCGTAAATTCGCCTGGGCCAGAGAGACCAGAAATTAATAGGTCAACATTTAACTCAACAATGTGCTTGTGGGCTAAATTCGGCAAAGTTCGCCCCTCGTCAATTTTTTTAGCAAAACCCAGCACTGCCGTTCTTTTACCAACGCCGGGCTCACCAACTAAAATTGCATTCGCCCCGACATTACGGTTTAATGCTTGTTCAATTAAGCCAATTTCTTTATCATGTCCAACAAGCTCAAGGCCCAACCCTTGTCGCTCAAGGCCAGTAGTTATGTCAGTAGAATAATGATCTAAATCCGGCGTATAACCGTAGGCCCAATCTTTGCCAACTCCACCAGTTAAATGCAGGTGGTTCGGATCAAAACTAATATGTCGTTCTTCATACTTTTTAACAACTTCTGTTTTCCAATAAACAACGTTGGCTAAATCAGCACTGGTTAAATTTAATTTTGATAAATACGATGAAAAAGTTATATCAGCCTCAGCCAAAGCGACGAGCAGGTCGCCGGTTTCGATTTGTTCATGGCCCTCGATGATTGCTGATTCTATGGCTTGCTCTATTAAAGTGGAAAATCGAACGCCAGATGGGCTAGGCTGCTTCTCTAAGAGAGAGAGAATTTCAGACTTGTTTCTCCCAATTCGATAGAAAATGAAGTTGGTGTCATCGGAGCGGACAACTGCAGCTAGAGCATCTGGAATATTTACTTCTTCTAAATCATTGCCCAAAGTCAATAAAGCGCGGCCCAAAGCCACAGAAAAAGAATCAACGACATTGACTTCGCGGCCAGAAGCTACAAGCTGTTTTAATTTCTTTGGCGTCAAAATTTCCGGGCTGTGGACGAAAAATCGCAAGAAGCCTCGGATTGATAAAAATACTAAGAAAAAAGCCAATAAAATTTGATCAAGCCCGAAATATTGGCTGAAACTTGTTGAGTTAAACAGCCAAGAAACCCAAATTATAAGAGCCAAGATACCGAAAAGCCAAAATACCAAAGAAATAAATTTGCCAAGAAAACTCGAGCAAAATTGGTTAATCCTAACCAATTTTGTAATTCTTGACCCGGAAAAATTAATTTTTAGTTTAGCGTTCATTTATGCTGCCCCCGAAAGATTTGTGATACCTAAAATAACCAGAGCTAAAATAGCCAACGGAAAAGCTATCCATAGGCAAAAAAGGCCGATAAAAGCTAGTGTCACAGCCAAAAAAGCTATTATAAAGGTAATTAAAACAAAACTTTTTACTAAGAATCCAATGAATCTGGAAGACATGTTAAGCATCCAAACCGAGAATTTCTCTTGCAACGATAGGCCATCGGTCGACATTGAATCACGTTTCCAAGGAGCGAATAGTGTCTTGAAGAGTATTTTAACCGAGAATAGATCAAGTAAAGTAATGGCCGAAGCTTGAAAAGCTAAAAATAGCCGGCGGGGTAAATAGCTGTACCACCAACTAAAGTATAGAATCACTAAACTGTTCGTCCCCTCCTTCATGATGCAAACTCTAAATACTAAGCACTAAATTCTAAACTTTTTTGTATTTGGAATTTTGAAAATTCGAATTTGTTTAGAATTTAGAATTTCGAATTTAGGATTTTTTCTCAGCAATTGCATCTTGTGGGCAAATTTCAATTACCTCGCTAATTTCGCAATCTTCGCACTCGCCAGATTCGATAACTTCAGACTTTCCTTCCTTGTTGAAATGAAACAATTCTTCAAATGAAGATACGCACATTCCACAACCAATGCATTTTGCGTCGTCAACGCTTAAATCACTCCCTTTTACCATGGGTTTCTCCAAAAATTACTGATTTGATACTATTATAACGAATTCAGAGCAAAAAAAATAGCGGAGTGCCACATGGACACGCCGCACGATCATTGTTCGCCCCAGGCGACTATTAGCCGGGGCAATGTTCGGCTATCGAGTGAACATTCCGGCACTCGTCACATCGCCTCATGCCACGGGCCCCAAGTTCCTCATCGGTTTCAGCAGATGGCTGACGCGGCTCTGTCGGCTTCGATGCCGCTCCAAGCAATGACGAGGTACTGTCGTCGCAATCGTGGCCATGATTGCCAATCAGCTCACCACACTGCGCACAATATGATGCCCTAGTTCCTGCCATGGGTTTGCCTCCGGAGGAGTAAGTGTGAAGATACTTTAACATAAGGCAATAGATATAACAAACAAAAAAACCGTCAGATATTATCCAACGGTCTTTTTGGGAAGTACTCCACTTTTTTCAAAAGAGTATTGTTCCGTATACTGTTCCAACTGCGACTGCGAGTATTGCGACTACGCTCATAGTTAATGCTTGCCAGAGCGTAAGATCATACTTTCGTTTGACCCTACCCTCGTCGATTGCAACAACTGTTTGAGCTCGAAGCTCTTTCTCAGTCATAATGCCCTCCTCTATATTTTTAAATTGCTGATACTATTATAGCATATAAAAACTTGTCTGTCAAATATGATCTCAATTTGTTGCTAATTAATACCCCACCCTGGTATAGTGTTAATAACTGGGGGTATCCTTGTGGATAACATCCACAAGGGAAATCCCTAATAACTAATTACTAATTTCTAAACAAATGGAAGTGCAAAAAATTCAAAACCGATTAAAGCGAATAGAGGGGCAGATTCGTGGTGTTGAAAATATGGTCTCGCTGCTTCGATCAAGTGACGAGATAATTATTCAGCTCTCGGCAATAAAATCTGCAGTTAATTCTCTGCTGTACGAAATTATTGACCAAGAGATTGACCAGGCTGACCTGGAACGCATGAATGAACTAAAAAAGACGCTGAAGCGCCTATCTAAGTAAGAAGTTGGATTTTGGGCAAAGAAGCCAGTTTAGATATTGGAGGTTAGAAATTTGATTAATCCAATTTCCCCTTCCGTCTTCTACTTCCAAACTGGTTTCTTGACCTTGAGACCTACATCTACAATTATATTAACCGGCTAGCGACAAACACCAGCGCGACGCCGATAATAGTGAAGAACATTAAATATATTGAGTTGCCTCGTTCATGTGCTTCTGGCAAAAGATCGGATGCCCCAATATATAGGAAGAAGCCAACAAAGTAAGCCAGAATGTAAGTTAGTGAAGTTTCCGTAATCTTTATCACCCCAGGAATAAAAATTCCGACTACAGGCGCCAATGCAACAGCCAAAAGGAGTCCTGTAATTTTTGCCCTATCATTTTTGTTGGTTAACATTAGAGTTACTGTGCAAAGCCCATCTGAAAACTTATGCAAAATAACTCCAACGGATACCAATACGCCAACTTGTGGATTAATTAGAAACCCAGCTCCCATGGCCAGGCCATCGATTAAACTGTGAAGTGTAATGCCAATGCCGCCCAAAAGACCGACGCTTTCATGATGTTGGTTGTCACAACCATCCTCAGTGCAAGCGTGAACAATCATAAACTTCTCAAGAATGTAGAATGATAGAAAACCAACCAAAACGGCAATCATTGGCTTATAAAGCTCTAAGTGATTGGCCGTGGCTAAAGTAATTACTTCTGGGAAAACCTCAAAGAAAGCTAGCGCAACTAGAACTCCAGCAGCGAAAGCCATGACAAAGTGCAAACGATTCTTAAATTTAAAGGCAAAATAGCCACCGATAATTGTGGACAAGAATGCGAGAATTGCAAATAATATTAACATGAGACAATTTTAGTTTATAAAGTTTATAAAGTCAAAAGCTTATAAAGCACGTTGAACAATAATCAATAAAATAAAAATTCCTTCGACTTTACAAACTTTAAGAACTTTTTACTTTCAACTTGATATGAGTTTATTCATATCGGAGTACATCGAGCGCGTTAACTTTGGCTGCGCGGCGTGCCGGGTAAATTCCGGTTACGAATCCAACCAAGATGGCCGTAAGAACAATGGCGCCAATTAAACTGATTGGGTAATAGAAAACAGAAACAGGATCTCCTCCAGCTCTGGTGGCAAAAAGATTTAATATTACATTAGCAATTTTACCCAAAATCATACCCCAAAATATTCCAAATACGCCGCCGACCAATCCTAGAGTCATTGCCTCGGCAACAAAAAGATTACGAACATCACGCTTATTCATACCAAGAATCTTCATTAACGCCACCTCTTTAATTCTTTCAAGCAAAGAAATGGTTAAAGTGTTAAACATTCCTAAAAGCGCGACCAAAAGAGCGATAAAACCAAAACTACCTAGAACGATTTTGAATATTGAGAAAACTTGCTCAACCTGATTGACAGTATCCCCTACATATTCAGTTTTAAGTCCATAAGCCTCTATTTGCTTTCGTATTGTGTCAGATTTAGAACGATCAGAAATTCTAACTTTTGCTTGTGAATAATTAGTTAAATCCCATCCACCTGTTGCTTCTTTATTAACATAGACCGAAGGTGATGAGTCGTCTTTAATTACACCAACAATCTCAAAACTTTGATTTGAATATGTTTTAACTTCTCCGCTTTTTGCTAACTCTTTCGGAATAACGACATCGAAATCAACTTTTTTACCAATAGCACTTTCTGGATCATCGTTTGTGATAAAAGCTAAATAAGAAGTATTGACAACAATTTTTCCAGAATCACTTTTTGGCAAGGTGGAACCATAGCGGACTTTCTTTCCTGACCAGCTGATATAGTCGGGGCTTGTAGCGAATAATGCTGTGTCCATGGTGTTTTCAGCCTTCTTGGCTTTAGCACCTAGGTTGGTAGTAACCTCAACCGCAGAGACACCAGATATTGCCGAAACCTTGGAAATAACATCGCTATTTAACTTTACAACCTGAGAGTTTCCAGTACCGACATCAATCAGCTGAAAAGCATCACCACCAGTAATTTGCTCAGTAACTAGCTTTTGTATACCAGACCCGAACGATATCAAGAAAACCACCGCTGATATACCAATAACTATTCCAAGCAAAGTTAATAGAGTTCTCATTCTGTGAGTAACAAGATTTTTAATTGCAAGTTTTAATAAAAATCGCTTATCCATTTTTGCTGTCCTTTATAATTTCTCCGTCTTTCATTTGGACTTTGCGCGTTCCGAAGTCAAAATACTGTTCATTATGCGTTACCATTAAAATTGTTCTCTTGTGCTCATGGTTTAACTGACGAAAAATCTCCATAATTTCATTGCCTGATTTTGAGTCCAAATTTCCAGTCGGCTCATCTGCCATTAAAATCCAAGGGTTTGATACCAATGCCCTAGCCAAGCCAACTTTTTGTTGCTGACCACCAGAGAGTTGAGTTGGCATTTGTTTAGCAAAATCAGAGATTCCTAGGTCAGCAAGTGTTTTCTTCGCATGTTTCTCGGCTTCGTCACTTTTCATGCCCTCAATGACTAATGGCAAGGAAACATTTTCAACTACATTTAGTGATTTGA
>JBAXAF010000013.1:0-31557 GCA_037142675.1 Candidatus Berkelbacteria bacterium | reverse complement strand
CCTCGATGTCTCATTTTTTTAATGTGTTGCGATTTGGATTAGAACTTAAGAAGCCAAAATTTACTCAGTTATTTTGATTCTAAATAAGCCTTCAGTTTTGGTAAAATTTCTTTTCGCATAATAATTTGCGGATAATGTGCAACACCATTTTCGAATTTCACATTAAGTGCAGATCCAACAATTTCCGCCGAAGGCTCATCCGCGACGACAAAAGTGTTTGTGCCCTCTTCCAGATCGACACAAGTAAAAAGTGTGCAAAAATAGTCTTCTTTTGCAGAAATCATTAATAGTTCTTTTTTGATATCGCCCAAATTATTGCTGATAAATTTTTCCACTCCGATAATTTCAAGCTGAAATGTTGAAACCTTTTTGTCAGCAAAAATATGGCAACCAATTTGACTCTGAAATATTTCCCCAATTGATAACTTGACGTCCGACTTGTACTCAAACATTTGGTGAATAATCTCATCTGATATTCCGTATAAATCCACTAGCCAGTTGGCGGCTTTTTTATCCCGATCGGTTGTGACTTTGTTCTTAAAATTAATAGTGTTAGAGACAATAGCGGCGTACAAAATTATGGCTGATTTTTCCGATGGTATAATATTGGCCGTCATGAATTTTTCGGCAATTAAAGTTGCACAAGATCCAACCGCTTCAATTTTAATTTTGGCATTTGGAAACTCATCTGCACTGTGAACTTCACGATGATCTATTACCTCTGAGACTTTTTCAACATCAATTTTTTTTGACAGCCAGCGCTTTGCGCTAGTATCAACAAGAATAATTTGATCAAAATCAAGACTTAAATCGTCGCCACTTGGTATTTTAATCCCCAATTTTTCCAAAACAAAAGCCGATTCCTCCTGAGGAGTACCAAAAATCAGAGTCTCGACCTTCTTGCCGCTGGCATTCAAAAATTCACTGTAGGCAACAATGCAAGCAGTGCCATCGAGATCCGGGTCTAGAGCATCAGTTACAAGTATTTTTTCAACCATACAATCTCCCTGTGTCATCCCGAACTTGTTTCGGGATCTTATCAAAAAGCAAGACCTAGATGCTGAAACAAGTTCAGCATGACAGTAAGGCTACCGCACTACACCAATTCCCATATACCAACCCTGTGGTTTTTTACAAACTGGACAGTGTTCTGGAGCCTCAGTTCCCTTGTGAATGTAGCCACAATTTAAACACTTCCATTCAATTTCACTCTCTGACTTAAAAAGTTTTCCGTCTTCCAAAAGATCGGCTAATTTGCTGTACCTTGCTTCATGTTTTTCTTCGACTTCAGCAATCTCTTTGAACAATTTTGCCGCAGCCTCATCACCTTCATCCTCAGCTGCTTTTTGAAACCCAGGGTACATTTGTGTGTACTCAAATTTTTCACCTTCGGCAGCATGACGCAGATTCTCTAATGTTTTACCCATTGGTCCAATGCCGTAAGTATTGGTCATTTCGGTATCAGCATCAATCTGTTCAAATTCTTCCTCGGCATGTGCCCGTTCGTTGTCGGCAGTTTCTAGAAATACCTGTGAGATCCAAATTAGACCCTCTTTTTCCGCCTGTTTGGCAAAATAGGTGTATTTATTGCGAGCCAATGATTCCCCAGCCATAGCCTTTAGCAAATTTTGCTTAGTTTCCATAAGGTCTCCTAAAGTTATTATTTTCTGTATTATACCAAAAAATGACTGGACATTTTGCATATTTTTGATATATCTTATACTTGAAGGTGAGGTGATAGCAAAATGCACATCGTAGGTACCACAAATACCGACTACAATGCTCACCATTTTTTCCAGGAGGCCGTCAAGAATGCGGCATCCAGCCTCGGAATCGATCCTCCACATTTTGACTACATCATTAATGGGGAACGAATCCTGGGCATCGAGTTCATGGCCGATCTCACGATTAAGTTCCTGGAGGAGCTGGCCCGGCTTCACCAAGCGCAAGATGGCGGGTTGCCAGTCGGCTTCATTAAGACTGGCGATTCTGACCAGCACATCTACCGCTTCCCGGAGATCCTGGATCTCGGCAACCCATACAACGCCCCGGAGCACATCCCTCCCGTCAATCAGGCCGCACAAGCAGAAGAAGAACCCGATCGCTGGTGGTTGAAAGGCTAACCGCCCATGAACAAAGCCCGTGCGACTTGCATCGGGCTTTTTTTATTATTTTTTGAATAAAAAAATGCGGAGCTCTGGAATGCTCCGCCGGTCGTGATAGACGTCGTCAGGATTGGCGACGCCGCTTTGCTGTTTTCGGATTTCCAGTAATCCGACAGCGTCAGTGATATCAGGGGTCCCCATGGGACCGGAATCGGTCTTTGTTATCGGTGCGGCTTTTGAGATGGCCACGAAACTGCCCGACAACGCGGTCTGTGCAGAAATAAACGCAGCTGTTCGCCAGATGTTTAACCCTCCCTTCGGGCGCTGGTCTGATCGGACAGTACAACTTTTTGATATTAGCATATACTTTATTTTTTTGCAAACAAAAAAAACCCCATGGATTTTTGAGCTCAAATGTGGTAAATTATATTCATTGGTGGGATCGCATAGTTGGTCTAGTGCGCACGATTGGAAATCGTGTAGGGTCGCAAGATTCTCGAGGGTTCGAATCCCTCTCCCACCGCCAGCAACAGTTTGGGACTTTTTTTACGCTCAATAAGAGGTGGAAATGAGAGTAAAAAAAGGAAAGACCTTTCGGGGTCTTTTTTGGTTGCAACCACGCTTGTTTTGGCTATTGTCTCAAAGACCGCACATGGGTCTGGAACTTTTTGAACGAAGCTAAAAATCCCATTACTTTGGGACTTTTTCTCTAGAATGGCTTAATGCTCTATTTTTCTATATAGACCTGCTTCTCTTTGATGTAGATCGTTGTATTGATGCAGCCTATTAGTTCTCTTTTTTGCTCTTTATTTCCTTCTTTGAAGATGTATTGTATAAAGCCAGTAAGATCAAAATCCGGCTCAGTTTCCTCGTCATTTTGATTTTGGCTCTGCATTGTCCGATGAATTAGCATGAATTTGTCTAATTCCGGTTTTAACATCGGTTTCGAGAGAATCTCGGGTATTGGAACTTGCTTTAGTATTTCGGTTAGTTGTTCCACCAGTCTGTCTTCTCGGATATATGGCTCTTTGCAATCAAAATCCTTAAATTGAGTGCAGTGGTAGTAAATGTAGCTTTTTAGTGATCCGTTTTTCAGATGTTTTATTCTCTCTTGGGCAGTTATCCCTGATCCGCATGATCCGCATTTGAATATCCTGGTGAAGTCAAAGCTTTTTGTGCCCGGTTTTGATTTGGGAGCAACAACCATCTTTTTTTGAACGGCATCGAAGAGTTCTCTCGTTACAATCGGCTCATATCCACCTTTGTACCATTTACCGCTTCCGACTGGGAATTCGAACATTCCACAGTAGTAAGGATTGTTTAACATTCGGTAAATAACACTTAGGTTTAGTGTTTTCCCACTTCTGGATCGCAGAGTAGTTTCGTCTTTTAGCCAGTCATAAATCTTTCTGCCTGAATAACCTTCATAAGCCGCTTTTTCGAACATTTGCCGAATAATCGGAGCCCGTTCCTTATCTTGGAATATTTTCTTTTGTCCTTTGCCTGAATAGTAGTCGTTTAGATACCCCAAAGGTGCCATATTCGGTCGAAATCCGATCTCACACTTTGATCTCTGCCCTCGCTTAACATTTATACCTCGATTGTCGTTCTCTAACTTCGCTTGGCTGCATAAAATCATAAGTAAGAATTTATCATTAGGAGAATTGGTTAATGCTTGGCTATGGGTTTTGATTTCTCGAAGGTGACCATTATCCATTAAATCCACTAGCATTCCCAAATCTCCAGCATTCCTACTCATTCGATCAGGTGCCCATGTTAATATTCCATCAAACATTCCGTTTCGAATATCGTTTGTTAGTTCATTAAATACTGGTCGAGTTCCTGAACTCTTGGCAGAATGACTTTCCCTTCTGATATCTGTTACCAATAATCCCTCGGCTTGAGCCAAATCAACCATTTCTTTGACTTGGGAATCGATCGAAAGTGCCTGGCGTTCATCGTCTTCGGAGCTTTTTCTGGCGTAAAGACAGTAGCGAATTTGGGAACTGCTAACTTTGATCGGATCGGCATAAACGCCATTTTTCTCTTGCGGCAGCAGTTTCGCTGAAGTATTGGTGAATTTTGTATCCATTTACTCTCCTTAATCTTAGACCAAGGAGATGATACCGCCACGGTTGGGGAAGTCCAGCCTTATTTAACCCGTTTATCTTCTTCGGGATTGACTAACTTTCTGACCTCTTTCTTCCGATAAAGTTCATAAAGGAATCTCGCCAATTCCTCTAAATGTTTCTCAAATTCCTCGTCGCTCATCTCTGTTTGCTTCATGTTTTTATCCTTTCTGACGATGTTAAATTGCCAATTTTGCCAATTTTATGCTAAGATTAGGTTGCTTGGATCGATAACGGAATAAGGTTGTAACATTCTGATCTTTTTGTATCAGAGTGGTTGTACCCAGAAATAGGGCAATCACTCGAATACAATGGGTACAACCCCGTTGTCGGTCCAAGCAACCTAGAGTGGTTGTCCTTTTTGTATTTACGGGACTTATCGAACGGGGCAATTTAAAGCTTTACTTAAGCTCAAAACTAAGCTAGAACAACACAAACGATCAAATCAAATTAGGTCGATTGGTCGCAAAATATTAGTTCAATTAATAACAGGGAGAAATCATGAAAAAATGTCCAAAATGTAAGGAAGACATCGCCGACGGTGCAATCAAGTGTAAGCATTGCAACGCCGACTTGAGAAATTGGTTCGCAAGGCACAAGTTTTTGACTGGGTTTCTGGGTTTGATTATCTTAATCATTATCATTTCAGCTGCGGGTGGCGGAGATAAGAAGGATAGCTCTTCATCTAGCAGTTCTTCAACCAGCACAACAAAAACCGAAGAAACCAAAAAATTTAACATCGATGATATTTACGCCAAGATCAACACAGGAATGACCGAAGCACAGGTTAAAGATATTATCACCAAAGATCCAATTAATTGTACAGAAAGTGAAATTCAAGGTTTAGGAACAAGCAAGCTTTGCTCATACGGCAACGTCTTTATTGACTCTGGTTCCATTATGGTTACTTACAGCAACGGCAAAGTTTCTTCGAAAACCAAGAGCCAGTATTAATTGTTAGTTAATCCTTCAACCAAAACCAAAACTGATTTTTTAATTTCTGCTCCAAATTGTGTGAATTTGCGTGAGATAGAACACCTAAGAACGAATTTAGGGATTGGTTTAAGGTGAAAATATCAACTTTTCCTGCCTTGTGATCGCGAACTTTAGCCTCAAGTTTTTTGAATATCCGTTTCTTGGTTTTTGTTCGCAGAAGTTGGTAGTGTGGCAAAACTAGATATCCAAGAAAATCAATTCCTTGATGAATTTTTCGAATTGAAATTTTATTCGGATGCAGATTAATTCGCAATTGATTCTCAAGGAAAGCTCGGATCGTTGGTAGCAAATTTGAGAGATAATCCCAGTCGTCTGAAACTATGACAAAATCATCAGTATAGCGACAATAATATTTTATTCGCAATTTGTGCTTAATAAATTGATCAAATTCATTCATATAGACATTTGCGAATAATTGACTTGTCAAATTACCGATGGGAATCCCTCTTTTGTTGATGTTCACTGAATGTTGTTTGTGGATTTTTGGAAATTCACTTTGCAACCCAAACAGGTCCAACTGAGATTGAGATTCAATTTCATGACCGAAACTGCCGACAATCTCCTCAACCAGCCAGTAAAAATTATCATCTTTAATCCTCCTCTTAATGATACTGAGTAAAATTTGATGGTCTATCGAGTTAAAAAATTTGCGGATATCGCATTTCATCACAAAACACTGTCTTGTGTAGTTTTTGCTGACCCCGCGAACTATTTTCGATAAGCACTCGACTCCTTTGTGATTTCCCTTGTCATCCTGGCAAGAGAAAGAATTTGAAATAAAAGTTGGCTCAAACAATGGGCATAAAACTCGAAAAATGGCATGGTGGAGAACACGATCCCTAACGGTCGCTTTATGGATCTCGCGCAGTTTCGGATCAGTGATAAAGAATGAATGATATTCGCCGTGCTTATAAGTGTGATTTTTCAAGTCACGATAAAGTTGAAAAAGATTATCCTCGAGTTGAAGCTCAAAAAGAAGCACATCCGGTTTGTGTAACTTGCCAGGTTTGAATTCTTCCCAAGCTTTAAACAGATTGCCCGGATTAATTATTTTTTCGAAAACATTTTTATAAATTTTCATAAGAAAGGATTACCATGCAGGAATTTGATATTCCGATTATCAAAAATACCTATGACTTATACAAGCAGCTTCACATTATTCGAAATAAGATACCGAAGCAAGATCGCTATTCCGTATTCTTGAAAACAGAGGAACATCTTCTTAAGGTTTTCGAATGCATTTTGAATGCTAGTCAGCTTGGGAAAAGTGAGAAAATGCCATCTTTGAGAGAAGCCAGTTCAAATCTAAATTTGCTTAAATTTTTTGTACGTCTTATGAAGGATGTTAAAACAATCGATAATAAAAATTATATTTTGATTGAAGCACAAGTTAATGAGATCGGTCGTATGCTAGGCGGTTGGATAAAATCGACTCAAAGTTAAGAAATACGCCCGATTTCACGGGCGTATTTCTTTCAAAGGAGAGACTTCGGGAGGAAGCCGGACGCCGAGCCATAGTTGGCATTGGTATTGCTGACCCAGTTGGTGTTGAACTTGACCTTGCCGTCGTTGAAGTTGAAGTACGGCGCGTTGTCGAACTTGCCATCGGCCTCCGGTAAATTGTCCTATGCCCATCTATGTGCACTGAAAATTGAATTTTACGTCATACCCTTCAACAGATATGATTATATATTCTCTTTTCTGTATTTTATTTGGCAGTAGTCGCCGAGGCGACATCCGCACCAGGCCAGGACAAGCAGTATCTCCTCAACGCGGATACGCTTTTAGCATCCGTAAACGCTAAAACTCTGATCCTTGTGGTTGACTTGAGATTTCGGCGACAGTAATCCTTAGACGACTGTGCATTAGCCTACTTTCATAAATAATATATACCAATATTGATAAATTTTGCAAAGAAAACGGGCTACCAGTATGGTGGCTGGTAGCCCGGATATGTCGAACCGCCTATCGGCGGTACCCGAGAGACAAGTGGCAAGGTGCCAAAAGTCTCAAGGGATTTGAGAGGCAAGAGACAGCTACTGCGGGAGGAAGCCGGACGCCGAGCCATAGCCGGCACTGGCATCGCTGACCCAGTCGGTGTAGAACTTGACCTTGCCGCCGTCGAAGTAGAAGTACGGCGCGCCGTCGAACCCGCCATCGGCCTCCGGACTGAACTCGTCGCCCGCACAGTCGGTGTGCAACTGCTCCCAGCGGACGAACCGCTCAGGGTGCGTCAGCGTGATGGCTCCGACGATCAGCGAGCCGAGGCCAAACTCGTTGGCCACGAACTTCTCGCGAGCCCTGCGAACAGACTCGCCACGGTGGCGAAGCCCAAGCTGAGCGGCGATGATCAGGATGTCGCCCTTCTGGACTTCAGTGATCTGAGCCATCGCTTCGGCGGTGCGGATGGCAACCCGAAGCTGTGCCGTCGTGATCTGGCCTTCGCGGTAGTTGTAGAACTTCCGCGAGGCCGCGATCTTGGACAGGATCAGGCTGACTCCAGCGCAGTTCTGCTCAGCGGGGTCGGTCAGGCCGGGGAAATGCTTGGCAGCCAGCGCGACAGGCGACGGGATGGCGAACCATCCTTCGGCACCCTCTGGGAGAGCAGGCAGGCTCTCGGCGAACGTGAGGGCGGAGGTCGGGTCGAGGTCGAGCATCTTGGCGAGTGCCGTGATCTGTTCCTCGATCGGCTTCGGACCCGTGTACTCGGGCGGGTAGGTGTAGCTGGAGGCCGCCTCCTCGTTGGCGAACTGGTTGGTGCAACGGTTGTCGCTGATGAACTTGCCGATCAAGTCGGCGAGGCCACCAGCCTCGTTCACACGCTGGGCTTCCTCTTCGGTCATCCCGGCCTTGTTGTACGCTCCATCCACGACGGACAGGAACTTGAGCCCTTTCGGGTCTCGAGTCGTGACTGACGACGGGGCCAATGCACTTGTCATCGGAACCATCTCCTCTGAGTTTGATCTGCCATAAGGCAGGCTGTTCCTTGCTTGGAACGAGCATTCTATCAACAAGTAATTATTAACAGAATGTTTATTCCAGCTCCAATAGTTGGAAGAAAGGTTGGGCTATCCGCAGGATCGCGGATAGCCCGATTGTGCGTCGAGCGCCTAACGGCGCTAGCCCAAGAATCAAGTGACAAGCCGTCAAAAGATTCGAGAGCTTAAGGAAACAAGGTACGACTCTACTGCGGGAGGAAGCCGGACGCCGAGCCATAGCGGGCATAGGTATCGCCGACCCAGTAGGCGTAGAACTTGACCCCGCCGTCGCTGAAGTTGAAGTACGGCGCGTTGCCGAACCCGCCAGCGGCCTCCGAGCTGAACTCGTCACCCGCGCAGTCCACGTACAGGTCATCGTAGTTCTGGAGGCGTTCCGGGTGGGTCAGGAGCATGATCCCGACCGCGAAGGCGCCGAGACCGAACTGGTTGGCGTTCATGACCTCGCGAGCCCTGCGAACGGAACGGCCGCGATGCAAGAGGCCGAACTGAGCCTGAACGACCATGATGTCGTGGTTTGGCTGTTGTTCGGCGATTGCTTCCCATATCTTCTCGGACTTGGCCGACTGACGCAGATGCGCGGGATCGAGCAGGTTCTCGCAGTAGTTGTAGAACTTGTTGCTGCGAGTCTGCTTGATCATGTCGAGCACCATTTGCACGGCTTCGCCGTACGTCGGTGCCATCGTCTGCCACTTCGGAATCGCGAACCAGCCCTCGGCGTTCGCGAGCAACTCGCCCATGGCGATCTGCTCGTCTGCGTAGCCGATGCCCGTGAACAGCTCGCGAAGGCGGTTGGTCTGCGTGGTGATATCCTTCGGCGCGTAGCCGGAGAGATATCCGTACTCGGACTCGGTCTCCTCGTCGGCGAACTGGTTGGTGACCGAGTGCGACCTCACGACGTTGAGAATCGCCTCGATGATCTCTTCGTCCGCCTCGGCGCCGACTTCGATCAGTCGCTGCACACCGTCACGGTCGGGGTCTACCTTGCGCAGTGCAAGCTCGACTCCTCTCCGTGCCGCGGCTTCGAACCGTTGCGTCACCTGCCGAACCTGGTCATCCGTCCTACTGGATGTGATCGATGCGCTCATCGTCATCATCCCTCCTCGGATAGAATCTGCCCGAAGGCAGGCTGTCCCTTGTCTGGAACAAGCATACCACCTGTCATGCGAATTGATAGGCAAAATGCTTGTCCCAGAATCATATTTTCAATGTTCTATAACTTGGGATTATACCATAAATGAAAACAAATTGCAAGGGTTTTGAGCGTTTTTTTGTCATTTTGGAGTATTCAATGCTTTTCTTGGTCTTGAACGTTTCTTCAGAATTTCCTGTACTCTGTAAAATGTTTTCTCCTCAACAATTGGAGGAAAACTTCCTTGAATATTTTTGTTGTTATGTCCTATAACTCCAATATATACTTTATTCGTCAGTATGCGAATTACTGACGATTTACTAAGCCGAACTTCGATTCCATTCGCCAAACCCCATGAGTTCAAACTGTAAGCTAATGAATCAAAAGTATAAATATCTTTGGCGAATTCATTAAAAGCTTTTTTGACAATCGGCGATTTTGTTAAATCCAGCTCAATATTGTGAGTTTTCAGATTGTTTACATAGCCGATCGGCGCCCGGCTGCACCATTCGCCTCGCAGTTGCTTGTTTCTAATTCCTCGGTTTACATTCTCTCTAAGATTATCGGAGTAATATTTGCTTTGTCCAAATGCAACCTGAAGCATAAACAATCCTTGTGGAGTCGGCTCAAACCAGAAGCATGGGAATCGCAGGGAGGTAATTTTCTTAATATCGATGCAATATATTATTTGACCGCCATCAAGAGAATTTCTGGCCAATCGGTCAGGGTGCCAGCTAAGTAGTCCAATCGGGTCTTTGGCCTCGTGAACTTTAGTCATCATTTTGTTAAAGACTTCTCGCCCGGGTTTCTCAGCACTTTTTGATTCGATAAATCTTTCGGCAATTTGAATGTGTTCTTTCTTGGCAAAATGTTCAAGCTCAATAATCTGATCCTCAATTGACATCACCTGCCTCTCCTCGCTTTCAGTCGATTTTCTGGCATAAAGATAATATTTCATAGTTTATTCCCGTTTAATACTTAGTGTGGGTAGGATGGTATCGCGATCAACCGCCAAAGGCAACAAAACTTCGTAATTTTTTGCTATAATTCAAATCGAGGAGAAGATGAGCACGAAGCCATTGACTTCGAGGCCGTTTTCTGCTAGAATAACCTCGATTCGCTTTGTGCGAACAACACCTTAAAAAGGAGGCGCCACTCATGAAGGCGCAGAAGACGAGTAAGCATGTCACACCGAAGTGGGTGGATCGCCTGCTAATAGCGATTCTCCTTCTCATCCCCGTTCTGTATGCTGCCGGCTTCAATGTCAACTACGGGCCGAGCATGTCTCATCTCGGTTGGTTCTACCGAACTAGCTGGGGCGAGCAACCGACTCGTGTTGGACAGATTGTCCGATTCGCTCAGCCCGACCAACCTGCCTGGCGCAAGTACATCTTGTCTTCAATCAAGCGAGTAGCTGAAATCCGCAAGGATGGCTACTTCGTCGAAGGCGACAACACCGAGCGCAGTCAGGATTGTCGTGATTGGGGCAAAGATGTACCGACCGATCATGTCGCTGGCGTTGTCAACTGGTGCTGGCATCCTCAAAAGATGTGGCGTTGCCTATCCGCTGAAGGGAAATATCTCAACTGGATAGATCTGACTGCTCTCTCGGGATCTAACCGCCAAACTATATCAGTTTGGACACATACGGATTTCGAGAACAAATCCTTCACGGTGTACAACGCTGAGCAAAGACGAGTCGCTGACAGTCAGGGTATGATCACCAAGCTATACCGTGACGGATGCGGATTTCGTGTCTACGGTTCCGACTGTTTTACAGACTGCTATTTCGACTATTCGAAGATGCAGTCAGTGGCCACAAACGTGAATACTCGTAAAACGAGAACTAAGTTTGTGGAAATCGGAACCACTAGATGCAGGCTGATCGTGAGGGGAGACGTCAGATACCTAGATGCATCAGATAGCCCTTTACGTGGAGTGGAGTGGTATTCAGGCGAAGTACCTGGGTCTAGTTGGGAAATCTGCTTTTCAGAGAAGAAGTCGCTTGTTGTAGTCTCGACCAAGCTCGGCGGTCTTAGATTCGAGGCTTCCGACGATGGGGACAGTTGGATAGACACCGGGTATAAAGCCGTTACATCTGGTATACCTACGGCCGGATTTGAAGGTACCGCGAGATGCTGGCGCATTACGAATGCTCAAGGCTGCTTGGGACTCACCCTTGATAGGGTGGCGTTTAAGTAGCCGTCCGTTGCTGAACCCTTGTCTTTGTTGTAAAAGGCAATGCTAATGCAACAACTACAAAAACTGTAATTAAAGTTCGTTTTCTAATATTTCTCCCTTTAAAAATATTTTCAAACGCTCTATTCTAAGTATAGAAAAAACCCTTGGCTTATGGGACTTTTTTTGTGAACTCAAATCATCCAAATTTAACAGAAACAGTTCAGGCTAATTCCAATTCAGTAACATTGACCTCTCAATCAGATTGGGAAATAGGGACATCGACCAATATCAATACGACTTCAATTGCTGGTTCTATTGAAATTAATGACAAAACTTCTCAAAATAACTATCTAACTATTCTATCGAGTCAACTTACCGCTTCTCCGGATACAGGGAAGGGAAATATTGTAGATGCAGATAATTGTTCAAGTTGGTTTTCGACAGCTGATGACAGCAATGTTGTGATTGATTTAGGCCAACAGGTTTCCGCTGGATATATTGACTGGCTGTCTGAACAACCGTGGGGTAATACCTTTGGGGGTTTTTATAATCCACCATATTATTCAACGAATGGTACAAGCTGGAATATGCTAAGTGCAACCACTACTCCGACGACAGTTGATAATAATTGCTACCATAATCCGGGTACGTTCAGAATGATTGAAGGACCAGCAAATTTTAGATATATAAAAATACAGACATTCCCAGGTTTGTCAGGCAATCCCGTAAATGATTTAAAGGTATATACAAAAGGGGCTTCGGCCACGCAAGTGACTTCTCAAACCCAACTGGACGGCACAAACAAGATTAAATCATGGACGACTTTTGCTCCAAGCGGGACAATTCCTGCAAATACATCAATAAATTTCAGATTCAGAACTTCTACAGATCATGCGACTTGGGGCACATGGACGGCTTCAACCGCTTATGCTGGATCAATCGATATAGCAACTTTATTAGGCAATACTGATAAAGCCAAACGATATTTGCAAGTCGAAACAACTCTTGCTAATACAGACGGAGCATCGACTCCTGTGCTGGACGCTTATACCGCAAATTACGATACAGTGGTCCTGGATCATGTCACCATTTCTCCATTAAATCCGTCAGTTGAGAAGAATGGAACCCAAGCTTTCACTGCCACGGCAATAGATGATCTTGGTAATCCGATAACCGACGCAACTTTTAATTGGGGCACAGCTTGTGGCAGTATTGACGGGTCGGGCAATTTTACCGCGCCAGCTGCTGCCGGAAGTTGCACGGTCACGGTTTCCTCAACGGTTGACGGCGTTACTAAATCCGCAAGTACCTCCACAACAATTACCGATTCCACTCCTCCGCCAGTTACACCTACTTGTTCTGACGGAATACAAAATGGTAATGAAACAGGAGTTGATTGCGGTGGGAGTTGTGGAGCTTGTCCTGTGACACCGCCAGTTATTCCGCCACCGCCTCCATATGTTTGTATGTTCGGCTGGGCATTTCTCAACGGCAGTTGGTTTTGCGGTGATGCAACTGATATGGTTTTGATTTTGACCTCGCCAAATGACGGCGGAAGTTACAAGATTGGAGACTACATTCCGATTTCCTTCAAATTCAATGCCGGCTATTTGGCTTCCGATATCGACAAAACGCCGATTGTTAAAAGCCCGAGTCTTTTTGCCGATGTCTATCTTACAATTGATTCCGTCAACTATTTTAAAGTTCTGACAGACATCGATTACTCTAAAAACGCCTCAAAAGTTGATAACGGATATATTTTAAGCAATCTGCAATTCCAAGTGTATAACGATTCTAACTTGGCTACCAGTAAGGGTAAGATTTTGGTTCGGATTCACACAAACTCGGCTGATTCTCCTGCAACCATTGTTCCGAATCCCGAAACCTCAGGGTATGTCTATTCGGCTTATGATACTTCGGATAAACCATTTACAATCTTAAGTGATACAATTTCAACCTCGATTCATATTACAATTGACCCGACTGATGTCACGCTAAAAATGGGTGAAAAAGCAACAATATCAGCTAAGGCAACCGATCAAAACGGACAAGATGTGACCGATAAAACAATCTTTACCTTTAGGGTTTCCGATGGCGGTAGTGTTGAATCCCAACAAGGCAATATTGCCGTAATTGTTGCAGGAAAAAATGAAATTAAGCTGGCTGACGCGATAAATGTTACCGGTGAATACTCCGGGGCTACTGCCAAAGCCAGTGCGTCATTGAATGTTGTCGGCAACAAACCGATTTGTATTGGAGATTTTTGCGTTAAAATTCCACCGGATGTTTGCATTGGTTCGGCTTGTGTTGAACTGACGCGGGATCAACTACTATCTGCTTCGACTACAACACCGATTGCTGCCGCCGGTTTGATAGCCTTGTTGGCGTTGATTGCAGCATCTGCGGCGAATTTATTCACTCTAATCAACCCATCGCAAGTTGTTGCCTACTATGTCAAAGGCTTCGAGAAAAAGGCCAAGTGCTTGGTCTACGATGCCATTACAGGAATGCCAATACCACTGGCTACAATTTTGCTGTTTCGATCCAGCGATAAAAAGCTCATGAGCACAGTGGTTTCCGATCGGGTTGGAATGTTTAGTGTTGTCGCACCACCTGAAACCGAGTGTTTTATCGAAGTCAGAAAAGATCACTATGCTCTTCGCCAGCTTAATGTGTATATTGAAAAATCTTTGAAATATCAAAACAACTATTTTGGCGGTAACTTTAAACTTACTGCTGAAAATCCGATATTTGCTAAAGCAATTCCTTTAATTTCAACCGATACTTCAAATGCTGTCGCCAAAAGATTCTCCGCTTGGGAACGAGCATCAAGGATACTGCGTTTTGTTAATTTCCCGATTCTGATCTTTGGATTCGCAACTGCGATTATTGTCCTCTATGACAACAAAACAACTTACAACGAAGTAATCGTGGCAATTTACGCCTTAACTTTTGCCTATTATCTGATCAAAACACTTTTTATCAACGGCAAAACCATCGGAAAAGTTACAAAATCAATGTCGACGGAACCAATTCAATTGGCAATAGTTCGGGCAATTACTGCTGACACGAAAAAACTATATCAAACTGTTGTTTCAGACGAAAAAGGCCGATTCGTAATGACTGTCAAAAAAGGAGCTTATGACATCATTTCCAGCAAGGCCGGGTTTCAACAAGACGATGCCATTAATGTTTCAATCAGGAGCAACTTCCAACCGGTCAAAGAACAAATTTGGATGAGTAACGTGTTCAATTACCAAAATCTCGAACCTGTTGCTGAAAATCAACCAGCGGAATCAATCCCAAGCAAAAGTGTTGAGCCCAATCCGGTTTTGAACATACCTAATAACTCTGAAACTTCAATTCACACAGAACAAGTTGTTAATTCAACGATTCAGGAAAATCAACCGCCAGTTTCTGAACCGACACGATCATTTAACGACTCGAGCCAAATAATTGAGAACTTTCACCGAGCCAACGAATACCAAAGCGAGCAAAATGATACAATACGGGAATGAGATACAAAGTTTGCGAAAAGTGTGGTGAGATTGTAGCCAGGACCGGAATAATTTCCTCGTCCCGGGTTTCAGATGAGAAGAGTTGTTACGCCAGATGCAATAACAAAAATTGCCAGCAATATTACTCGAAAATCAAATACGAACGATTAAAAGAAGAGGAATTTTGATGGATTTTGAAGATAAAGAACTAACACCAGAAGAAGCCGAGGATATTATGGCTGAAAAACTGGCCTATCTATTTCTAGAACAAATCAAACAGAAGAACGACGGGAAAAGCGACTAGTTTTTATATCTTCGCTAATTCCATTTTTTGGCGTAAGTTGAATAGTTTTTCATGATGTCAATGATCTTGTCTCGGCTGAGGTTGGATAGTTTTGAAACATTAACGACATCAAACATATTTGTAGTGCCTGAAAATTGCACTTCCTGATATGCGAGAAAATCTCGCTTAGTTATTTGCATTTTCTTAATTCTCCGGTTATTACTTCAGCTCTCTTGTTCTGAATCATCTCTAGAATCTTGTCTTTTTGGTTTGGGCATACCCAGAACCTGACGACCACGCCGGAGACCGTGGTAATCTTCACACACGGCCCGGCGGTGTCGTTTTCAAGTTTGACAAACAGAATTTTGATAATCGGAATCTCAACTGTCGGATCCGATTCAATAATCAATTTGTTTCCCTTAATGTGATATTTTTTTCTCATCTGTTCCTTTCAATCTAATGAATGACGCAATCTCAGGCGTAAGTCAATCTAGTATCGCCTGTAAACTTGATTACCATGAAATTGAATTGAACTACTGTGTCCCGGGCCCATTCCGCCACCACATGAATCGCTGCTACGCAACCTAACCCGGTCATAAATGCTTCCTTTAATTATGATACGCCCGCTGAAATTACAAGGCGGTTTATCGATTATTCCGAGTATCAGAGTTGTGAAAGCATCGACTAAATCATCATGTTTCTCGACCCCAAACTTGAGCAACTGTTTGAGCAGGTCTTCGCATCCAGATCTTGGAAACCAAACTTTCCCGTTGTAAATTGAGGGAGCGGATAACTCCAATCTTGTTCGCTTATCCTTACCACGTATCCCAATACCAACTGCATCAATGTTTTGATCTTTCAACTGCTGAGTAACATAACCTTGAAGCATAGTTTCTTCAACATAGAATTTGTTACTGTGTCTACCTTCATTTACGGTGTAGATATCGACAGCACTTTCAATGATTTCCGAAAACTTCATTCTTCGATTGACTGGGTGCGGAAGAATAAAAATTTGTCTGTCATCTCCGCTGCCGATTACTTTAGCGGTTACCATGGCAGAAAAATCAGCAGTGTCTTTCTCGCTAATTGCTAAATCAATACCTGTAACATAGCTGTAGCCCTGATTACGCAGGATCGGTGGCAATTCATCGTAGTATTGAATCCAATTCTTATCAATTACGGGCTCGCGGTCATCAATAATCCGAAGAAGATATTCTCGCATCCAAGCAAAGATATTGCCGACATTGAGCTTTTCTTCCTCAATCGCTTTCATGTCGGGATATTTTCCCGGCCAGGCGATAATGTCATTATCATCGAGCAAAGGATACTGTCTGAAAATACCCGATCGACTGCCGTCAAGAATCGCATCTTCGAGTCGTTTGAGTAATGAATCTTCGTGAAGAAGATTTCCTATAATAATCTTTTTGGTGTTTTTATCACCCAATGGCAAAACTTCACTGGTGAACCAGTTGAAGGTCGAATCTCTCGATTCCTGTGTTTTCACAGAATCGGAGTTCTCGCAGTCGTCAGCAATTATTAAGTCTGGTCGATGCTCGCCATGCTTAATACCCCTAAAGCTTTGATCTTTAGATACAGCGATAATTTTTGCGTTGTATCTGGGAATCACCAAGCTACATGAATTCCACTCATCCTGTTCTTGAAATGGGCCAAGATCTCGTTTTAAGAGATCGTTGGTCTCCAGTTCTCGTTTAAGGTTCTTGAAGTGCAGTTTTGCCTGCTCGGCAGTTTGCGAAATGATGACAACAAACTTTTTCTGTGGGCGACCAAGTACCGCCCAGATCGGATAACTCAAGGTCATCAAGGTGCTCTTCCCTGATCCACGGAAGCTGCAAATTGCAGCCATCTTGGTATCATCGTCTTCAGTGATTCGGAACATCTCATGATGAAATGGTGCCATTTTGTAAGTAATGTACTTGCTTAGGTAGGTGCAGAAGAAGTACAAGTGGCTTCTTTTAACTAATTCTTTTCGACTCGTCGGATCGTTTAAAACGCTGCCGACAAAGTTCTTAATTTCTAGATTTTCGTTTTCCATTTTTAACCTCCTCGGTTTTAATTATGTTTACTAATGCTAATGCTCTGCTAATATCTGCCTGCTGTTCAGGCGTTAATTCAATTGCAGTATTAATTGTTCCGGTAATCTCCAACTTGTTTCCATACTGCGGATGGTTGAATCGGAGCCAGTACATAATACTTGTTAAATTACCGTTTTGGATTGCCGTCAAAAGACGACTCTCCGCAATATCGTTTACCAGCCGTCGACCTTCGGCTAATGCTTCCTCAGCTTCTTTATTAAACTTCTTATCTTCTGACTTCATCCTGTAAAATGATGCCCGGCTGACATTTAATTTCTCGCAACAAACTTGAATAATCGGCGTTTTCTCCAGTTGTTGGATGAATAACACTTTAATTTGATCTTTATCCATTTGCCTCCTTTCTGGCTTTTTGACCAGTTAATTTCTCGAAACGCTTAATTATGGTTTTACAGTGATCTAAGTCTATCTCCATACCGAAACAGCGTCTTTTGGTGTGTTCCGCTGCGATAATTGCCGTACCCGATCCTAGGTAGCCATCGTAAATTACTTCGCCAATCTCTGTGCTGTTTAGAATCAGTGTTCGAATCAATCCGACTGGCTTCATGGTGGCGTGAAGCTCACTCTTATTTGGTTTTGGGAAATACAATAAACTCTTGTCTTTTGATTTTCTGAAGCGATGTCTGCCGAACCAGCCGTAGCAGATAAGCTCGTGCATAGGAAGGTAATCCAATCGTCCAACGACAGCGTGATTTTTGATCCAAATTAAGAGTTGGGCGAAGTGGAATTTTTCCGCATCGAGTGCATCTTTGAGGGCAAAAACCATTTTGTCAGCATTGAAGATGTAGTAACTGTTATAATCGGAGAGATAAGGTTTTGTGATTGACAACCAATCCCGCATAAACTTTGTGTACTGCTCATCTGTTTGTAGCTGATCATTGGCAATAACTTTGTTCTTGCTGCCTGATTTCATAAATGATTTGGATTCGACTACAGCTACCGAGTAAGGGACATCTGAAATAATTGATTTGATTTTTTTGTCTCCCATCAGTCGCTTGATATTTTCGGGATCAGTACAATCACCACAAAGTAAACGATGATCGCCTAAAATTACCAAATCGCCCTTATTTATTTCCATCCGACCCTCCTTCGCTAATTAACTTCGCCTTATCATTGGTTAAAAGTTCGTAACGCTTGATTATGACATCGCAAAACCTCGGTTCAAGTTCGACCATAAAAATTCTGCGTTTCAGTGCCTCGCAAGCCACCATTTGGCTACCACCACCTGCGAACATATCCAGCACGATGTCGTTAGATCTAGAACACCGCCGTAAGGCTTTTTCATAAAGCGAAGGTGGCTTGGAGGTCGGATGTTCGTATTCTGAGGTTGGAAGACGCTTTACGAGCCAAATATCAAGTAAATCGAGAATGTCATCGATAATTCGATTACCGGTACCGATTTCACGGTTCAATATCTCGTTGAGGTTATTAATCGGAGCCAAATACGGATTCCCTTGGGTCGAATAAACCACAGCCTCGTAGCACTTCGAAAATGCTACTTGGGGAGTAGGATTTTGCTGGTTCTTAATCCACAGACACACACGCCTGTTATCCAAGCCCAGCTCTGAGTAGATAGTTTGGAGCAGACCGATATATTTCTGATCGCAGAAATAGAAACAGTGGACATTGTTATCTGATACTGCAAGTCCATTTTGGATAGTTGTCTTAAGCAGATCTTTGTAATCTTCCTCGCTTCGATTGTCCTCGACTTCGGCATGATATTTATCTTTTTTGCCGAGCCCTTTTGAGTAGGAATAGGAAATATTGTAGACGGGGTCACTATTTATGACGCTGATTTTCTCTTCGCCAACCAGTTTTTTAATTACATTAGGGTCTTTGGAATTCCCGCAAATCAACTTGTGACTGCCTAGCTGAAATACCTGACCTAATTTGGTTTTCGGCTCATCTATACTTTCGGCTTCCTTGATAGGATCAAAATCGTCATCATCTACAGACAGAACATCGGTACAAATATTTCCCAAATCCTTTTCGTCGAATCCGATATCGATCAAGATTCCAATCTCAAAGTTTTTCAAAGCTTCATAGTCCCACTCTGCAGCCACACGATTTAAGGCCAAATTCAACCTTTTTTCAGCTTCGATGTTTTTTATCTCAACAAAATTTACTGGGAGTTGTTTAAAGCCAAGTTTGCGGCAAACGAGCAAACGCAGGTTTCCACCAATCACAATGTTCCTCCGATTCGGACTCGAATTAGCCAAAATCGGTACGACAAAACCGCTCTCATTGATCGATTTCAATAGGTCATCTATGGCCTTGTCCGTGAATACTCGTGGATTATATTCACAAAAGCGAAGTGACTTTTCATCAACATAGACTGTTTCCAACTTTATATCTCTTTTGTTCATTTTTGAGCCTTTCTGATCTTTTTTCGACATACTTACCTCCATAATTAATTTTTCTATTTTAAAATCCCTTGTGCATCTAATGCTTTTTCTATTCTCTTTAATCTTCTTTCTGTTTCTAAATCCTTTTGTGCTGCTAACAGTTTGCTGGTTAAAATACCAATACAATTAGCAGCTTTAGGATCTAAACTGCCATCTGGCCCAACTTGTCTAACTCGGTTGATAGTATCGGCTAGCAAGTAAACAACCATTTTACTATCAGTTAAAATGTCTATTGGATCAGCTTTAATTAATCCTTTGTTATAGCAGCTAACCTGTCCGCCTTTTCTACCTGCTTCTTTTACTTGATTTTTAGTATCTGGGTTGTGCATGAAGCAGAATTTATTCTTATGCATTGCATTAGCTTTACACTGCTTACCGTTGCTCATTATTTGTTCGCATGTCATTTTTTTCCTTTCGTTTTATTGCTTAAGCTATGGGGTGTTTACCCGACTAGAACCTGCCATCGAATTGAATCAAGAAGTTCAAAAGTTTTTTTCCTTTCTTTGTGTGCCATGTTTGCCTCCATAAGTTACTAATTTAAAAAATGCCTCCGCTACAAGCGTAGCAAAAGGCATTTTTTAACCCCCTAAACTCGGAAAATGCTCGGATTTATTTCAACTTATCCCTTATTTTCCTCTTCATTGGCTTCTTGCGTATAGCATCCCAATCCTTTTTACATTCAACTTCCCTGCAATGATCCTCAGAGTTACCTGAATGTAGATCACCGCAGATTTTACAAAGCTTAAATTTATCTCCTTCGTATTTTGAATTCAAGTAATCCCAAATCCTCTTCGCAATGAAAGACTCTCCGGTAGTAGGCGACCAAGTTGCAGCAAGCTCTTCTTTTTTGAAGGTTGTTTTTCCCAGACGGAACTTCATTTCGATTGAGATCGGCCTCCCAATATTATCCAATTCCATTTCTATATCAGTAAGAACAACCGATCCCAAATATTTTCTATTGACCATCCATTTTTCATCGGGGAATATCTCACTTATTTTTGTTACTCCGTCTTTAATTTGGCGACACGACCATTGAGTTTTAGAGTTAGCCGGTTTCCTAATATTTACTTTCATGCAGGTCGCTTTTTTGTCATATTTACCAACATCAAAAGAACCAATAGGAGCGACTTCGACAACTGCTTTTTCGTCACCGGAGCTTTCCATGACATAAACAGAGAAGTCTTCCTCAATTTCGGGCAAATCATTAATTTTTTCTCTGAGACTAATTTCCGGACTTGTATTCTCTAAGTCGTGGTTGATGAGCAAAATATCATCATAACCGATTGATCCATCCAACAAGATCCTGTCGATAATGCATGAATATCTGCTTTGTATATCAGCAAATTTTTCTTCTAGCGATTTTGCCATATCAGGGATAATGTATCCTGAAAATGAGTGGCTATTGGCGAAATCAACAATTTCGTTTAAATCATTTGCATTGACATTACGAAAAATAGACAAAAAATCTACAGGGATAATTTTTTGCTTGTGTTTTGGCTGTGCTAGATAGTCACCGCCAATAATCAATTCAAAAAGTGGTTTTTTGCCCATATTGTGCTTATTATACCCGATTTTCAAAACAATCAATGGATTTTTTGAGACTTTTTCAGAGACCCCCAAGTAGTGTCTCATTTGTCTCGTCTCATTTTTTTAAGCTTAAAATGCCACCCTTTCTTTTTTTATACTGTATCATTGTGTATCATTTTGCCTCAAATCATTCAAAAACGATACAACGCCACAAACCCACTAGAAATGCTAACTTTATTCCATTTTGAGAGCATTTCTGGTAATGTAAAATTAGCCAAGGCAAAGGACAAAGGGTTGATAAAGGTTCCAGACCCGAGTGTCCCGCCAATACCAAATATGAGGAGATGATTATGAAAACAATTTTAGTAGACGCGGTTGATACTTTTATCATTGAAGGTCAGGGCATCTTCGAGCCAATGCATACCCTTCTTGAAAGTTTTGACAACCAGAAGATTATTTTGACTGGTGCAAACGATGAGCAGTTTGTTAAGTTTGGTTTGGATAAGATGCCGTATGAAGTTTTTACTCTCAAGCATGAACCGGAAAAGACAAACCCAGAATATTTCGAGAAAATGTTGAAGCATTTTAACCTCAGCAACGAAGATGTGGTATATTTCGAGCATGACCCAGAGGCAGTTCAGAGCGCCGAATCTGTTGGCATCAAGACTTATTATTATGACCCCGAACAACAGAATTTGGAACAACTTAAACATTTTCTAGATGAGAATATTTAATTTAAAATGTTCCAGACCCAACTGTCCCGCCATAATAAAAATTATATGATGCAAAAGATTATTAATAAACTACCCCTTCACTCTCGCTGGAGGCTAGCACTAAAAACTATCCCGCTTGTTGTGCTAATTTTGTTAATTAAATTTCCAGTTCACTATTTTGGTTATGAATTCTTAACTTTAAATGCCCTCTTTACAGCGATCATTTCGGCTAACATTTTTTTGATTGGTTTTTTAATTTCTGGTGTACTGGCCGATTACAAAGAAAGTGAAAAGTTGCCCGGTGACCTTTCAGCAAGCATGGAATCAATGGCCGACGAGGGGTTAATAATTTACAAAAACAAGAAAAGCCCAGAATCCAAAGCATTTTTAGAAAAATTATCACAATTTAGCAAGTCTCTAATCGATTGGTTTTACAAAAAAGAAAAAACAAACAATTTAATGGATAAATTGCTTTCATTTAATGATGATTTTTTAGCTTTCGAAACGCAAACTCAAGCCAACTTTATTGCCAGACTTAAACAAGAGCAAAATTCTATTCGAAAAATGATAAATAGGATCCACACGATTAGAGAGACTACTTTTTTAGGCACAGGTTACGCAATAGCTGAAATTATTACAACAGTTCTCATTATTGGACTGATATTTATTAAAATGAATCCTTTTTACGAAAGCGTTTTCTTTATATCATTTGTCAGCTTCATATTAATTTATATGATTCATTTTATTAAAGATCTCGACAACCCTTTTGGCTACAACATTGACGAAAGTTTGGTTGAAGAAGTTTCACTGAAACCAGTACTAGATAGCCAGATAAGAATCACCTCCTATTTGAATAAAATAAAATAGTCATGACAATATTTCAAGGTGAAAATTTAATAACCTTAATTCAGAGTATCGGCTACATTGGTGTGTTCGCAATTGTATTTGCTGAATCAGGTCTTCTAATTGGCTTTTTCCTACCTGGGGACAGCTTGCTTTTTACAGCCGGATTTTTGGCCTCTCAGAATTATTTAAATATCTATTGGTTGATAATAATTTTAATGCTAGCAGCAATAATTGGCGATAATTTTGGCTATTTATTTGGAAAAAAAGTTGGACCAAAACTATTTAAAAAAACCAATTCTCTGTTATTTCATAAAGATAATTTACTGCGAGCCGAGAAATTTTATGAAAAATATGGGCCAATGACTATTATTATCGCTCGGTTTATACCAGTGGTGAGAACTTTCGCTCCAATAGTTGCAGGCATTGGTAAAATGAAATACAAAACATTTTTACTCTACAATATTGCTGGCGGAGCACTTTGGACGCTATCTCTTACCCTGGCCGGTTTTTATTTATCGAGAATTATACCTGACGTTGAAAAACACTTAGAACTTATTATCGCAATTATAATAATAATTTCAATAATTCCACCGATTTATCATCTAGTAAAAGAGAAGCTGACAAAGAAAGTATAGTTGCAAAACAACATATAACGCGCAAATACACATTAAAAAACCCGCTTCTCGACTTCTCTCGAAGTAAACTAGCGGATTTTTTATTTTAAGTAAAAAACTATTTTTTGAGAATTTTCTTAGATGCAAACAACAGAAGAAAGAATGAGAGTGTAAACCATATAAAGAAATTTATGAGTGACGCAGTATAATTCTCGGATTGGGCCGGTATTTCGAAGCCATAAGAGTCCCACATTTTAAAGCTCAAAAGAGGAAAGCCATATTTAATAATTGGTTCGCTGGTTTTCTTTTCACCAATATATTGATGCCAGCCATAGTTTATTTCAATTCCTGCAACTTTGGAACTACTGAAAGCTGAATTCAACAAAACAGATGTGACTAACGAAATGATGACGATTATTAAATACTTCATATTATCTATCGATAATGTTTTGCATCAAAAGTCGTTTCTCGACCGAGGCGATGATTTTGCGGGTTTGGACAGCCACATCAGGCGTAACAGACACGCTCGTTGCGCCGTTTCGAACCATGAGTTCAGTAAATTCCGGATAGATCGATGGTGCCTGACCACAGACGGAAATGGTAACACCATGTTTGCGACAAGTTTTTATTACATATTCAACCGAGAGTTGGATGGCTTCATCACGCTCATCAAATGATTTTGCTAACTCTTGATTATCCCGGTCAACACCCAGCGTTAGTTGTGTTAAATCGTTGGTGCCAAGCGAAATTCCGTCGATGCCAATAGCTAAAAATTTTTCCAGCAAAATAACGTTTGATGGGACTTCACACATCATCCAAAGTTTGAAATCTGGCGAGCGATGCAGCCCGGCGGCTTCGAGTAAATCTTTACATTTGCGCATTTCATCAACAGTTCGAACAAACGGGATCATTACATAAACATTGGTCAGGTCCATTTTATTTCGAACTATTTTTATGGCTTCAAGTTCAAGGTTAAAAACATCGGGATTAGTGATATAGCGCAGTGCGCCACGCATACCAATCATTGGATTATCTTCCTGACCTTCGTATTTTTCCCCGCCTTTAAGACCACGGTATTCGTTAGTTTTAAAATCCGTCGCCCGATAAACCACCGGACGCGGAGCAAAAGCAGCTGCAATTTGGCCGATTCCCTCGGCTAATTTTTTGGTGAATTCTCCGCCTCGGCCGTCAGCGATCATGGCTTTTGGGTGCTCACCAATACCAGCAATCATAAACTCTGCCCGGAGGAGTCCAACACCGTCGACCGGCAATTTGGCTGCCTCGGCGGCGATTTCCGGCTCAGCCAAATTAACATAAACTTTGGTTCCGGTAATCGGAACCTCTTCATATGATGCCGAGCCACGCGATTGATCATTTGCCGGCTGTGGAATATTGGCAGATTTAACTGCGCCCTTATAAACCAAACCCTTGGCACCATCAACGGTTACAATTTGCCCGGTTTTTAGTTTCGAGGTGGCTGTCCCCGTGCCAACGACACATGGAATCCCCAATTCGCGAGAAACGATTGCCGCATGACAAGTCCGCCCACCGGTGTCAGTGATGATGCCTTTCGCCCGCTTCATTGCTGGCACAAAATCCGGCGTCGTCATTTCCGTTACTAAAATATCACCTTCGCCAATTAAATCGTTTTGATCGCGATTGTGAATAATTTTCACCGGTCCGGTTGCAGCACCAAGCGATGCAGCGGCACCATGAAGAAGGATTTCGTTGTCCGTTGACGGTTTTCCGTTTTCCGTTTCGAGATTATCGGACGACTGATCACTGGCAACTGATGACTTTTTTAATGTTGTTATTGGCCGTGACTGGACCAAATAAATTTTCCCGCCGGTAATAGCAAACTCGTTGTCTTGCGGTGAATTGTAATGTGCTTCAATTTTTTTACCAAGTTTTCCTAATTCTAAAATTTCAGCATCGGTTAATTTCTGATCTTTTCTGTCAGCCACTGGAACGGAAACATGTTTATCACCACCGCCGGCAGCTCGGACTATTTTCCATGGCTGGGAATTTACTTCCTTGGCGGTAATTGTTTCCGAAGTTTTATCGAAAATATAGCGGTCTGGTGTTACTGAGCCGGAAACGATTGCTTCGCCCAAACCAAACCCGGCTTCAATGATAATTTTATTGGTGTCGCCGGAAACCGGATCAACCGTAAACATAATCCCGGACTTTTCTGACTGGACCATTATTTGCACTGGAGCTGCTAGACCAACCTTCATTTGATCGTAGTTGTTGATAGCCCGATAATAAATTGCTCTGGCATCAAAAAGCGAGGCGTAGCATTTTTGCAGTGCTTCAACCACCGCTGCCGGACCCTTGGTATTTAAAAAGGTCTCCTGTTGGCCAGCAAATGAGTCCTCGGCACCATCCTCAGTGGTCGCAGACGAACGAACGGCAACCTCAACGTCTCCAAGCTCCTTATAATTTTTCTCAACTTCTAGCGCGATCTCGGCAGGCATCTTGGCCGACATAATATGGCGCTTGATGACTTTTGACAGTGCGTTTAACTTTTTTGAGTCTTCAGGGTTCAAACCTTTCATCGACTTTGTAATCGAGGGACCAATACCAGTTTTTTGCAGAAAATAGTAATAGGCAGCAGCGGTGACAATAAAACCATTCGGCACCGGAAAGCCACCCCTGGTTAGTTCACCCAAATTAGCTCCCTTGCCACCGACAATAGAAGCGTCATCTTTCCCAACATCCTTGAACCAGAGAACAAACGGTTTGTGATTTTGTTTCTTTGCGATAATACCCTCCTTTAAAATCTATTTGACAACCAGACCGAGTTTTCGCTCAACAATTCGAAGCCGATGATCGATTTCATCAGTTCTGGTGATTACAGCACTATTAATATCCGCCAGATCAGAAATTTCTTCGCCCAAAACGGTTAGAACCTGCTGTTTTGAATGTTCAATTTTGTCAGATAATTCTTCCCGAAGACCATCGATTTTTCGATCAATCGTTGTTTCTAGCCTCTTCTCAGTAGAAGAAACTATCTTTTTGATTTCATTTAGATCTTCTTTGGTCAATGGCATACTTCTCCTTGATACAATTTTACACCGATCACAATTTTTCCGCAATTACTTCGCGCACCTTTTCCCACTCAAAACCGCGCGATAATAAGTGACGTGTGAGTTTTTGGTAGATTTTTTCTTTCTCAGCCATAGGCTGATCGGCCTTTGGCCGAGGACCACAATGTTTCATCAACCAGCGGTCAGCTAATTCGCTGATTTCTTCTATCTCATCCGGGGTATCCGATAGCACTTTTCCAATAATTTCCTTCGATATTTTTTTTGCAGTTAATTTTTGTTGCAGATAATATTTTCCAACCGGTTTTACTGATTTTTTGAACCGGACAAAATTGGCTGCAAACTTTTCGTCATCTAAAAACTTTTTGTCGATTAAAAATTTCATCGTTTCAGCGATTTCCTGCTGATCAAATTCCTTTCGCCGAAACTTCTCTTCCATTTCACCAATACTTCGATCACGCAACTCCAAAAGCCAAAACGCATATTCCAATGGTTTTAGCTTTTTTTTCATGGGAGTACTATTTATTCTTCGTTATATTTTTCCGTGATTTTGGCTTTGATTTCAGCCGTAATTTCCGGGTGTTCTTTCAAAAACGCTCGGGCGCCCTCTTTGCCTTGGCCGATTTTTTCGCCATTGTAGGAAAGCCAAGCGCCAGCTTTTTCGACAATATCTTCAGCAACCCCAAGATCGATGATTTCACCTTCGACATCAATCCCCTGGCCAAACATAATATCAAACTCAGCGGTTTTGAACGGTGGCGCAACCTTGTTTTTTACTACTTTAACGCCAACATGGTTGCCAACGTTTTCATCGCCTTTTTTCAACGTTGCTTTGCGACGAATCTCCAAGCGAACTGAGGCATAAAACTTCAAAGCATTACCACCGGTTGTTGTTTCCGGATTTCCAAACATAACACCGATTTTCATTCGAATTTGGTTAATGAAAATTACCATCGTTTTTGATTTGGAAATAACACCAGTCAGCTTTCGAAGGGCCTGCGACATCAACCTGGCTTGAACACCCATCATTGAGTCACCCATTTCACCTTCAATTTCGGCACGTGGAACGAGGGCAGCAACTGAGTCAATGACAATTACATCGACGGCATTCGAGCGAACTAGAGTTTCGCAGATTTCTAGCGCCTGTTCACCAGTATCTGGCTGTGAGATAAGTAAATCATCTAAATTAACTCCGATTCGTTTAGCATATTCCGGGTCAAAAGCATGTTCAGCATCTATGAAGGCTGCCAAACCGCCCATTTTTTGCGCTTCTGATACAACATGAATTGCTAGGGTAGTTTTTCCGGATGATTCTGGCCCATAAATTTCTATTACCCGGCCGCGTGGCAGTCCGCCAACACCAAGGGCTAAATCTAGTGCAAACGATCCGGTAGAAATAACATCGACTTCCATTTTGCTGTCGGCACCGTACTTCATAATTGAACCTTTGCCAAACTGCTTCTCGATTGAAGCCAAAGCAACATCAAGTGCGGCGTTTTTAGCCGTGCGAATATTTTGTTTTTCAGTTTTTGTTTTTGAGGCTTCTTTTTCAGCCCGCTCTTCTTCGCTCAGTTTCTTTGGCATGATGCTCCTTGTTTATTAGGTAGAAACTACACAGACTTGTGACACAGACTGGACACAGAACCGTTTTTTTGTGCTTTTTCTGTGTAAATATCTGTGTGGTTTCATCAATTTATTTTGCTTCCGCAGTTTTTGTTTTGCGCTCTACGACAAAAACCTTACTATCTTCTTTATTGGCTTTATTTTTAGCCGTAATTACAATTGTATTCAAGCCATTTTGCAGCGCAACATATTGCTGAAAACTTCCATCCGAACCAACTGTAATTGATTCTTTATTGACTGCCAAATTAACTCCAGCGTCCGTTTTACCTGAAACCAAAATTTGATCAGTTTCAACCACGCTGTCTTTAGCCGGTGAATCAATAGCAAGTTTAGGCACAGAGGCAAAACTAACAACCTGGAAGACAATATAGGCCACCGCCAGCAGACAAAATGTTACACCAGCGCACAGCGCAATAATTCTAGGAGTAACGACAAAAGACCTTTCCTTTATAGCTTTACCTGAACGAAAATCGTCACCAACTTCGTTGCCGGCTGCCGAAGTTTGCTGCTCCCACAAATTTATCATTTTTTTACTATCTAAATCGAGATAATCGGCATAGGTGGAAATAAAACCCCTGGTATAAATTGCGTTGGGAAGCAAATCAAAATCCTCATTTTCCAATGCCTCTAAATACTTCGCTCTAACCTTAGTCGAGAGCTCTGCCTCAATTAAATCAACTCCCCTTCGTTTTCGGGCACGACGAAATTTTTCACCCAGAGTGTGAACTGTTCTAATTTTACGAAGTTTAAATCCGGCAGCAACCATATTTTTTTTAACTTTGTTAAAAAATAAACTCTAAGCACTAAACTCTAAATTCTAAAAATATCTTGAATTTTGATAATTTGAATTTTGAACATTGTCTAGAATTTAGGATTTAGATATTAGTAATTTTCTTCCTAGTAGTCTTGTGGGAATTGATCATTGCCGCCCGCTGATTGGTCGGTGCTAATGAGAATATCACGCGGCTTAGCACCGTTGGAAGGGCCAATGACACCTTCTTGTTCCATGATATCAAGTAGACGCGCGGCTCTAGCATAACCGACACGAAGTCTGCGTTGCAAGAGCGAGGCAGATGCCTGACCAGAATTTGTCACCACCTGTACTGCTTCTTCATATAAATCATCATCAATTGAGCCACCGGAACCACGTCCTCCAATCGCCTTCGCTGGACGGAAGGAAAGAATAGATTCATCGTATTCTGGCTCACCTTGCTTCTTCAAAAAGTCGACTAACTGGTTTATTTCTTTGTCAGAAACAAAACAACCTTGGATACGGCGAGGTTTCGACAAGCCGTTACCAATAAAGAGCATATCACCATTACCTAAAAGTTTTTCCGCACCAGACATATCAAGAATTGTCCGCGAATCGACTTGGGAAGCAGCAGCAAATGCTATCCGAGACGTTATGTTGGCCTTGATCAAACCTGTAAGAACATCGACTGATGGCCGCTGTGTGGCGATGATTAAGTGGATACCAGTGGCACGAGCCATTTGGGCAATTCGAACAATGGACGCTTCAACTTCGTTGGCAGAAACTGCCATTAAGTCAGCCAACTCGTCAATGATAACAACGATGTAAGGCAATTTACCATCTGAGCCCGGAGACTCATTGTAAGCCACAATATTCCTCTTACCAAGCTCAGCAAACATTTTGTAGCGGCGCTCCATTTCGTAGACCGTCCATTTTAGAGCTGAAACAGTTTTATCAACCTCAGTTACCACTGGAGCGTAGAGATTTGGAATACCATTATAGTTTGTAAGTTCAACCCGCTTCGGATCGATAAGAATTAATTTTAAATCTTCCGGGGAATTATGGAAGAGAAAATTGGTGATAATAGAGTTAATACAAATTGATTTTCCTGAACCAGTTGAGCCAGCAATCATCATGTGCGGCATTTTTTCTAGGTCAATAGCAACTGGAGCACCGGCGACGTCACGGCCAAGAGCAATGGCAAGTTTTGATTTCTCAGCTTTAAATTGCGGCGAGGCCATGACTTCCTTAAGTGTAACCTTGGCCGCTACTAAGTTTGGAACTTCAATACCAACGGCAGATTTGCCAGGGATTGGCGCCTCAACACGCAAGCTTTTAGCAGCCAAAGCAAGAGCAATGTCGTTGCCACGGGTGGTAATTTGATTTAATTTTACGCCTTCGTTTGGCCGCAGTGTGTACTGAGTAACGGTTGGGCCAACATTGACGTCCTGCATTTTAACGTCAATGCCAAAGCTTTGAAAACATTTTTTAATCGTTTCAACGTTTTTGCCGATATCACCAGACTTGGCCACATCATTTGATTCGAGCAAAATATCATAACTCGGGAACTGCCAAACACGACCAGCGTTAGTTTTAACTGATGGACGCGGCGCTGATTCAATTACCGGTGCTCGAGGCACTTCCTCAATTTTCGGTCGACGCGATAGCGAGTTAATGCCACCGCGAATTCTATCCATAAATCCGCCACGCTTTACCGGTTCCAATTCTTCTTCCTGCCCCTGGCGGTGAACTTTTACGCCACTAGGAACCGGTGCCTCACCATCTTCACTTCGTCTATCAGTTTTAACCCCGAATAACTTCGATAACGACAAATTAAAGGTAATCATAATAGACACAAGGGCAACCGCTATAAGCACAACGAAGGCCGGGAAAGTGCCAACTGACCCCCTGAGAGGTTTAGAAATCATGTAGCCAAAAAGCCCGCCGCCTTCACCGTTCAGGGCTGCCACTTTGGCGCTGGCTGCTGGAATAAACAAATGAATTAATGCTGGAAAAAATATGAAAAACAGGGCAATACCGACAAAACGAGCTAATTTTACCCCACCCTTTGGCGGGAAAATAATAATAACCCCAAGCCAGAATAAAGCAATCGGGACCAAATAACCGATAATTGTGCCGAAAAGCTTGTAATCAAGAATTTTTAGCTGTTCACCCATTTTACCAGCAGCACCAAAAATGCCGATGAAGGAAATGACAGCGAAAATCATTAGGAATACGGCAAAAATCTCCCGCCAAGTGTCGGGGCCAAGACCCAGAGTCCAATCGAAAACAAAATTACCCCACTCATCTTCTTTTTGCCACCAGAGTGCAGTTTTCTGTTTATGTTTTGGATATTTTCGTTTACGTCCCAAAATGCCCTCACTTTTTTTCTGTCATTCCCATTCCCTGTCATTCCGGGCTTGATCCGGAATCTATTTTATGGATCCTGAATCAAGTTCAGGATGACAAGCGGGATCGTGACAAACACTAGAATAATCACTCGAAGAGTTACAAAAATATTATAGCATATAATAGCATGGACAAGGAAAGACGCTACAATCTAATTCCAAATGCAACAAAGTTTAATTTTCTGTATTCTGA
>JBAXAF010000012.1:0-31874 GCA_037142675.1 Candidatus Berkelbacteria bacterium | reverse complement strand
AGCACAGGACTTGTTAAACAACCTAATTTACCAACACTTTTTGTCTATTAAGCCCCAGTTATGCTCGAGCCCCGTCTCGGGCTTGTACTGCCCTTCGGGATACAACCGCTTGAACATTCGCATTGAGCAATCTCCTCACATTAGGCTAAGAACATATTATCATGAATGGCTTAATATGTCAACAATTTTGTTATCTCAATTAAAAAGGCCGAATCTCTTCGGCCTTTTTAATTGGCTCCCTGGGTCCGACTTCCGCCATAGGCGGATAAACTTCTCGTAGAACTCAGGATGAAACAAACGAAAAAAGCCGGAGAAAAATCTCCCGCTCTTTTCGTTGGCTCCCCAATACAAAAGAATTTATAGAATTACTAACTGATTATGATTATTGGAGTATGGTAAAAACTAAATTGGCAGTATTGTCTGCTTGTTCTAATTAACTTGGTTAGAAAGAAAATTTTACTTTTTGAACTCATTCAAGCGTAAAAACACGGGGTGCACCCGTAAAAACCAACGAATCCGACTATACTCGAAGCTAAAAAAGGGGTGTGCCCCCATAAAAACGAACAAATCGAACACAGGTTGAGGTTAAAAACAGGGGGTGCTTCTATAAAAAGATACAAACGCTACACTGGTCGAAGCTAAAAAAGGGGTGTGCTGGACAAAATCAAAGTTTTTATAGTCGCACCGAAGCTAAAAACAGGGTGTGCTCTTAAAAAAGACTTAAAATTATACTTTTTATACTACGGTTGAGGCTAAAAAAGGGGTGTGCCCTCAACATCGAGGTTTTGCTATAAAGTTATCATCTGTGCCAAAACCTTACGAACCTTACTCGCTTGGGCGTGAAAACAGGGGGTGCCAATAAAAAAATTTAACTTTATCTTTTGCATAACTCTCGAACTTTTATTATTGTGTAGATTACAAAGATTTGATTTGGTGGTTTGTAGTATATTTTGATAAGATATAATTAACAATGTTTCATTTTAAGGAGGACAAATGAAAAAGGAGAAATTACTTCTCTTAGTGTTGGATGCAGCTGGTGATAAAGGACTTTCTCCTGTTCAGTTGCAAAAATCAGTTTTCCTGATTCAGCAGTCGATTCCAAGCCAATCCAAAGAAAAATACGCTTTTGCTCCTTATAATTATGGTCCTTTTGACAAGCATATTTATCTGGATGCTGACGAGCTGTCATCAAACGGTCTAGTTTCCAAAGAAAGATGTCCAGACCGTTCTTGGCAAAAGTATTGTGTTACAGATGAAGGTAAAACTAGTGCGAAGGCTGTGGCGAGTGCCGAGGATGAGAAAATTGTCAGATTCGTCGGAAAAATTGTTTCTTGGGTGCAAAGTCTGACTTTCGAGCAATTACTGGCGTCTGTCTATAAAAAATATCCAGAATATAAAATTAACAGCGTATTTCGAAACTTAGAGTAAATGACTTTAATTATTGGCATTAAATGCAAAGATGGGGTTGTGCTGGCATCTGACGGTGCGGCGACTTTAGGCTCTCTTGGTAATAGCACGGCGAAGCAACCGACTAAAAAACTCAGTGTAATAGATGACAAGGTTATCGTAGGAGTCTCTGGACCTGTCGGGCTTGGTCAACGAATAATCGGAGAAATTGACATCCTTTGGAAAGACAATGCATTTTCTGGCAATGCCCCCTTTCAAGCCATGACAAAGATAAGTGAAAAGATTCGTGAACATATAAGACCAGAATTGGAAATGGCTGCATCTGCACGAAATACTGTTGGACAAGTAGCTCTCTCAAGTGCCTTGAGCACAACTCTAGTTGCAATGCCAGTCTCAAGAAAGCCATCACTTTTTCAGTTTGACCACCAAGGTTCACCAGAAGAAGCACCAGACGAATTACCATTTGCAAGCATCGGCAGTGGACAAGCTATTGCAGACCCTTTTTTGGGATTTATTCGCCGAGTTTTTTGGAATAACGAGACGCCAACTATAAACGAAGGTCTGTTTGCGTCGATATGGACACTTCGGCACGCAATAGAAATTAACCCAGGAGGCGTCGCCGAACCAATTCAAGTCGTAATACTAACCCAGTCTGGCTCTAACTGGATTGCCAAAGAACTTTGTGATTCTGAGCTACAAGAACACGATGATGCTGTAATCGCTGCTGAAAAGCGGCTCTCAAACTTGCAGGAAGAAGTCCAATCAGATGAGCAAGCCGTAGCGATACCTAATCCGCCGAACTAATCTGATTATTACAACTGACTTTTCTGCACCCTCACAAATGTGGGGTTTTTGCTATCTAAAGTATTTTTTTCTTGTAATTTGTTAAGTAAACCAAAGTAAACTATAATAAAAATATGGAAGCCAAGTTTATGACAGTAAAAGAAGTTGCAGAAATTTTAAAGGTCAACAAAATGACTATTTATCGTTATATCAAAGCGGGGAAAATCGAGGCCATAAAAATAGGGAAAGATTTTCGAATTACGCATGCACAATTTGATATATTTATTGAAACAATGAGAAATCACGGGTGAACAAAGTTTATTTTTTGAGATATTAACGAAGTAAGGTTTGGAATGGTTAACTTTATAACAAAATACAAAAACAAGAAAGAATATGGAGCTAAACTTCAAAAGTTTTTGAGAAAAGGTTTTCTTGATGAGAGAGATAAAAAAGAGCTAACTGAGTTTAAAAACTCATATTTTCTGTCAAAAAAGGCATTAAAACCCATACACCAAAAAGCTTTGTCGCTATTATTCAGTCAAATAATTAGTGACCAGAGAATATCCGAAGCCGAAAAGAAAAACCTGGGGGAAGTTTGCGGATATTTAGAGCTGGATATTAATGATTTTTCTTTTGACCAGAAAAAGTTTAATAAGTTCTATTCGCTAGCACGGATTGATGAGGGTCTTTTACCAGAGGTAGAGTGTAGTGGCATAGATATTATATTAAAAGAAAGTGAAAAGATTTATTGGTTATGCTCCGCCACTTTGGTTAAATACAAAAAAGTTGTAGATAGGTTTAGCTATGCAGGACTTAGAAGTTCTATTAGGATTTGCAGAGGCATTAGTTATAGAGCAGGCTCATACAAAGTTGCCAGCGACCTTAAAGAATACTTGGTATCAGAGGACACGGGAAACTTTTGGATAACAAACGAGAGATTAGGTTTTAGAGGGCAAAGAAAAAATATCATTGTAAGTTTTAGTAAAGTAAATATGTTTGATGTTACAGAGGCAGGGCTGGTTGTTTCCAAAGACGGCAGAGACACCCCATACATAATTGCTCTTGATGATTATGATGTCCCTTTATCCGTGATTTCGCTTATATTAAACAAAAGAGATAAATAGCTTTGAACTTTCGATAACTATAATTACAGGAAGTAGGGAATAATTTAGAAAGGATAAAAAATGTCAGTATTATTTACTCTGTTAATGTTAGCCTCGATAATTTGTTTAATTATCGGGTTAGCGAGTCCTTCAACTTTTAGCAAATTATTCAAAAAAAATGCTACTCGTGGCAAGCTATCCTTGATTTTTGCAGGGGCTGTCATATTGTTCATTATTTTAATTGGTGTTACGGCACCTAAAACAAATACAACTGATAATAAAACAACAACCGAAGCAATAAAAACACTAACACCAGAAGAACAAGCCAAAAAAGACGCAGATGATGCCGCCTCTAAGAAAGTGGCAGACGAAGCCAAGGCAAAGCAAGAAGCCGAATCAAAAGCACAGGCGGAAGCTAAAGCAGAAGCAGAAAAATTGCTTGACGCTTCGGTTCAGAAAGTCTTTAGTGCACCTGCTGGTATCCAGGTTATCAATAACGAAAATAATACTTGGTATGGTTGTAAGTTTGTTCTCAACGATAAATATACAAAACAGTATAGAGACGACCAAGGGATTGCTTCGGGTGAAAGTGAGGCTTTGACTATCCCATACGCACTGTTTCTAAAGTCTGATGGCACTCGGTTTGATTACGCCACGACTGCCCCAACTTCCTTTTTAATCTCATGTAAAGTCAACGGCAACACCAGAAATAATGTTTATACATTTTAAGAAATTAAATATTTAGCATAGGAGTAAAAATGGCTAAGCAAACTGAGGGAGAGGAAAAGAAACAGGCAGTTTGGTATAAGACTTGGTGGGGTGTTTTAGTAGTGATTTTTCTTATCTTACCTTTTTTCTTAATATGGCAAATATGGGCTAAAACTAAATGGGGCAATGTCGCTAAAGTAATAGTCACGCTATTAATAATTGGATTTTATGCAATGGTTTTTTCTTCTGGTGGTTCTAGCACTCCAACCAAAACTACTGATAACAAAGCAACAACAGAAGTTACAAAAACATTAACCCCAGAAGAACAGGCGATAAAAGACGCAGATGATGCCGCCTCTAAGAAAGTGGCAGACGAAGCCAAGGCCAAACAAGAAGCTGAGAACAAAGCCAAGACAGAGGCAGATGCCAAAGCTAAAGCAGAAGCAGAGGCCAAAGCAAATGCGCCAGCTGAATATAAATCAGCCCTAAGTCAAGCTACAACTTATGCCAATACAATGCATTTGTCTAAACAGGGAGTCTATGACCAGCTCGTTTCAGAGTATGGTGGTAAGTTTTCGGCAGTAGCCGCACAATATGGGATAGATAATGTAGTAGCCGACTGGAACGCAAATGCTCTTTCGCAAGCTAAAACTTACCAAGACACTATGCATCTCTCGCCAGCAGCAGTCCGTGACCAACTTGTTTCACAATATGGTGGAAAGTTTACAGCCGCGGAAGCAAACTATGCTATCCAGCATCTTAACGATTAGTAATTTCAATATCGAAGTTCTAATAAATTGATTTCCGGAGTTTTCGGAGGCTATAAAAAAAGAACCTAATTTGAATATTCCGAGTTTTCCTAGGCATTAAAAAAGAGATTCTATCTAGAGTATTTGGAGGCATAAAAAAGCAGACCTTTATTTTTGTGGTTCCAAGTTGATTTTTAGCTCATTTTTGCTTATAATTTAGAAGAAGATGGCGACTATAAACGCTTGTGCCATTATTAGCAATTCAAACAATTTGATATGCCTAACCCTTAACTTCGGTTAAGGTATGGTATTAAAACCAACCAAGATATAGAGCTCGTCATCAGAGCACCTTGGTTGGTCGTATTCCGAAAGGTTTACGGGTGGTCGCAAGACCATCGCTGGTGGCGGGCTTTTTGTAAGCTCTCCTCCGAAAAAACCAACCAAGAAATGAAAACTTATTTTATAAAAATTAGAACAAATGTCGCTTTTTTAAGTGTGGCATTTTTTGATTATTAAGATGAAAGCGGGAAAATGCAAACATTAAGTATATTGCTATCGGGAGTTGCCTTCTGGGCTTTAGTTATTGGTTTAATTTCCCCCAAAGCGTTTAATTGGATGTTCAAAGGAAAATCGAACAGGAAAAAACTTGGATTAGTTTTCGGTATCCCAGCAGTCGTATTCTTTGTCCTTTTCTTTATCTTTTCGATAGGCACTCCGATAATTGCAACGGCAAAATCACCAACGAATAAAAAAGATATAACCATAACAGGAACATCGGCTTACGACAATTCAAAAATGGAAGTTTTCCAAAATGGAAAATTAGCCAAAGAAATAACAGCTGACAATGACGGTAGATTTTCCTCTGACATTGAATTGGTTGAGGGCTCGAATAAAATAAAAGCCACTTCAACAAACGAAAAAGGTAAAACCCAAACAAGCAGTGAAACCGAGATTGTTCTAGACATAACTCCTCCTGATTTATCCGTTGAGCAACCTCAAAGCCCGACAGAGAATGAAAAAGTCACAATTAAAGGCAAGTCTGAAAAGTATGCCAAAATTATTGTTTCTTTGGGCGGCAAAGAAGTCAAAAATACATCTGTAAGAAAAGATTCTTTTGAGATAAAAAATATCCCGTTAGCTGAGGGCGAGAATAAGTTTATTGTTAAAGCTATAGACCAAGCGGACAATTATAGCGAACCTAAAGAAATCGTGATGGTTTATAATAAACCAGTGGTCAAAGAAGAAACCAGAACTGAAACTACAAATCAAACCAGCGAACCCCCTAAAGAAACAGCTCAACAGACGGAAACTCCAAAAGAGGAAGCTAAACCAACCGAGACACCGAAAGTAGAATCTAAAACAACTCAGCAATTAGACATTGATAAAATCAATGAACTGGTTAAAAAGGTTGGAAGTTTTGAAACTACAATTTTAGATTCCAGCTCAAACTATGCAACCGCTCAGTCACAACCGCCCTATCAAGTAATCGTTAACACAAGCTTAAATCAGCTGAATTGTTCGCAATCCAAGTTTGCTTTGTTTGATATAAACAAGAACATTTACACGGAGAACCAGCTAAAGGACAAAATATCCAGGATTTTATTTACAGCTTCTGGAAGTTTGAGGTCAAGTTACGGCTCTGCTGATTCCAAAATAAATTGGAGCACTTCGGGAGCAACTAATTTTTGGTCAGTAATGCTTCAATACAAATCCTATGAGGATGAAACTGGGGCATTGGCAAACAGGACCTGGGGAGTCAGTATTAACGGTTGCAGATAGTTCCTAAATCTAATTTTGATAGGAAAATCTTTTACAATTTTCCTATTTTCGTGTTTAATTTACTTAAAGATGTAATTAATGAAAGATGTAATGAAAAAAGAAAAAGATGATATTCCAACCAAAGAGGAATTTGATAAAGTCCACAAATACAATGCCAAACTGGGAGAAAAATACTTGGTGCAAGGTGCTCCAATCAAAATCGTATTCAGCGATGTTGAGGTTAACGCTGTGGCATCAGAAAAAAAAATCTCCTGGTTTAATCCTGTTACCGGTCGAGGCTTAATTAAGAAAAAAAAATTCAGATTAATTCAAGGTAAACCCAACTACATTATTTTTTATGCTCTCTTGCAATCGGTTAAGCAATCTTTGAAGCGCGATAAAGTTATTAAACTTCTAGACCTTTATCCTGAAACGAAAAATTTTATCCCTGAAAACTCTGCAAAAATAAGTCAATATGTTAAACAGCTGAGAAATACGACTGGGCTTACATATAATGACATAATTCAGAACAATGGAACGATTACTTTGATTATCTCCATAGAAAAACGCCATCCCAAACCATCCTAAACATCCCGTAGCACTCCATATTTGACCTCCATACATCCCAAATAAGGGTATATCCTCAAACCATATTGAGGATATTTTTTAATTTATATTTAAGAAAGGAAACGAAATGGACAAGGACTTGTTAGAAGGAATGCAAAATCAAATTGCTCTAATTAAAAGTATTGAAGTAGAGCTGGTGGAATTTAGCCACTTTTTTTATGAATTAGTTGAAAAGTCAATTAAAGCTGAGGGTCAGAAAACTGAGAATAACGATGAAAATTAGTGAGATACAAATTATCCCTGTAAAAGCACAAGACGGATTAGTAGCCTTCGCAAGTGTTATCGTCAATTGCGAACTTTATCTAGGTTCAATTGCAATTCATTCAAGAAGAGATGGGCGTGGTTATCGCCTGACCTTCCCGACAAAGTTGATTGCAGGTAAAAACATCAATATATACCACCCTATCAATAAAACAACGTCAGTAGCTTTTGAGAAAGCAATCATAACTAAATATAAAGAAGTGATGAAAGGAAATTATGAAAACACGGATGAAAATGAGATTAAAACTTTTTAACGACGGGAAAACGGTTCTGGCTACCACCCGTCACCGAAAAACGCAAATCACGTCAATTATTAAGAGCGTTAATCACCAAAGTGCGTATATCTATGTCGAGTATCTGAAAGGTTGCTTCAATGATTCTTATCACGAATCAGACGAGTCACTGACAAGAGCTCTAAACGATTACACTGAAAAATCATTGATAAATTCAATAGTTTTTTGGAGTAAAAAATGAATACGCGAATCATTCATACTGATTTTTGGGAGGATGCGAAAGTGCTTGAAATGTCTCCTCGTGCAAGGTATTTATTTCTATACTATTTTTCGAATAGTGCTATTGGCCATATAGGAATTTTCAAAATTGCTAAAACAATTGTTCTATTGCAAACCGGGCTTGAAGAATCCCAGGTTATTACAGCCAAAGAAGAACTTGAATCATTAAAAATTGTTAGATTTTATGAAGACTGGATATATGTCGTAAATTCCCAAAAACTAAGCGGCTATACAGGTCCTTTAAATGAAAAAGCAAGAGAAAAAGAACTTCTAAAAATACCCAGTGATGCTCTAAAGCACTTTAGATTGCTTGGTCACCAAATACCCTATGGATACCCTATGGATAGTTCTATAAATCAAAAAACAGAAACCACAAATAATAAAAGAGGAACAGAGAATCAAGAACAAGGTAGTGTATCGGTATCAGATAGAGAAGAGGACGAAATCAATATTGAAGACCTTGAGTTTTAGGAAGATATGAAACAACGAGCCAAAAAATTATTAATTGCATTGACGCGAGAGGAAGATTTATTCGCGGCTCGTTTGGCAAGAATTTTTGTTGACCAAATAATGGACAACCGAAAAGTTAAAAATCACGAGAATCGTGAAGAAAAAATTGATATTTACTCACAAATTCGTTATAATTAAAGTAATTTAAACGCCGCTAAGCACTTAAAACGCCCTCACTGGGTGTGCTTAGCGGCATAAACCAGCGAGGGCATTTTAGTTAGGAGAGATTATGAATTGCGTAGGATACGCCAGAGTATCAACCGAGGAGCAAAACAAAGAAAATTGCTCAATCCCGACTCAAAAGAATAAAATTCAAGAAATAGCCAAAGAAAAAGGGCACGCTTTATTGGAGACTTTTGTTGACGATGGTTATTCTGGCAGTAGTCCAACTAGACCGGGACTTTTAGAGATGATGGCTTTTTGTAGAGAAAATAAAATAGATAGTATTTATGTTTTGGATACTGACAGATTTGCAAGAGATGAAGCTCTGCACTTTGCTCTAAAGGCTGAGCTGCATAAAAGAGGCACAATAGTTGAATCAATTAATCAGCCTATGCTGGATAATTCCCCAGAAGGAAAGTTTCTTGATTCGATTTTGGCTGCGGTTAATGCACTTTACCCCAAGATTACTGGCCGTAAAACAAGCATAAGCATGCTGGAAAAAGTTAAATTGGGCTGGTGGCCTGGTATGGCGAGAGTCGGCTACTTGAACACAATCGATGAAAAAGCACCTGACGGGTTTGAAAAAAGAATAATGATTCTCGATAAAGAACAGTCATCTAAGGTAGAAAAATCTTTTAAATTATTTTCCACTGGGAAATATAATTTAGAACAGCTTTGTGACCGAATGTTTGAAGAGGGATTGCGTTCAAAAGGCAGCAAACGCTCAAGGCCAGATAGGAAAATTGTAAAATCAGTAATGGCCACGATGCTAAGAGATGTTTTTTATACAGGCCAAATTAAATATATGGGAACTATTTATCCCGATGCAAAACATCCTCCGATTATTGATATGGCAACTTTTATTAAATGCAATGAGATATTAGACCAACATAATTACTATGCAGACAGAAAAAGAAAACACAGCTTTTTGTTAAGTGGCTATATTGCCTGTGGAATTTGCGGAAGAAAATATACAGCCGAAAATCATGGGGGTAAGGAAAAATCTTACTATCATTGTCCAGCAAGTATCAAATCTCACTCTAACAAGAATCAAAATGTAGAAACTACAGCACTTGAATTGGAAGTAGGCAATTTATTTAAAGGGCTGAATTTATCACAGCGAATCATTGATAGAGTTGTATTTCATGCTAAAAAGTATTTATCAGAGAACCATAACCATATTGATATTGCTAAAGAAAACTTGCTTGACCAACAACAAAAATTGGAACGAAGAAGAAACAACTTTGAGGTTCAACTTGGTGATGAAATAATCGATAGCGAGACTTATCTAAGACAGATGGCGGAGATTAAGCCTCAGCTCGTAGAAATAACGGGTAAATTAGCAAAATTAGCTGTGAAAAGAGATGATAATGCCGAAGTATTTGAGCAACTGATGTTCTTGACTAAAGGTATCTACAAAGCATACTGCAATGCTTCTCCTAAAAGAAAACGAGCATATATAAATCTATTTTTCGAAAAAATTGTTGTTCAAGATAAAACAATAATAGAGGCAGTCCCGACTAAACTATTCCATACTACCGCTAAGCAGGACATAGTTTTAGGCGAAAATGCCTCTAAAGTTATAAAAAAGTTACTATGGCTCCCCGGGTCCGACTCGAACGGACAACATCTTCGTTAACAGCGAAGCGCTCTGCCATTGAGCTACCGGGGAATAAATTGTTTAATGAACTCTCGTCCTCTGTAACTTTTAAGTTCTTTTTCTCGTTTTAAGGCTTGATAACGAGTGGAAGTTCGTTCTTGATAAATAAGCTTCCACCCACCATCAAAATGCAATGTATATGATATCTTAAAAGTTTTGTTATTATGGGCAGAAATTCGCTCGGTTATATCTGAAGTTTGACCGACATAAACTTTGTGATGTTTCTCGTTGTATATTGCATAAACATAAAACATCTATTTCTCTGCCTCCGCCAGCTGGCGGAGAGCTACCGGGGAGCATAATAACTATTTATTTGTGGATATAAAAATATTTACTTTTTACATGAAAATGATATCAAAAAATCATGCCAAAGTAAAGATTAATAAAACCCAACGATAATCGAAAGTTTAGCTTTTTGATGTATAATTGAATATAGAATAATCAAATTAAAGGAGAAAGAATGAAAGCATTTACTCCACAGATTACAAAAATTGAAGACAGAAATGTGGTCACTGTCATCTCGCGCGGCGACCCGAACAAAGTCATGGAGCCTTACATGAAAGCGCTCTACGGAGCGGCTTATTGGGCTAAAATGAAAATCTACAAACCAAAAGGCGTAAAAATGGAGTTAGGAAAACTCTCTGCTTTTTGGCCAAATGCGCACTTAAAGCCAAAAAGCGGATGGAAAGGAATTTGGGGCGTGCCGGTGCCAGATTATGTGACTGAAAAAGATATCATCCAGAAAGATCCAAAAATAAAAGTATCTGTTGAAACTTGGAAAGGCGGAGAATGCGCCGAAATTCTGCACATTGGTGCCTACACCGAAGAAGCACCGACAATCAAAAAGCTACACGATTTCGTTAAAACTTCCGGTTACGAACTCGCCGGCCCGCATGAAGAGCAGTATTTAACCAAACCAGATTCAAGAGTTGTAAAAACAATAATTCGATATTTGGTAAAGAAAAAATAAACTTGGAGAAATTATGGCAAAAGATGAAGTTTGTTGTCCAAAATTTAATCCCGAACCCTGGGACGGAAAAGTTGTCGAGTGGAAAGACAAAAAGTTTATTAAAGACCGTGTCAAAACATTTTTGTATATTCCAATAAATTTCGGCGGAGCGATGACAAGGTTGATGAAAAAATTAGATGAATCAGGCGTCAAATCATCGGACTTAGTTGTGCTGTCTGATCACACATCAAAATGGAATATGGATTTGTATCTTTCTGTTGATAGTGAAATTAAAGGCGCAGAAAACACAACATTAAGTGGAAAGTATCTCTGCAAAGTTTATGACGGAGATTTTAAAGATACCGGCAAGTGGGAAGTGGACTTCCAAAATTTTGCCAAAGAAAAAGGGATTAAAATTCTCAAAAGCTATATGTGGTATACGACATGCCCAAAATGCGCTAAAAAATACGGCCATAATTATGTTGTGTTTTTGGCAGAGATTCAATAAATTCCAGCTTAGAGCCTGGACAATTTACTCAGCTGTGAAATAAAAAAACCGTCATTAGATAATTCCTTGGGCGGTTTTTTATTTAATTTAAGCTAAAAAGTCATTGTATTAATTATTTGGAGCGCAGTTTTAACTTCATCGCGGCTGAACTGTTCGTCCGATGTCGGCGCATAAAGAACTATAACATTGGTGCCAAGTTGAAAAAAGTAATAGTAGCTCTCAAGATTATTTTCAATAATTTTCGCGTGCCTAGCTTGCGCTCCACTTTGAAGTGTGACAGAGTGCAGATAATTGACCGGTTCTTTTGAAAACATTTTTCGAAACGTTTGATCGATGGTATTTTCTCCTTGATCAAAATCTTGAAGCAAAAGTGGACCGCAATCTTCTTGGTCTTCCGGTAGCAAAGCGTATCTTTTCGATGTTAAAAGGTCGCACATTTCTTGTGGTTGCCAACTGTCTTTCGGATATTTTATTGTAAAATTCCATTTATCTTTAGTGCTAACAGTAAATTTTTCCCAGCTGCTTGTGTCAGTGCTTTTATCAATTAGCGCACCTGTTGCATCGACTAAAACAGCACTACCGACACTTTCGGAAACTGTTGAATTAGTTTCAGTTGTTTCCGATTTATTTCTAGGCCAAAGAAAATAAACACCGATGCCAATGGCTATTACTAAAATTGGCACAATAATTACCCATGGTGAGAATTTTGCTGCCGGCTTGAGATCATTTGGTTCCATATTTTCCTCCTTAATTACTACTAAATTATAACATTTATACCATGATATAAGCTACCAACATCCTTAAGGTCGTTGGGTATCTTTTAACGCCCTGATTCGATTCTCGTGCTACTCGATCGTTACTATTGGATCGCTTCATCCAAAGGTCTGATGGCCCTGGTTCCCACTTTCTTGTTATAATATAGCCATGACAGACCCGCGACCCAAAATAATACAAGATACCGGATTTGAATTTGATTGGGATGATAAAAAAGTTTGGGCTCTGCCAGTCGAAGCCGAAGAGGTTTCGATTGATGATTTTTTGTGGCACTTAGATTTACCTGTTTGGGAGAAAGAAAATACTGATGATTGGAACCTAACTCCGAACGACGCATTAAATAATTTAGATCGTGAACCAAATCACGCTAAAAAAATTGCAGAGTCAAATTTAGATTTTCCAATCGACATTATGTGGAATAAAGGACGCTGGACTCTGCTCGATGGCTATCACCGCCTAGCCAGAGCACATCAATTAGGCGACAAGACTATCCACGTCCGTAAAATCCCACAGAAATATGTTCCAGAAATTACAACATTTTTATGGAAAGATTATCATAAGGAGAATGAATGATTGAATTTATTAATAATCTGTATTCGCAACCGGCTACAGTCGACTATTGTGAAAAAATTGTAAGCGGGCTCGTAAAAAGGCCTTTTGATACCGCAGGAAATATTGTGTTTCTTATTCTCGGCATTATTTTCTTGATAATTGGCAGAAATCAGAAACTTGCAAAAACTTTTGGTTGGACGACTCTGGTAATCTGGCTATTTTCATCACTCTATGATGCGACCGCCAATCTGCTTTTTCAGGTTTTTGACTTTACCGCTATGTATATCTTCATCACACTTCTGATATCTTTGAATTTCAAGCGTCTTGGCATTAACTTTTCAGCCGCTTACCGTTGGCTGATCATTATCTCGGGCGTAATTGTCTTCATTTTGTTTCGTGGTCTTTCCCCACATATCTTTTTCGGGGCACTGGTTTTAACAGTTATTATTACTGAGTTCATAGTTCGAACTGAATATCGAAAATACTGGTATCTGGGAATTACTTCTTTTCTAGTTGGGATAATTTTCTGGATAATTGATTTAAACAAACTGGCATGCGACCCAACAAAGATTTTCAGTGGCCGGAATCTCGAGCATCTTTTCTTTTCAATTGCGATCTATCTAATTTATAAACATTATTATCAAAATAAATTGGATGCTGACCAATAAAAAATTATTTTGATTGTGACGAGAATTACTTTATGAAATTAAAATTTAAAAATGAACAAAGTTAAATATCTTTTAACTTACCGATACTCGGAGATTATTCAGGATTTAACTGTGGAGTTTAGCAAAAAATATGTTTTAAGTTACTTAAGTAACTTAAGCAACTTAAGCGGGGAACGAAAACCGGATTTCCGAACCGCCGACCAAATGAATCAAGCTGCAAGAAGTGGCAAACAAAATATTGTCGAAGCTGTTAGTAAAGATATTGTTTCCAGCCAAGGAGTTTTGAAACTTCTTGGAGTCGCTAAGGCATCAATTGAGGAATTGATTTCGGATTACGAAGATTTTTTGCGCCAAAGAGAATTAAAAATGTGGCCAAAAAGTGATCCACGGATTACTGAATTGAAAGAGCTTGGGTATCGACTAAGTAACTTAAGCAACTTAGGCAACTTAGGCGAACTAATTGAAAAACCAGAACTCTTCGGCAACCCAGAGCAAGACGCAAATTTTCTTTTAACTCTTTGCCATCTGGAAAGTTTTTTACTTGACCGACAAATAAAATCGGTGGAAAATAAATTTATCAAAGAAGGCGGCTACTCTGAACGTTTAGCCAAAAAGCGCCGCGATTTTCGGGGATTTTAACTTAAGTATCTTAAGCAACCTAAGCAACTTATGAAAAAAGAACTTATCGCCCCTTGCGGGATGAATTGTGGAATTTGTTTGCATTACTTGCGAGCGGAAAATAAATGCCCAGGATGTTTTACTGGCAGAAAAGTTAATAATAAACCAATCAAATGCGGCCGCAGACTTTGCAAAAAAAGAATGGGAAAGTTTTGTTTTGAATGCAGTGGATTCCCCTGTCAGAGCATTAAAGCGCTAGACAAAAGATATCGAGAAAAATACGATATGAGCGTTATCGAAAACTTGGAATTTATTCGCGACAACGGAATCGAAAAATTCTTGGAAAAAGAACAAAATACATACATAACTGACGCTGGGATTCTTTGTGTTCACGATAAAAAATATTATTAGGTTTAGTTACAAAAAATAAATAATGACTTGCGACCGGAAAATCACTGGCATTTTCCGGATTTTGTGGTATATTTTGCTTGTTGCAAACAACACTGCGCGAGGTAGACGCTAATGACCAAGTTCACCGCAGTATTCGCGTTGGTGACAGTAGCATCAGCCGTCTGGTCACAGGAGTTCCCTGACAAGCCGTGGAGCCTGCCGGAACAACAAGCTGAATTCTGGGTAAATCCGGCACAGTCGTGCCAGATCAATCTGATTCTCAGCCTCAACGGCACAGCCGACGCTGAGAGCTACTACACCGACGCCACCAGCAAGCTGAAAACACCGCTAGAAAAGCAAATGCTGGCTAAAGTCCAGCATGATATCTGCGAGTGGTGGCAGAGCTCCAGCCGCCACACCAAACAAGGACTTTGCGACGTCGTCGCAGAGTCGATATCCGTTCTGCCGGCCAGTGTCATATGCCGAGTAAGAGTGACAATGAAGATAGTCGTCCCAGACACAGTGAAAACCGAAACAAGATGTCAGGTGCAGCCCTTGGGCTGCACCGTTTTTTATCGCTTAAAACGATATTACTTCTTTTCTAGTGCCTCAATTTTGGCTTCTTCTTCCAAGATTTTCTTTTCACGCCGCAAAATTTCACTCTCTTCACCCATTACTCTGGTTACATCGTCTTCAATATGCTCAATTCTTCGTTTTAAAAAACCCTCGATGATTAAGCCCAAACTGAACAAAATAGCCGGGATACTCACCAGTGCGTAAAAAGAGGTAAAAAGCCTAGAAATCGGTTTAGTTGGTGCTAAATCGCCAAAACCAACGGTAACGACTGTCATGGTGGTAAAATAAAAAGCGTCGGTCCAATTCAATTCTTCGTAATAGCGGTAAAATATTGTTCCAACAAGCAAAATGAATAAAACCACGCTAAGGGCGATATAAATTTCTAAATTAGCTCGTTTTCTTTTCATACATTTATTATAGCATTGAACTCCGCCAGTGACATAACGGACACCTAGCGATTAGTAATTTTTACACTCTCTATTAAATTCCCAGACGTGTTATAAGTTCGCATTTGCGCATATGTTGAATAAACCGTTGCAGTTGCAAACCCTAGTGATGCGCCTCCAGGAAGAGTGAAGTAGCTGATTCCATTGGAAATAGTTTTTGAATAAGTATGTATATGCCCCGCTACAACAAAATCAACTCCATAGTTCTGCAGATAAGATTCAATACTAGAAGAAAAAATTGGATGGTGATAAACCACAACAGTAATTCGAGATTGCGAAGCAGCACTTTGCAAATCACTTGCAAGCCAAGCAAGCTGGCTTGGGTTCGTGGATGAAAACGCACTATCCAGTATTATAATGTGTAAGTTACCAGAATTAACTGAGTACCATTGTTCATTGTTCGGAAAAGCAAAATTTGCTAAATAAAGTGGCGACGGAGTCGAAATATCTCCTCCATTTCTATCGTTATTGCCAAGCGCACCATAAAAAGTTCTAGTCGCAAGCAGCGTTGCTGCAATATTATTATAGCGATTTAGGCTATCAGCAGTGCCATCCTCCATCAAGTCCCCCGCGTGAATGATTGGATTGGCACCAGTCCCCAAAATTTTATTGACCACCGATAAATGGACTACATCCTCACCATCTGTATCTGATTGATTGTCAGAATAAAATGCAACAAACGCTGAAGCTGATTCCTCCGCAGCTGGTGCCGAGTTGTTGTCAACAGAAGATCCGTTGCTGCCTGCTGAACTGCTGCCAGACGATGCCTGATCTGAAACGCTAGTATTTGATGAATTTTTATGACTTTCTATAGCGTTTTTCTTATCTTCCGAGGTCGAATTCGGGTTAGCAGCAGTCAAAACATCTGCAGAGACATTTTCCAAATTGAGAATACTTTCGGTAGTCGGCAAACTTATAAAAGCATCTGAGTTTTTGTAAATGTATATGGTGCAAACTGATGTCAAAACCAAAACAATCCCCAAAAGAATCCTCGGAGTTTTTCGATAATCTAAATCAAAAATTAATTTGTTCCAAAGATTTCTAGTCATTGTCTTAGTAATTATGTCTGCACTTATTATAACATTTGCTATAATTGTATAGAACAATTAAAAGGGAGGAAATATGGTCCATTCAGGCGAACTTTCACGAAAAAGCACAGGGAATCGATTGTCTGATATGATTTTAGGCGGCCAAGATGGTCTGGTTAATGTTCTTGGTGTTATACTCGGCGTTGCCGGGGCATCTAACGACCCAAAAATTGTTATTGCCGGTGGCCTGGCAGCAACGTTTGCCGAAAGTATTTCCATGGCAGCAGTGGCGCTGACTTCAATGATGGCAGAGCGCGACCATTATTATTCAGAGCTCGAACGCGAACACCGGGAATTAAAAACCCTGCCGAAAAAAGAGGAGCAGGAAATTCGCGACATTTATCGGAAAAAAGGTTTTAGTGGCCAACTGCTTGAAGATATAGTTAATCACATCATTTCTTCTGATCAGCTCTGGGTTGATCAAATGATGAAAGAAGAGTTGGAACTAAAGGAAATTAAGCAAAAGGAAATTTATACTTCGAGTTTTGTTGTTGGTCTTTCGGCCCTCATTGGCTCTTTCGTTCCATTAACACCATTCTTTTTTGCACCAATCCACACTGCAATTTGGATTTCGCTCGGAATCTCTGTCGTTGTTCTTTTAGCAGTTGGATTTTACAAAGCAAAAATGACTATTGGCTCCCCTGTTAAAAGCGCAGTTCAGCTAGCCGCAATCGGCATGACCGCCGCTCTGGCTGGCTATTTTATTGGTAAAATTTTCGGATAATACTATGAACAACCAAAACGGATTATCAAATTCTGACATAGCCGCCCTACAAATAAAATATGGAAGAAATTCTCTAAAAGAGAAACCAGGTCCATCTGTTTTTTATATTTTCATTTCTCAATTTTCAAGTCCGATAGTTTATATTTTATTAATAGCCTCTTTGCTATCTCTTTATTTCAAGGAATATACAAATTTTTGGGTAATAATCGCCGTTGTTCTGGTGAATGCATCAATTGGCTTTTATCAAGAGTATTCGGCACGAAAAACGCTTTCAGCCCTAAAAAAAATGTTGCAACCAAAAGCCACAGTTATCAGGGGTGGTAAACGATCAGAAATTGAAGCGATAAATTTGGTGCCAGGAGATATTGTAGTCTTGGCTGCCGGCGACCAAATTCCTGCCGATGGCAAAACGGTTGAATCAACTAACTTACTGGTAAGCGAATCGATATTAACAGGAGAAGAAGATGCGGTTGACAAGAAGCCAGATGAAAACGGGCTACTTTTCATGGGCACAACTGTTCTCTCTGGCATTGGAATTATGGAAGTACAGCGCATTGGCGACCAGGCAAAGATTGGAAAAATTAATCAGGAGCTAGCTGAAATACCCGAAGGCAAAACTCCTCTAGAGAAAAAGCTAGCAGATTTTTCCCGTAGCCTGATCCTAATCGTCTTTGCAATCTCATTACTCTTAATTATTTTTGGCCTATTTAAGGAAAAGAATTTCTGGACTACTTTTGAATTTGCAATCGTTTTGGCCATCGCTGCCATACCCGAGGGGTTGCCAATTGCTGCCACTGTAATTCTATCGCTGGGAATGAAACGAATATTGAAACATAACGGACTAGTAAAAAAACTCTTATCGGTTGAAACCTTGGGGTCTACTTCAGTAATTTGCACCGATAAAACAGGGACCTTAACAGAAGGGAAAATGAGGGTTGTAGAAGCAAATTTGTCTAATGATAAACACGCATTTCTATCTTTAATTTTGGCTAATCAGCAAAAAGATACTTTAGAAGTATGTCTGTGGAAATATGTTGAAAGCAAATCCAGCCTTCATCCAAAAAAAATATTGGACTCAGTCGAAAAAGTTTACGAGGAACCATTTGATAGCCAGAAAAAATATTCGCTGTCGATAATAAAGGACGGTAGCAGTGAGCTAGGATACATTCTTGGCGCACCAGAAATTGTTTTAGATTTTTGCCAGGTTGATGATAAAAATAAAGAAAAAATTAAAAATAATATCAACGAATGGGCCTCAAGAGGTTTAAAAGTTATCGGAGCTGCATATAAAGATAAAGGAAACTTGAAAACAAAATCAGAGTGGCAGTGGCTTGGGATTGTTGGGGTTGAGGACCCAATTCGACCAGAAGTAGTTGAAACGATTAAGCAGTGTCAAAATGCCGGGATACAAGTAAAAATCGTAACCGGTGATTATTTAGTAACAGCGATTCAGGTTGCCAAACAGATTGGGTTGGAAGCGGAAGCTGAAAATATAATGGAAGCTGGCGAACTAGATAATATTTCTGATTATGATCTTGAGGAGAAAATTGGAAAGATTACTGTATTTTCCCGGATATCTCCAGAACAGAAACTAAAAATAATAAAAGCTCTGCAAAATAAAGGTGAAGTTGTTGCAATGACTGGCGATGGCGTTAACGATGCGCTGGCGCTTAAAAAAGCCGACATTGCTGTGGTAGTTGCCAACGCTTCCGATGTAGCCAAAGAAGTAGCTGATTTAATACTACTTGATAGTAATTTTAAAACCATTTATTTAGCCTGTCAGGAAGGCAGAACAATAGTTTCAAATATTAAAAAGGTTGTGAGTTTTGTGCTCTCCAACTCATTTGTGGGCATTGTCGCAATTTTTTCGTCGATACTACTAAATTTGCCATCACCAATTACTGTTATTATGATTCTCTGGTTAAATCTTATCTGTGATGGCCCAATAGATATCATGCTTGGTTTTGAGGAGCGTGAAGTTGGAGAAATGCAAAAAACACCACTAGCAATTCAAAAAGAAAATATTATCGATCGCTTTGTCATACAGACCTCAGTAATTCTAAGTCTGTTCGTCGGCCTTTCAGCGACCGGCTTGTTTTATTTTTTCAGTCAAACCTTGGGCGATCTTTCACTCGGCAGAACAGTCGCCTTCGGAGCTATTTCAACTGCCAGCTTAATTTATATTTTCTCATTTAAAAACCTTCACCAAAAAATATTTGAGTATAAAAATATTTTTAAAAATAAGTATTTAATATTTTCGGTAATATATGGCCTGACTCTAACAGCTCTGGTTATCTACTTACCGATACTAAATAAATTATTCGAAACAAAACCACTCGGTTTCGTTCATTGGCTTCTAATTTTATCAGTTGGAATTCTCTCCACTTTAATAGTTGAGATATCAAAAAGAGCCAAAGCATAAAGCTTTGCCTCTTTTCTATTGAAACCTAGAGAGGTGATATTAAATTTCAGATAAATAAACATATTAAAAAAACGGCCCAAGTCAACGGCCGATTTTTTTATTGATTGTTTGGTAATTACTAACTCGTAATTCCCACCCACCGAGTAAACTCCGGAGAGAATCCACTAAATCATAATCACTGAGCGCTAAGAGAGCTGAGTAACGCCACCGGGTCAGCCCAACTGGCTAAATCGGATTTGCTGGTAACATAGCCGTTAGCAACGATCTCTGTTCCCCTATGTAAGCCAAAATGTAAATGCTTACGAACATCGCCGTTTGAAGTTGAACAAGCAGCGCCCAAACTGGCCAAAGTTTCACCAACAGTAACTGTGTCCCCGTTTTTCACTTTGGCGGTTGAGAGATCAATGTGACCGTAGTAAGCAGTGTAATCAGCACCACCCAGATTATACCCGACGACAATTAACCCACCGTAGCCCGTAACTGCTGATATTTGCCGAACCGTACCAGCGGCGACGGCAAATACCGGCACATTTTGATTGGTTTCAGAAGAAGTAGTTTCTAAGTCAATTGCTGTGTGATATCCAGCATAATAAACGGCGCTAGGACAAACTTTGCGATCAGGATTATCCGAACCACCAGATGGATAGTACGTACCGAATAAATTTGTTGTCGCTCGGCTGGCAAAATTGGTTATCGGATAAACATAGGTTGGCACTGGCGCAACAACTGATGTCGGAGTTGGTGTCACCGGAACCGAAGGATTTGATTGAATAAACGCTGCATCAGCCGCCGCTTGAGCACTAGCAGTTTTCTTATTTTTGTAATATCTCCAAGTAAAAAATCCGCCGGTAAGCACGGCGACAATTAGTACCGAGATGATGATCCAGAAATACTTTTTCATCAAAAGACTATTTCAAATAGTTATGCAAGTTTTCCGAAGATTCGGACTTCTTTAATTTTTGCAAAGATTTGGCTTCAATTTGGCGGATTCGTTCGCGAGTAACGCCGAATTCTTTGCCAACTTCTTCTAATGTATGAGTGCGACCAGTTTCTAAACCAAAGCGCATTTTCAACACCTTTTGTTCGCGCGGTGAAAGGACTTCCAAAAATCGATTAACGTCACCTTTCAATAGTTGATAAATAGCGTTTTCTTCCGGCGACAGATTTTTATCGTCCTCGATAAAGTCCCCAAGCTTTGAGTCACTTTCTTCACCAACAGGAGACTCTAGGGAGACCGTTTCCTGAGAAATTTTTATAATATGTTCAACTTTATCAACTTCAATTCCCATTTCATGGGCAATCTCTTCCGGTGATGGTTCACGACCCAAGTCCTGAACTAATTGACGTTGCACACGAATAAGTTTATTGATCGTTTCAATCATGTGAACCGGAATTCGAATGGTGCGAGCCTGATCAGCAATGGCACGAGTAATTGCCTGGCGAATCCACCAAGTAGCATATGTCGAAAACTTGTAGCCTTTTTTGTAATCAAATTTTTCCACTGCCCGCATCAACCCCGTATTGCCTTCTTGAATCGCATCCAAAAGTGAGAGTCCGCGGCCAATATATTTTTTCGCAATAGAAACAACAAGACGCAAGTTGGCTTCAGCCAGACGTCGTTTGGCCAACTGATCACCTTTTTCAATTCGTTTCGCAAGTCGAACTTCTTCTTCAGTATTTAGAAGCGGAATTCGGCCGATTTCCCGAAGATACATTCGAACCGAATCGTCGGAGATTGATTCTAACCCTTCCATAATATCATCGCCGCCACGGGTTTTATCAATAATATTGCCAAGGATAGAGGTCTTTTGCTCCTCTTGAATATCAATTCCATGTTCAATTAAATAATCAAAAACTTCGTCCAGCGTGCCAACATCAGTTTCTGCCTCTGGAAAAACCTGCAAGAGTTCATTTATCATCACAAAACCGTGAGCTTTACCCTTATCAATCAAACGGTTGATTTCAGAGGAAAAAGGCAATGGCTCTTCTTTAATATATTTGACAACTTTTTTTGCCATAGTTTTTAGGTTAAAAATTCTAAGCACTAATATCGAAATACGAAACAAACAGGACCAAAATTCAAATGTTTAAAATTTTGAAAATTATAATTTAGATATTGTTTCGAATTTAGAGTTTAGATATTCGAATTTAGTCTCTATCCAATATAGCAGATTGGAGTGACTTCATCAACTCCTTAATTTTCTCTCTATCGCCTGCGGCTTCCGCTGCAGCAATTCGCTCGGCAAAGTCAGCCTTAGTGCGTTCTTTCTTTTTTTCAAAGTAAGTTTTCATCAAGGAATCAAATTCCTTGCCAAGAATGTCTTCCTCGTCCAAATCAAGCTCTTTGGTTGCTTCAAAAGAATATAAATCAAGCTTAGATTTCACCTCAACTGCCAACTTTTGCAAATCAGCACTGGATTTAATTTGCTCGAAAAATGATTTAACTGCCTCATCTTGAAACTTTAAGTCAAAAAAATTACTTGGAATTTTATCAGCCAATTTCTTTTCCTGCCAGACAAGTCCGGCCACACGTTGCTCATAAGTTAGACCCTGCGATGACTGATTGGATGCTAATTTTTCCTCCGCATCCTTAGTTTTATCCAGCTGCCCAGTAATTGCCGACTCCGACATAGCCAATTTTTTGGCTAAATATTTTGTATAATGTTCCTTTTCGATATCATTTGAAATAATTTTAATCACTGGCAAAATTTCCTTGGAAATGGTTTTTTTGGCTGCTACGTCAGATATTCCCAAATCCAAAACCATTGTGTCAATCCAGTGTTCGAGTGCTGGCTTGGCTGACTTGAGGGCAACTTCAAAATTTTTCGGATCAGACTTTATAGCTTCGTCTGGATCTTTGAAACCAGGCAATGATAATACCTTAGCGTTAATATCAGCCTGCATCGCCATGGTAATTGCCCGTTTCAAAGCAGTTTTTCCAGCAACATCAGAATCGAAAGAGAAAATAATATTTGGGCTGTAGCGAGCCAGAATTTTCAGTTGATCGGCTGTCAGCGCTGTACCGGAAACTGCTACGACGTTTTTAAATCCTGCTTGATGACAGGCAACCACGTCCATTTGGCCTTCAACCAAAAGGGCACAATTTTGCGCTCGAATGTCTATTCTGGCACGATCCAGTGCGTAAATAGTTTTGCCCTTAATATAAATTGGTGATTCAGATGAGTTAACATACTTTGCTGCCTTTGGGTCATCCTCTAAAACTCGGCCAGTGAAGGCCACAACTTGGCCAGAAATGTTGGAGATTGGAAACATTATCCTACCGCGAAAGCGGTCCCAATACTTTCCCTGCTCTCCCAGAACTAGCAAACCAGCCTTGAAAACCTCTTTTTCATTAAAACCTTTGGCCGCCAAAAACTTAATTAATAAGTCCCAAGATTTTGGCGCATAACCAATTCTCCAGTCCAGTATTGTCTTTTCTGAAATGCCTCGATTCCGGAGGTATTTACGAGCATGCTCAGCTTTTGGGTGATCAACTAAAATTTTGTGATAGAGTTTTGCGGCCAAATCATTGATGTCATAAATCTTAGATTTTTCCGTTGGCGCCACTTCTTTGCCGCCATAAGTTAAGCCGCTTTTCTGTTTTAATTCAACTCCGGCTTTACCGGCTAACAGTTTTAACGAATCATAGAAATCCATACCTTCAATTTCTTCAATAAAGGTAAAAACGTCACCACCTTTTCCACAACCAAAACATTTAAAAGTCTGGCGTTCGGCCGATACCATGAAGGACGGCGTTTTTTCGTTATGAAATGGGCAATTCCCCTTATAATTAACGCCGGCTTTTTTCAATGTTAAATAACCGCTGATTAATTCAACGATATCAATTTTATTCTTAATTTCTTCGACTTCGTTCATTAGCTTTACTATATCACGAGCGTCAAGCCAAAAAAATACTGGCAGGGACGGCTTGGTCCTGCCAGCTGGGAACAAGTTCCGACCTCGGCGGTCAGAGCGGTACAACAGAAACGGCACCCATGGCAGCCTGACAATCTCTGACGGCGCGGATTATGCGATCATCGTTCGTCGGCAAGTAGATCACTACCATTGATGCCGACTGTGTGCCGTCTGGGTTGTTGATGACAAGCGGCTCATCATCGCTCCAGGCTACATCGAGTCCACTGTGCTCAATTGCCTTCTGGCTCAACCAGTTTTCTGCCCGACTCAGCCGGGTCATGGCGACTGCCAGCGATGTGGCTGAATACCCGAGCAAAGCAGTGCGATACGTAATCAGTAGCCCACCCGGGTAAAACACGGGTTCATACAGCACACCCCGAAAAATCGAGTTGCGGATTGTCAGTTCTGGCACGATTGCATTCCTCCTGACTTTTCTGCGCCCTAAATTAAAAATAGTCCAATAATTTTAGACTGTCAAATCCTTGACTTTTATGCTGCAAGTCAGTATATTCTAGCTTGTTGCACACTACACCGTACGGAGGGCTAGAATGCACTTTCAGACACCGCTAGTTGTTGATTTCATCGTCGGGCTGATCTGGGCCGGAGTCCTGGTGATGATGCTCGTGAAGGAAGAGCTTCAGATCAAGTACCGCACCGTTCTGATCGCCTTTTGGGCAGTCACCGGAGCGGCCAACCTAGTGCTCGGGATCATCCCCGCTTTGCCAGAAATCAACTGGCTGCCGATCCTATACCTGGTCGCCAGCGTTGCCGGCGTCATCGTCGTAGTCAAGAAGAAGCCGTGACAACAAGTCGCGCACGAGACCTTTACCTGAGCCTCACCCACTGGGTGCTTGGCTCTTTTTTTAATTAGTTAGAGATTAAAAAACGGCCTGCCATATCGGCAGACCGTACGCTCCTCGTTGGCGTCAGCGCTCGGGTGTAGGCGCCGCCTTCTTGTCGGTCATAACCTCCCGCATCGTCGAGATAAGGCTTGCGAGAGGCGGAATACCACCCATGATCCGCTTAACTGGTAAGCCGCCGTAGAAGATCACTACATTGCGATCACCTCGGATCTTGTGGCGACCGACAAACGCGGGACAGGCAGACTTGGAGATCCAGGCGACCTCGCCAGCAGGTCGCTTCCGCTCATCCCGCAGCGTCTCAATCAGCTTGTCACAGGAGGTGTCATGTACCTTCTTGATGAACACCACACAGTTCGGATTCTGCTGCACAAACTTGTCGAGGCTTGTCAGCTCAGGAGCTGAACAATTCGCGCTCATCTGCTATCACCTCTTATCTTACCCGAAACTAGTTACGACGGCACTGCCGTCGGTCGCAGGCGGCCAGTGAATGACACACGCCATGACAATTATGGCCAGGACAACAACGACTAACAGCAGCCAACCCAAGTAACGACGCATGCTCGGCCCTCCTACTCGATCTTGAAAGTTGCAGCGTTCAGATCCTCGTTGAGCGGGAATCGCCTCAATAGCCGATTGGCCACCCGGACGCCCAAACAAGGGATTCCGATCATAATAGCGAACCCAACGAGGAAGAGAGCCGCCCCCAGATAACTAGACTCCGGGGCCAACGACTCGACCAGCAGAGCGATCGCGATACCGAGGCAGACACTGTCAACAAACATCGACCACCAAACAACGGTGGACGTCCTACGTCTGCGCTCAACCTCCCCACCTCGCGGTGCCCAAGGCACAGCGTTGGTGCAGACGGCCGCGGCAGACAGCAGCAGGTACAACAGAATCAAGATCTCTATGGTCTTAACCATCGTGGACACCTCTTGTCACCAGAGTGTTGGCCAGTTGATAACCGGCCAGTCGGGGCTCATCCACCAATCACAGAAGCTATAGAAGCCTCCCGGATCGATAGCGGCCCACAGAGCCACCAGAAGACAGCCAGCAACAACAAACCCAAACCGACAAGCGACTTCGGCTTCTCAGCGCAGCCATCATCGTGAGCCACTTTGGCTCACCCCCTTTCCCTGCCGAAATCATACTCAATTTGTGCTCAAAAGTCAACAAAAATGGATAAAAAAACGGAGCGCCGGGAAGGCGTCTCCAGGTACTCCGTGCATGGTGTAACCAAGCCATGCATACACGCTTGACCGCACAGTGCTTCGGGCATAGCGCCCTAACACAGTTGCGATTTGAGCATAATTAATATATACAAATTGTTAATTATTGTCAAATAAAAAAGGGCGTCGTGCTGACCGCCCTGTGCTCTCCCCTCCGGTAGTTATATCGGAACCCCCTCCTCTTTCGCCGCTGTGGCGGCGATGGCAGTATTGTCACCGCACTTCGGCGCCGACTGCATCTTAGCCGGTTTGTCGGCCCGGCGCTCTGCCTTGCGCTTGCGACGATTGTAGTTCGCTAAGTAACGGTAGCGCCAATCTTCAACCTCGCGGAACCAGGTGTGGATGCCGTGGTTCTTAAGGTGATCCATCATCTCAACCACATCGTCGGGCTGGTTGGCCTCGATTGATCCACACTCGTTGACAAACAGCATCGAGGCCTCCGCCAACGACTCGCCAGAGCACAGGCTGATCACTGGCTGACGTAGGCTGAAAACCGCCCAGCCCTTGCCGTAGCAGATAATACCGACAGTTGTAGTTGGTGTCTTGGCACAGCCGAAATACTCAATAGCCGACTCACCATCCAGAAGTTCCCTGTTGAAGCGAGCAATGCCGCGACCGATCAAGGTCGGGATTAGGCTAATCCGCCGTGCCGTTATCCCACGCCCACTGGTGAAAATCTCCTCCCGCAGGTTCCAAGGCTCAATGGCCGCCTCGACCAGCCATTTCAAGTCACGGAAATCGGGTTCCATGTCGAATTCGAACTTGTTGCCTACGACAGAGTGGCCGCGGATGCTGCAGATGATCTGCAACTTACCGCGTTCAAAACGCAGTTCCTCCAGTTCTGGGATCGAGTTTCCCATCCCCTGGCTACTCAAAAATTGCTGACGATGGCGGACCTGGTATTCACACCAAAGTGCCGCCAACCGGAACAACCATGAAACAACTGCCTCCCGGTCGCCCTGATGTAACCCGCAGCTGAAACCACCGTCCATCCAACGCAAACACCTGCTACCACGTCCACGGTCTTGGCGGTCAGTCCTTTTGCCCATCGGAATACCTCCGCAAATTGTGAAGTGCTAAACAGAGTATATCAAAAAATCGGAGGCGCAATGCTTTCCGATTTTTTTGGATTATATTAGAACCTTTTTTTGTCGCGCTCCATGACTTTAGCTAAACTTTTTTCTGCCGCTTTGTCCAAATCAATCCCGTTGGCGTTGCCGAAACACATAAGTGTATATAGTATGTCACCAAGCTCTAGTTCGAGCTCTTGCTCGGCCTCTTCTGTTTTTTTCTTTTTCGGTCCCCAAATGTGATTAACCAATCGAGCAAACTCACCAGCTTCCTCCATTAACCGCACTGTCATTTCGTGCTGAGTCTAATACGGCCAGCCCTGTTTCTGCATAAACTTGTCTAGCTCTTTTTGTTGCTTATTCATAGTTCTCCTAAAAATATTTTTAATTTCTCAAAATTTTTATAAATGTGTCCCTGGCCGCCTTTGCGTTTAAATAAATTGATAGTTTTGGCCGAATCATCAATCAACAAACTATTTTTAATATCAGCTCCCAATTCTTCCATTACGATATCAAAAAGTTTTCCATTTTCATCGTCTTTGTTTAGTTTGTAATCCGCCGAATTAACAATTAAATCGAATTTTTCATTTAATTTGTAATTCGGAACTGTGATCTGTGAAAAAACATCCATATTGCCAGTGACAATTGCAACTTTAACGCCAGATTTTCTAAACAATTGCGCCAAATCCAATAAATTTTGGTCCAATTGCATTTGCCGAACGCTTTCTTTGTATAATGTGACCAAAGTTTTGTAATCAATACCAGTGTTGGCGGCAATCAAAAGGTTGATGTCACTTGATGAAACTTTACCGCGCATCCATTTGCCAACCAATTCGTGGTTAGCAAAAATATTTTCCTGAATCCAATCATAAACATCGGCATAATCTGGCAGTAAAGTTTTTTCGTAAAATCTATCGCGGCAAAGTACGCCATCAAAATCGAATAATACTGTTTTGAGATTACTCTTTCGCATCCAATGTGTATTTAATAAACTCTACTTTGTTATTGTCTGGATCTAAAATATCAAATGATGAGCCCCATTCGAAAGTTTCCAACTCACGATAGAATTTTGCATTTTTCTCCTTCATCTGGCGAAATTGTTCTTCAATATCTTCCACGCCGATAAAAACTGTTTGATGGCCGGCAATTTCCCGCTCGCCTTTTTCAATACGAATAGATAATTTTCCACCATTGGGGAAAATAAATGAAACAAATTTATCACCTTGGCGACTGTGGAGTGTAAACCCCATAAAATTGGAATAAAAATCGGCAATACTCCCAATGTCTTTCGAATAAAATACTGCACTGTCTAAATCCATTATTTCTCCTTTATAATTCCTTTTCCAAAACTAAATCATAATTTTCAAATCCATTGCGACGATAAAAACGAATTGCAGATTCATTCCCAGCAGAAGCTGTAACAGTCGCACGATCTGCTTTTTGATCTTTCGCCCACCTAAAAAACTCGGCAATCAATTTTCCACCAACCCCCTGGCTACGAAAATTTTCCAGAATAAACATACTGCCCAACTCGGCCAATTTAAATTTCTTCCTGTAAGGTGCTGAATCCGAGATACTGCAAGCGACATATCCAATGACCTGATCTGCTTCTTCGGCCACAAAAACTACACCATCTTTTTCTAAAACTCTATCGCGAAAATGATTTCTGCCACCGCCAGTAATGATCCAGTCTTTATTCAAAGTTTTGTCGAATTCCTCTAGCTCTTTGTCATACAAAAAACCATCTAATTCGATCACTCGATCCAAATCATCGATTGTCGCTTTTCGAATTTTCATAATTCTACCTCGTTATTTTTCTAAATTCCTCAGTACTTCATCAATGCTGCCGGACATTAAAATCCAGCTACTTTTTTTCATACCAATTTTGCTGTACCAACTCATTGGAAATTCCTTATTCATGTCGGCCGAAAAACCGAGGTTAATAACTTGATACTTCTCTTTCGCCTCATTGATAATTTTTTTCAGTAGCAGCTTGCCAAGACCAGATTTTTGATACTCAAAATTAACAAAAATCTCAATTTCGCCGAGAGTTTGGCCATCCCAAAGTGGATATATTTCTCCAAAAACTCCACCAATGATTTTTTCGGCATCAACCGCTACAAACATCAAGTCTGGCCGTCGATTGTAACAATATTCCAAATATTTTTTAGCTGATTCCTCGGTCCATTTGTCGTCTGAAGCCTTACTAAAAACATCGGAGAAAATGACAGCCATTTCGTCTAGGTCCTGAAGATTTGCATTTCTAATTTTCATAATTCCTCTTCTGAAATTATTTCAATGCCGTTTTTTCGAAGCAACGCAGTAGCGACACCGTCACCTTTGATTATTTCGCCAGAAAAAATATCACGAATTTGGCCCGAACCACATGATGGACTCTTTTGTTTTAAGATTGCTTTTTCAATGCCCAAAATTTTAACGATTTTTAATGTTTCCTCAGCGCCCAGTTGAGTTTTATCTGTAATATCCACTCCACCGGACGTGATAGATCGACCATTTTTAATTCCGAAACCATCTCTCGGAGTCGAAAGTCCAGATAGTTGTTCCGGACAAACAGGAATCAGAACTTCAGTTTTTGCCAACGCTAAAACCTTATCGTTAGTTTTTGTTTTGCCGTTGTATCGACAATTTATTCCCAGCAAACAAGCGCTGCAAATAATTAGTTTGGTCTTCATATTGCTTAATTTATCATATTTTGCTAGAATTTGCTCGCGCAAACATTCCTGACAGGAGACCACACCATGTCCGCAACCACGCTCATCACGATTATTGGTAACCCGCCGACCATGTATCTTCAGCCTGGTCAGCCAGCAACCACGCCGTCCCACTTGATGCTGTGCTCTGCTATTCCAGCGATCAAGGAGGCGGTCGCCAGGGCGTCTCAGGTTAGTGACATCAGCGACGGGGATATGGAGAAGTTGACGCGAAACGTCATCGTCGCCATACCGGCAATGGCCAGTCCGATGGTTGACCTCGTGGTCCGAATCGAGGGCATTCGGGTCGCGAGCTCCCGCAACACCCTAGACGTGAAGCGCCAGATAGCCAGGATTCTCTGGAACTACAACAAGTTCCAGGGAGAGAAGATATGGAACAGGATCGTCTTGGTCGCCGACGGCCAGCAAACGGTTTTTGACGAGCAGCCGCCACCAGAGTAATCCGCCCACGGATACAACATACGCGCCCCAGCTACACAGGGGCGCTTTTTTTATAATTTTATAACAAGATACGAAGATATCGTCAAAGACTAACTCAAGGCGCCAAAAGCTTTGGCATATTCCAGGAAATAATTTAGCATCATTGATTTATCCGACACATTTTGCTAAAATTTGCCCGCAGACTAACACAAATGAAACGAGGTGTCGGCAGATGCCGAATATCCACATAGTAGCAGAAGACCACGAAGCGTTGGAGCTGGTCAACTCAGCTAGTGAACTGCCAGACGGCTTAGCGGAGAAGATGATCATCACCCAGCATCTCCACTGCCACTGTATCAAGCGACCGAGTGCAATGATCGCCGCCAGCGACGAAGTTCCCGATGACCACCTAGCGATGGTGGTTGAAGCGATCAAGCGCGCCAACTTCGAGATGCCTGAGCACTGGCGCTACACACCCCTGCTTCCTCACTTCCCCAACGTTTGGGCTATCTACTACAGCGGCAGCGAGCACCTACTCGACGACCAGGCCTTTCAAGACATTGGTATCAGTTGGACAGTCTACGAGTCCAAGGTGTTTGATCTGAGGATGAACCCGGCCCCGTATGCTGAGGTCCGAACCTACCCAGCCCCTGACGTCAACGGCATCATGCGAGGTGTTATAGCGGCGTCGAAGATCCAGATGTTCATGGATGTTGAACTATACGCCTCGTGCGGCGGCAAGAGGACTACTCGCTACTGGCCACAAGGAGCCAACCTCCCAATCACCGAAGACTGAGCCTTCCACAGACCCAAAACGCCCCGCATTGCAGCCGGGCGCTTTTTTTATAACAAGATACGAAGATATCGTCGAAGACAAGCTCAAGGCGTTAAAAATTTAGCTTATTAAAAAAACCGACAACTCACCTACAAGCTGTCGGGGGACCTTCCGGCTTTGCGCAACTCTCGCGCTTTCGACAGAACGCTCTCCAGTAGTAGATCGCACTTTTTTTCCTCAATCAGTCTACCAAGAGCGATCGCGAAATCATCAACTGTCTTCCTGGCGGCTTCATTGCTCTTGTGGTACTTCGGCGGGTACACCCGAAGGAAATACCCATAGACGCTCTCGTCGTCTTCGACTGGTAGCAACCCGTGCTTGGCTGGCTGCAAATCGGCCGCGCTGCCAGACAAGAGTTCGACGGCAGGCGACGCCGTAAACTTACGCTTAGAGGCCGAGGCTTGGCGATGCCAGATTTCTACTTTCTGCCTAAAGACAGACCAAACCTCGAAAGTGTATGGGCTCTCTCCTTCGCCAGACACAACAGCAGCGGCAACGCTGTTGTAAATTGCAATCAGACCGTCAACATCTTCCAACAGCACCAGGCGTTTAGGGTCGAACAAACCGCAGACAAAATCGGGGCAACCTTCGCACGGTTCGCGGTTGAAAGCAACCTCAAGGCTTCGTTTCCAGCAGAAGCCAATGGGAACGGGCGAAGTTGCCGACCAATTCGTCTGAAAGTGTCGGCAAGGGCAACCAACCTGCCTACAGGAGGCAGGTATCAGTGTATCTGTCACTATTATTCCCCCTTTCGAGGACACAGCTAAAATAACCGAAAAACGGCTTTTAGTCAAGTCGCTAGGGGTGAATTCTACTCCGAAATGCAACTTTTAATGAAAACCTCGTGTGGCGTTA
>JBAXAF010000011.1:0-32669 GCA_037142675.1 Candidatus Berkelbacteria bacterium | reverse complement strand
GCACAGGACTTGTTAAACAACCTAATTTACCAACACTTTTTGTCTATTAAGCCCTTTTCTTCGGTGGTGGTTTGGAATCCAGTAAATAATCCTGGCGATTTTTCACAATATGTTATTGAGCGATCAATAGACGCCGGTGCCAACTGGACGGGGTTAGCAACATTCACCAATATCGCTACCAACGCCTACTCTGATATGGGGCTGTCAAATGCAATAACTTACGCATATAGAATGCGATCGCTTGACACGCACACAAACTATTCTGCTTATTCTGACACCAAGTCACTAAAACCTGCTGGTGTTGATACTGTCCCGCCAACAATTACAGGTACTGGTCCAACTCCAGAAGCTCAGGACGTTACAGCCATTATCAGCTGGACGACAGATAAGCCATCTGATTCGTATGTTGAATATGGGACTACTACTAATTATGGCCAACTTCAAGGCACTGACGGATTAGTTGTTAACCACACGGTCAACTTAGTTGGTTTGAATCCAACCACAACTTATCAATTTCGCGTAAAGTGCCGAGATGCTTCTGGAAACAGAGTTGTTTCTTCGAACCAATCATTTACCACCACTTTGCCGGCCGAAGCCGCCGCTGGTGTTACTATAACTGGAGCAACTGCTCAAAAGCCTGGCGCTGATCCGGAGGAAGTAACTATTATTTGGACAACTGATAAATATTCAACCAGCCAAGTGCTTTATGGCACGGACATCGTTAATCTTGATATGGCAACGACCGAAGACACTGCATTAAACAAAACTCACTACGTTTCAATTGCACATTTAAATCCGAACACAAAATACTATTATCAAGCAAAATCAGTTGATACCTACGGCAACACTGTTTTGGGCGAACTAAAGTATTTTGTTACTGCTCAGTCTGGTCTTTCTAGCCCGACAATGAAAAACGTTGCGGCATCAGATTTGACAATGACCTCCGCAATTATTTCTTGGGAAACGACGACCGTTGCGACTTCAATTGTTGAGTATGGGATAGGCGACAGTTATAGCGATCGAGTTGAGGACCAGTCATCGGGTGCCACAACCCAACATGTAGTTCGTTTGCCGAATTTGACTCAGGGAACGCAGTATCACTTTAGGGTGTTAGGCCAAGGCAGCGATCAAAGGTATGTTGCTTCTGATGATTATAAATTTGCCACGATTTCTTTGCCAGAAATTTCCGCGGTTAGCGTTTCAGAAATTAGCTCAATTGGCGCTAAAGTGACATTCAAAACTAATGTTCCAACTGATGCCAATATTGATTTTTTTGCCGCAGATAGCAACCTATCCCAAGGCAGCGGAACGATAACTACGGACCACGAGGTATCGCTATTTGCTCTCAAGCCAGCGACGACATATTCCTATACTATTAGAGTTCGAGATAACTTCGGCAATTCGGTGACTTCTGGTAGCCAAAGTTTCCAAACAATTGTTGATTCGACCCCACCAAAGATCAAAGATATGAAGTCAGAAGTGTCAATTGTTACCGATCAAGATGGCAATTCAAAAGCTCAAGTCATAGTTTCTTGGAGCACAGATGAGCCAGCAACCAGCCAGGTTAAATATGCGCTCGGCGTTGCCGCGGCAGATGATTATCCGCTATCAACTGTTGAGGATAAAAACCTGACCACATCGCACATAGTAATCATCGCCAATCTATCAACGTCTGCAACTTATCATATGAAGTTATTGTCTAAGGATTCTTCTGATAACCTAGCGACTTCTGATGATTATTCGGTTATTACCTTGAATCAGCAAAAAACATTACTAGAGTACATTATTCAAATTCTCCAAAACAGATTCTCTTGGTTATCTAACTTAGGATTTTTGCAGTAATAATTCGTCTTTTTTCTTGATATAATAGCATTAACACCGCTTCTCAACTAATCGTGACGAGGGGAATGGGGAAAAGAATCCGACAACTAATGTCAAGATTTTCGAGTTGGATAACCAAGTTGAGGAGTTTTGTGTTCCGTGCCTTGTCATTGCGAGGAGGAACGACGAAGCAATCTTTTTTTGTTGTTTTGAATCTCCCTTCTGTCATTCTGAACGGAGTGAAGAATCTGTTTAGAGGACTAATAAAAGATTGCTACGCCTTTGCCCACGGCAAATGGCTCGCAATGACGAAAAGGATAAGCAACCACAAAAAGTCTCTAACCCGCTATGGGTTGGTTACTGTTGTTATTCTGCTTATGATTTCGATAGTTCTATTTCAATCACCAAAGTATGACCTTAGAGCTCAGAACTACAATAAAACCTGGTCAACTACCGATGATTTTAATACTGGGACGAACAGTAACATTGATACCGCTGGTGATCAGGCACAGCTAGCTACCACTACCACGGCTTTTAACGAAGGCTTTACAAACACCACTAACAAAGACGCCACCTCCGACGCCAACTGGGACACCGTTGCTCATAAACTTACCCTGCCCGGCGACCCAACCAACGGAACTGCTACTGACCTCCAAGCGAAGTGGAAAGCGGCAGTAGGTATGAGCGAGGAGATTAAATCATCTACTTACGACAGCACCAATCATTTTGTTTATCTTGGTGGCTCGCTCGGGTCTTTCGCAGCGTTGAAAACATCCGATAATACGCTAATCGATTTGACCTCAAAACTCCCCGCCAATGGGACAAATAGTTTGTGGTCCCTCACTTTTGATTCAACCAACGGCAAAGTTTATTTGGGTTGGTGGAATGGTGCCCTCGGTGCATTCTCTGGTGGTGCTAGCCCATCAGCCGGGACATTTACTTCACTTACTTCAAAAATCTCAGCTATCTGGGGAGGCGACCCTGTCCGGTCATTAGCATTCGATTCAACCAACGGCAAAGTTTATTTGGGCGGTTTGGGAAAATTCGGTGTATTTACTGGCGGTGCCGACCCGGCCAATGGGACATGGATTACTTTGACTTCTAAAATCAGCACTGACTGGGGTTTCGCCTACATAATGGCAATGACTTTTGACTCGACTAACGGGAAGATTTATTTGGGAGGGACAGGAAGGTTTGGTGTATTTACTGGCGGGGTTGATCCTGCAAACGGAACATGGGTGTATTTAACTGCAAAAATCTCTGCTGATTGGTCAGCAAGCGATGTCGGTTCATTTGCCTTCGACTCAACTAACGGAAAAATATATTTGGGCGGCGGCTCAGGGAAATTCGGTGTGTTTACTGGCGGTGCCGACCCGGCCAACGGGACATGGGTGTATTTAACTGCAAAAATCTCTGCTGATTGGTCAACGAATGCCATTTACTCTTCAATTTTCGATTCAACTAACGGCAAGATATATTTAGGCAGCAGTAGTGGAAAATTCGGTGCATTTACTGGTGGTTCCGACCCGGCAAACGGGACATGGGTGTATTTAACTGCAAAAATCTCTGCTGATTGGTCAACAAATTCAATAAATAATCTTTGCTTTGATCCGATAAGCGGCAAAGTATATTTAGGTGGTGGTTCCGGGAAGTTTGGGGCCTTCACTGGTGGCGCTGACCCGGCCAACGGTACTTGGACAAATTTGGCTACGAATATTGCTGCGGCTTTTGTCGGGCATGACATAAAGTCGTCGGCGTATGATTTGACCAATGGATTTTTGTATCTCGGCGGCGCCAACGGCAACTTTATGTCACATAAGATTTCTGACGGCACTACAACAAATTTAACTTTAAAAATATCAAGTAGCTGGTCCACAGACACAATTATGGCTTTAACCCTAGATTCGGCTAGCGGAATCGTATATTTAGGAGGCACCAATGGTAAGATAGGTGCATTTAAAGGTGGCGCCAGCCCGGGAAGCGGAACATTTTATTATTTGAGAACCATCGGGACTTTTGCAACAAATTGGTCGACACAAACTGTTTATTCCTTGGCTTTCGATTCGACCAACGGTTTTATGTATTTGGGTGGCGGTAACGGAAAGTTTGGTGCTTTCGCCGTTAATGCGACGCCGACCAACGACACTTGGATATATTTAACTACTGTCGGTAGTTTTTCAACCGATTGGAGTTCAATCGATATCAAAGCGCTTGTGTTTGACCTTGCTGATGGAAGAATTTTTCTAGGTGGCTATTCCACTGGTAAATTTGGAGCTTTTACCGGGGGGGCTTCCCCATCAAGCGGTTCTTGGGTAAATCTTAACTTAAAAAATGCTGGGTTCAATATTAATGCTTTTGCTCTCGATGCCAGCTCAGGCAGGTTATATGTCGGGGGTTGGAACGGAGCAACTAATCTTGCTTTTTTTACTGGGCTGGCTGATCCGGCGAATGGCACATGGACTCTGTTGCCTTCAATGCTGAGCGAATTAAGCATTAATAGTATAGTTTTTGTGGGTGGCAAAATATTTGCCGGCAATTCTGGTACTAATCATTTTGGATATTTCAATTGCGGCAGTAATCCAAACTTGGGCAGTTGGACAAACTTATCTGCCGGTATTAATGGTTTTTGGTCAACAAATACAGTTTCTACAATTGTGGCAACTTCTTCTACTATGCTTTATCTTGCGGGGTCAACTGGTCGATTTGCTTCTTTCTTGATCGGCTACTCTACCAACAAAAACGGCATCTCAAACACTCTCGATGCCACTTCACAAAACATCTACAAAGCAACCCTCACCGCTACCGCCTTGACTCCTACAAATACCGGCATCACATATTATTTATCAAACAATGGCGGCAGTACTTGGAATGCAGTTTCTTCCGGTGTGGAGTATACATTTGCCACTGCAACATCAGACCTGCGGTGGAAGGCAAACTTAACCACAACCGACGCTGCGGTAACCCCTGAGATAACAGCGATAGCTCTCTCCTACAAATACTTCTCATCTAATACCGGCACCATGTCTTTGGTCTATGATGCTACTCAAGCTGTCACGCCAACACTACTGACTTTAAGCGGAACTACGCCGACAAATACCGCGCTGACTACGAAAGTCAGAACCGCCTCGACTTCTGGTGGTCTTGCTGCTGCTACCTGGAGTGACATTAAAACTCTAGCTAACTCTCCAATAAACCTAAAAACTATCAATGTTGGTGGCATAACTGGTGTTCCGGATAACCAGTTTACAGAAGTCTACGCTACACTCTCTACCACTGATGGGCTTTCCACTCCTACGCTTTCTGATGTTACTGAACAGTATGTCATAAATGAGGCTCCACAGCTTCAAACCCTAACTGCCTCTCAGGCTATAGACGGCTCTAAGATTGTAAACATTGCTTACCAAGTTAAAGACCCAGATACTCATTCAAACCCTTACAACCAAGACCAGGTAAGTTTTAGTTATCAGTATTCAGTTAACAGTGGTCAGGATTGGTTAAATTGCACCACAGTTACAAATAGTGGATTACAAGCAGTAAATGCAGACGGTTCTTGGACTAGTGAAACTGCAGCTTGGAATATTGGTACCGATCTACCAAATCAATTCTTCAACAACACTGTTAAAGTTAAGGTCTTAGCTAACGACAACGAACAAGCTCACAACACCGCCGAGCTGGCATCTGCAACTTTTGTTCTAGATACTATTAACCCCTTAGCTGGAGCGATGTCTGGTGGGGGAGTTGGTATTAAGGTAAATGATGGAACCAGCTGGACTAACAGCGCAAGTGTTGACCTAGCTTTCTCAGCAACAGATGACACCGCTAAGTACATAGAAGTTAGAAACGATGCAAACTTTACTGGAACTAGAGAAGTTTATGCAACACCAAAGATTGGATGGCCTCTCTCTATTAACGATGGCAACAAAACAGCTCATGTTCGTTTCTACGATGCTATGGGCAACACGGCAGATGCAAGTGCCAATGTGCTCCTGGACACTACTGCTCCTGCTATGCCAGCTCATTTTACTCTTTTTGACACCTCAGACATGCAGCTTGGAACTTATCAAATAGTAGTTTCTTGGAACCAGATCAACAACCCAAGCGACTTTTTGACCTATTCACTAGAGCGTAAGACTGAAAGCACTGAATGGGCAGAGCTTGCAACATTTAACAATATTTCAAGTGATGTTTACTCAGACAAAGGACTGGACAACACTAAGACTTATTCATATCGTTTAAGAAGCAAAGATATTCACTCCAATAACTCCGCTTACACTGACATTAAGTCACTTATGCCAGCCGGAGTAGATACCATTCCACCTCAGATTACTGGTGATGGAGCTTCGGCTACCGCTGGGGATACTATCGCTACCGTTACCTGGATTACAGATAAACCAAGTGACTCATATGTTGAGTACGGTACTACTACTGACTATGGAAGCATCCAAGGCTCAGATGAGCTAGTAGTTAACCATGCGGTTAACCTAGTAGGCCTTAACCCAACTACCACCTATCAATTCCGCATTAAATCTCGTGATGTTTCAGGAAACCGTGCAGTTTCTACTAACTCAAGCTTTACAACCACATTACCAGCGGAAGCTGCGGCTGGAGTTAGTATTACTGGAGCTACTGCTCAGAAGCCTGGAGCTGATCCTGAAGAAGTAACTATTATTTGGACTACCGACCGTTACTCCACTAGTCAAGTTTACTATGGAACTAGCGAAAATAACTTAGATATGACAACTACTGCAGATGGAAGCTTAAACAAAACTCACTATGTGGCAATTGCTCACTTAAATCCAAACACTAAGTACTACTACAAAGCTTATTCCAAAGACACTTATGGTAATGAAGTTTGGGGAGAATCTAAGTACTTTGTAACCGCCCAAAGCGGTCTTTCTACCCCGACTATTATGTCTGTTAAGGCAACTGATCTGACTTTGAATTCGGCAATCGTTTCCTGGGAGACAACCACTGTGGCTACAAGTGTAGTAGAAGTTGGTACAGAAGGCGGTGTTTACTCCAAGCATGTAGAAGACAAATCGCTAGGATCAACGACCAAACACGTCATTAGGTTGGCTGATTTAGAAAGCGGTAAAGAATATCACTTTAGGGTTCTAGGCCAGGGCACAGATCAGAGATGGGTAGCTTCGGATGATTACGTCTTTTCGACTGTTTCAATGCCGGAAATATCTAACATTTCTGTTAAAGATATCTCTTCAACTCAAGCGACGGTTACCTGGAATACAAACATCGAGATTACTTCTAGTGTTGTATATGGCACTAATTCCATTGATCAATCTCAGGGAGATGCGGTTGCTTCCAAGGAGCATGTGATTACTCTAAGATCACTACTGCCTGCCACTAAGTACAATTTTCTAATTAGGGCTACTGACTCCTATGGAAATACTGCAAGCTCAAGTGTGAATTCTTTTCAAACTATCATTGATACGACTGCTCCTAAAATCACCAACATGAAGTCTGAAGTCTCCATCATCTCCGACTCTGACGGTAACTCCAAGGCCCAGGCCATCGTTTCATGGGCAACTGATGAGCCGGCAACAAGTTTGGTAAAGTATTCTTTAGGTGTTTCTCCTGCCGATGATTATCCGTTAAAAACCCAGGAAGAGGTCGGGCTGACGACTTCTCATGTTGTTATTATTTCAAGTTTGCAGCCTTCGGCGACCTATCATATGCGATTGTTGTCCAAAGATTCTTCAGCTAACTTGGTAACATCGGATGATTATTCAGTTATTACTTTGAATCAGCAAAAGACTTTGCTAGAATATATAGTGCAGATACTTCAAAATAGATTCTCGTGGATCAGCAACATTGGGCTGTTCCAATAAATCGGAGGGGATATTACAACGCCGTTAATTAAAATTGAAAAACTAACCAAGGGCTTTGGCAAAGATGACGCCAAAGTTCAGGTTTTGAATGGAATTGATTTAGAAATTCACTCTGGTGAATACATTATCTTTTTTGGTCCTTCTGGTTGTGGTAAATCGACATTACTAAACTGCATCGCCGGCTTGGAGAAGCCAGATTCCGGCTGAGTTGTCGTTCGGGGGGAAGATCTTTCCAAAATGGACAAAACGCAGTTAGCAATTTATCGAAGCAAGAAAATAGGTATGATTTTTCAGCAATTTAACGTTTTGAAATCTTTTAATGTTTTGAACAATATAGCTTTGCCGCAGTCTTTTTCTGGCGTGCCATACAAACGGCGGATGACTAGGGCACAGCACTTGTTGCAAATGTTTGACCTAGGAAAAATCGCCAAGCGTTTGCCGACCGAAATTTCTGGTGGTCAGCAACAACGTGTAGCAATTGCTAGAGCATTGGTTAACAACCCATGGATTCTAATTGTTGATGAACCAACCGGGTCGCTGGATTCTAAGGCTTCAGTGGAAGTCATGGATTTAATCGCCAGACTTAACTCAGTTTCTAAGAGAACGGTGATTTTAGTCACTCACAATCCAGAACAGTTAAAATACGCACACAGAATTTTTTACATGAAAGATGGCGCAATTATCAAGGAAGAAAAAAAGAAGTCAGTTGAGCATGCGTCTGATGACGAACCAGGAGAAGTGAAAATTTAACGAATAACTAAAAACGAATAACGAATAGTAATTGAATTAAGAATGAAGCCGATTGATATTTTACGAATAGCCTTCTCAACTTTCACCAACAACCGGATGCGAACGTTGCTGACGATTCTTGGAGTGGCAATTGGTATTTCATCGATTGTTTTTTTAGTCTCGATTGGTTATGGCCTGCAACAAATTACAATAGGCGATATTCAATCGATTAAAGCATTGACGACTTTTGACGTGACAACTGGTAATTCAGAAATTTTGGCCTTAGATAAAAACGCAGCAGAGAGTTTTAAGAAAATAAATAATGTTGCTTCTGTTAATTCGCTTCTATCTATGTCAGGTCAAGTTGCGCTCGACGGTAAAAAAACTGATGCTTTGTTTAACAACGCTTCAGTCGAGTATCTTGATTTGGATGATCCAAAAATGGTTGCAGGTGATAAATACAAGAATGACAGCGATGCGAATATTGTTGTGACTCAAGTGACTGCTAACGCGCTAAATATTAAAGCAGCTGACATAATAAACAAAAAAATCACAGCCAATTTTTACATGCCTAATCCGGCCGACAAGCAAAAACCAACTGAGATTACAAAAGAATTTACAGTTGTCGGTGTTATCAACGATACGTCTGCATCGTACGCCTACATGCCGACTGATGGCTTGGCCATTCCGGTTGGTATTAATTTCAACAGTGTTAAGGTCCGGGTTGATGCGTCGAAAAATATGCAGAGTGTCAAGGAGCAGCTGATCAAACTTGGTTTCAAAACTGCCTCAATTGGTGAAAAAATTGATCAAATGAATAAAATCTTCAATATTGCCCAAATTGTTCTCTTAATCTTTGGCGCCATTGCTCTAATTGTGGCTTCCATTGGAATGTTTAACACTTTAACGATTTCATTGCTTGAGCGTACGAAGGACATCGGAATTATGAAAGCATTGGGCGCCACTGATAAATCTATTTACGCCATCTTCTTGGCTGAATCAACGATCATTTCTTTTGCAGGTGGCTTAGTTGGCGTTGTGCTGGCGATGATTTTGGGCGTCGCCACCAATGTTTTCCTTTCAGCGCTAGCCGTACGGGCTGGCGGTGACAAAGTGGCAATTTTCCAGCCGCCAGTATTATTTGTAGTTATAATTTTTGCTTTCTCAATCGTCGTCGGTATCCTAACTGGTCTCTATCCGTCTCGTCGGGCCGCCAGGCTCGATCCGCTGGATGCACTGAGGTACGAATAACATATAAGTTTATAAGATGTGAGGGATTATCTTCTGGCGAGTTTCTGAGTAGACTGGTAAAATAGTTTTATTGTTTTGTTAAAAGTGAGGGAGAGAATGTTCAAGAAATATTTTTACATATTGGCATCGATTTTGGTTGTTGCTGCCTGTTCAGCGTATGTTTTGATGTCTCGTGCGGCAGAAGGTGAGGATATCACGATTTCGTCTAATACCACGTGGAATGCAGGCACTTACACTTATCGCGATATTATTGTTACAAATAACGCAACTCTCACTTTAAATGGCAGTTATACGACGGATACAAATGGGGCGGGTGTAATCATTAACGCTCGGACCGTGACTGTAAATTCAGGTTCCTTCATTTCCGCGAACGGTAAAGGGTACGCTGCCTCAGCTGGAACTGGCAAAGGTGCACCAACTGGAAACTTTGGTTCAGGTGCTGGTTATGGTGGCGCTGGAGGAAGCGGGGATACTGGAACTGCCGGTGGTATCGTTTATGGATCAGCTATTAAGCCATTGGATCTAGGAAGTGGCGGCGGCAACTCTGGTGGCGGAGGTGCTGGTGGAGGTGCCATAAACCTTAATTTGACAGGTAATCTTGTGCTCGGCGGAACTATCAGCGCAAATGGCAATAATGTTGGTGGTTGGAGTGGCTGCGGAAGTGGTGGCTCTATCTATATTGTAGCAACCGATATGTCTGGAGCCGGTACTATATCTGCCAATGGTGGATCGGTTTCTGGCAACGCAGATGGTGGTGGGGGTAGAATTGCTTTGTACTATACTGGAGCTTATTCGCTAGACCCAACAAAAGTTTTAGCATCAAATGGCGGAGCTGCAACGGATGGTTCAGTCTTTGTTTTTGATAAGACAAATAAGGATTTGACTGTTTCTAAAAATATCAAGTTGAATGCTACAGAAGGCTTGGATTTAAATGGCAATCCGACAACTGATGGCGTTTTTAACTTAAGAAATTTAACTGTAACAAATAGTTCAACTTTAACGGTTGGGTCAAAGTACACAACCGACACGGACGGCAGCGGAATTGATTTTAGATTAACAGGTAATTTAACAGTTAACACAGGCGCTAAAATTGATGCCAAGGGTCAAGGCTATGCGATTGGATATGGCGAAGGTAAAGGAGCTGCGATCGGCACTCTGTACGGCGGAGGTGGATCTCATGGAGGTAGTGGTGGTGTTTCAGAGGGCGGATCTTTGGGGGGAACTAAATACGATTCAACTCTTTTCCCAGCAAAACTTGGTAGCGGGGGAATTATTGATGGTGGTGGTAGTGGCGGAGGAATTATTAAAATTTCTGCCAACCAGATTCTTGTCGACGGCTCTCTGGATGCCTCAGCCAATGCAGCGATTGTTAGAGCTCCCAAGACAGCTTCAGGCGGCGGTGGAGGCACCGTTTATATAAAAGCAACTTCGGTATCTGGGGCGGGAACAATCTTGGCAAACGGTGGTAATGCTGTTGGCTATAGTGGTGGAGGCGGTGGAGGAAGAGTTGCAATCTATGCTGATACTTCTGCATTTACAGCATCAAATATTACTGCAATAAAAGGTTTAAAGGGTGGGGCTGGTGCCTGCACAGATGGAACAGCGGGCACGGTTTTCCTTTATGACACAGTTTCTGGCAATGTTACGGCTTCTAGCGATGTAACTTTTGAAGCTACACAGGGTGTAAGCAGAGATGGTACAGCCAGGAGCGATGGAGTGTTTTATTTCAACAATTTAACGGTTACCAATAACGCAACTGTCACAGTCGGTGGCACATTTACAAATGACTCTGACGGTCGTGGCGTGACGATTAATTTAGATGGAACTCTGACGGTGGATGCTGGGGCCAAAATCACTGCTACCGGTCAAGGCTACACTGGAACGAACGGTCCAGGTAAAGGTGCTGGAGGAAGTTCAACATCTGGCTCGGGTGGAAGCTATGGTGGTGTCGGAGGCTCAAACTATAATCTTATATCTGCCGGGCCAATTTATGGAGCAACAGAAGCTAACTATCCGCACATGCTTGGCTCGGGCGGCGGCGCAGGTGCTAGTGGCATCGGTGGTGCTGGTGGCGGAGCAGTAACACTCAGAGTTTTGGGAGACGTGGTGATTAACGGTTCTGTATCTGTTGATGGTGCTAGTGGCACCGGTGGAATCTCAGGTTGGAAACCGGGCGCTGGTTCCGGGGGAAGTTTATTTCTCATCGGCGATACTATCTCTGGCGGTGGAACTATCTCTGCTGACGGTGGAGATGCTCCTGGTTTTGCTGACTGGTCTCCTGGTGCTGGTGGTGGAGGAAGACTCTCCCTTGTCTACACTACGGCTCGCACAATCCCTCTAGCCAATATTTCGGCTACAGGTGGAACTGCTGCTGCCACCCCGACTCGTGACGGCGCAGAGGGCTCAGTTAACATTACGCAAAGAATTTTGCCAACCGCTACTTTCGCCCTGAAAAACCCAAATAATGATTCTACTGAATTTACAAATACCACTAACGTTGAGATTGTGCCGGCTGACGGAGCTGTGGAGAAATATAAAGATGCGGCTTCGGTAAGCGAGCTCGTCCCAACTTTCTATGCAGATGGGTGGGCAAACGTTGCGGACGGAAAAGATGTTGGTGCGACCGAGGGATCGAAGACTGTTCGAGCTTGGTTTAAGGATGGTAATGAGCTAATCTCTAGTTCAGTTGGTAGCGCTACTATTACGCTAGACACAACTAACCCGTCTCTGACAATTTTGAATAATGATACGACTACGACTAGCTCACAAGCCCCGGCAATATTTACAATTGATGACAGCCTTTCTGGTGTTGATTATGTTACAGTTGGCGGCGTAAGGCATGAAATTTCCTCGTTGGAGTTAGCAAGTGAAACATTGAAACCTTCAAAATCAAAAGTTTATGCGGCTGAAACCAGTTATACTATAAATGTTGACTTGGAAGTAGGGCCTAATAGTATTGAAATTGGCACTTATGATAAGGCTGGGAATGTAACGCTCGCTACATTCACTGCTACTCGAGAAGCAGTTGCTGTTGTGACTCCTCCGGCGACTACAAATACCCCAACGACCACTGGAGACAATACTTCGACTTCAAGTGCAACGCCGACTACTTCTGTCGGAGGAACGGTTAGTAGAGGCAGCATTTCCAGCGGTGATTCTTCGGCAGTGAATTCTGGTGGATCAACAAGTGAATCTGGCGATAATGCTGCGAATGAGAGTGAGGAGATGGCCAGGTCTACCAAAGATTCGACTTCAGCAGAAGGCTCAAGCAGATTACGTGATTTCTATGATGAGTACGGACTTTTGATTTTGGGCGTACTTTTTGTCTCTCTTGTTGTAGTATTTTTCAGCCGCCGGTATTATTTGAAGTAATAATTTTTGCTTTCTCGATCGTCGTCGGTATCTTAGCCGGTATCTACCCGTCACGTCGCGCTGCCAGGCTCGATCCATTAGACGCACTAAGGTACGAATAAAATTGAACTAAAAAAAGCGCCCCGACGAACATCGGGACGTTGTGGTTTGTAGCCACATTGTGCGGCTAAATCGGCTCATTGAGCCAGACTATGTGTTCTGCCCCGCCTCTGGTATCTGCTCGATACGATCTCAGACCGATGCCAGAGATGACGCCAGCGGCATGTGACTGCTCGATTCTGTCGACAAGCGGTTCCAGATCACCGTTCGGGACATCGAGCACGGTATCGTCTTGAGCCCGTTTGTCATGAGGCGTGAACCCGACAATGATCCGCACTTGTGTGGCTGGATAGCGATCACCATTGCCGATGTGTGAGTATGCTACGGCCAGAGCCTTAGTGATGATTTCTCTGCGAGTCATGACTGTTGCCTTTCGTCTGCGGAATATATTTTTTATATCAGTTTAATCCGATTAAATCAATCATTGAGAAAGTGAGCACGATCTGATAAAATCAAAACAAATGAATAAAAAATTCTACATTACAACTCCAATCTATTACATTAATGACGTGCCGCATGTCGGGCACGCCTACACTACAATTGCGGCTGATGTGTTATCTCGCTATTATCAGTCAAAGGGCGAGGATGTTTTCTTTTTAACTGGCGTAGACGAACATGGTGCTAAAATTGCTGAAGCGGCAAAAAAAGCTGGACTTGAGCCGAAAGCATTTGCCGATAGTTTAGTACCACGATTTCAGGAAGCCTGGAAGAATTTAAATATCAACTATTCCGAGTTTTTTAGGACAACAAATCCAATCCATGAAAAAATTGTTCAGGATTTGATTTTAGAACTTAAAGACAAGGGCTTTGTCGAGAAGAAAAAATACTCTGGTCTATATTGCACAGCTTGTGAGAAGTTTCTGCAACCAGACGAATTAGTTGACGGTTGTTGCCCCGATCATGGAACCAAGCCAGAGGAGCATTCCGAGGAAAACTATTTCTTTCTATTGTCAAAATTCGGTGATAAATTGTCTCGTGCAATTGAGGCCGGCGACTATGAAATTCTGCCAGAGTCACGAAAAAACGAAGTCCTTGGCAAAATAAAAAATGGCTTGGAAGATGTTTCGATTTCTCGGGAGAAAGTTGAATGGGGGATTCCGTTCCCTAGTGACGAGAATCAAACAATTTACGTTTGGATTGATGCTTTGATAAATTATTGGTCGGCGACCAAAATTTATCAAACTAATAACGAAAAACTAATAACGAATAGTAACTCAGAAACTGCTGACAACTCTTCGCTATTCGCTGTTAACTTGGATGTTTGGCCTCCAAACATCCATCTGATGGCCAAGGACATTCTTTGGTTTCATGCCATAATTTGGCCAGCAATGCTAATGGCACTCGATCTGCCTTTGCCGAAAAAAGTTTTTGCACACGGCTTTTTCACCGTTGGCGGACAAAAAATGAGCAAAACCAGAGGAAATGTTCTCGATCCAAACGCATTGGTGGAGAAATTCGGTGCCGATGCTGTTCGCTATGCGCTTTTACGTGAATTTCCCTTCGGTGAAGATGGTGACATTTCTGAAGAAAAAATCGCTGCTCGTTATCAATCGGAATTATCAAACGGACTTGGGAATTTGTTGCAGAGAACTTTGTCGATGATCAATAAATACGAAATAGATTTGTCATCCCGAACTTGTTTCGGGATCCCGGAAGAAAAACGAGATTCCGGATCGGAGTCCGGAATGACAGAAAACAATGACAAAATAAGCAAATTAATTGAAGAACTTAAATTCGATCAAGCGCTTCAAGAAATCGCCAGTGGAATTACCAAATTAAATCAATATATTGAAGAAAATAAACCGTGGGAGTTGGCGAAAACCGATCAAGCTAAACTGGCAGAGGTTCTATCACACGTCCATGCCGGGTTAGTCGATATTGCCCCACAAATTGCGCCATTCATGCCAGAGACCGCTGATAAAATGAAAAAACAACTTGAAACTTTAGTTCCTAGCCCTTTATTCCCCAGAATTTAGTCATTGGATATTTGATATTTGTTTAGAAATTAGGGATTAGATATTAGAAACTTTCCCAGAGGAGGGTTGTGCTCGAAGCATTTTTGGCTTCAATTGGATATGCTGGAGGGGTCGTTGTCGATAAGGTCGTTCTCTCTCGCTATAGATTGCCGGTAAAACGTTTCATACCGTTGCTTTTTATATGGTTGGCAGCGATTACAGCAATTTTGTTGCCGGTTTTTGGCCACATCAACCTGCCGTTGTTTGAGAGTTACAAATATATTGGACTTTTTGTTTTGATGATTGTTGTCGCTTTGACTTGGAACTCGCTCTACTACCGCGGCATTCAAGATGGTGAAGTTCATGAGTTGGAATTTATTATGATGCTGACGCCGATCACGACAATTATTCTGTCGGAGATTTTTCTACCGGGCGAGCGGAATTTATCAATCTTCATCGCTGGTATGGTGGCCTCTACTGCCCTAATCGCTTCCAGATTTCGCCACAATCATTTGCAAATCTCTAAAAACACCAGTGTTATTGTTTTTGCCATGCTACTGTCATCTGCAGAGTCAATTATTATTAAGCTTTTGCTTGATTCCATGTCACCTGTGTCTCTATATTTCGCCCGAACGGCACTAATGGCAGTAATTTTCCTCATTATGTGGCGGCCGAAACTCCTAGCAATGCCGGCAAAATGTTTTGCCTACACTATTATCTCGGCAGCCTTTGGCGTGCTCCAAATGGTTTTAAAATTCTATGGTTTTGCCAAACTTGGCGTGGCGGAAACAACAATGTTTCTAGTCCTTGGCCCATTTCTGGTATACTTTTTTAGCGCCTTCTATTTTAAGGAAAACATCAAAAAGCGCGATGTTATCGCCACAATTGTTGTGGTTGCTGCCATTATTTACGTGTCTTTCTTTAAATAACGAATAGTTAATAACGCATAACGAATAACCACAATTACTCAACTAATTAACGGAAATGAAAAACGAAAAATCAATTCTTGTAAAAAAATCCTATAAGTTTTCGCTTGATATTATTGCCTTTTGCCAAAATCTCCCAAAAGAAAGAGTTTTCTGGATAATCTCTGATCAATTACTCCGATCATCTACATCAATTGGTGCTAATATTATCGAAGGCCAATCGTCATCTTCAAAAAAAGACTTTGCCAGATTCTTTCAAATTGCTTTGAAAAGTGCCAATGAAAGTGAGTATTGGATAGGGCTTTTGATTGATTCTGAGCTGACAGTCGATAAAGTTAAATTAAATATTTTATTAGCTGAATTACAAGAAATTTGTCGAATATTAGCGAAAAGTTTGTTGACCATGAAGAATAAAGGTTGATAGGTTATTCGTTATTCACTATTAGTTATAAGTTAATTTGAAATATGTTTATAGATACTCATGCACATTTAGATTTTCCTGAGTTTAAGAACGAGGTTCACCAGGTTTTGGGTCGGGCAATAGAGCATGGTGTCCGGCGAATTATTAATGTTGGCGTTGATTTTGATTCTTCGAAAAAATCAGTCGATTTGGCCCGAAAATATCCGGAGGTTTTTGCTTCTATTGGTATCCATCCGCATTCGGCCAATGATTTAGACATTGAAACCAAGCAGCGGCTTTTTTCACTGGCATCGCACCCGAAGGTTGTTGCTGTGGGGGAAATTGGCTTGGATTATTATTATTTGAAGCGGTCTTCTCAGTTCTCAAAGTATCCAACACGGGAAAAACAGATTTTTTGTTTGGAGCAAATGCTGGATCTCTCCATTGAGCTGCGCAAACCGGTTATAATCCACTCGCGAGAAGCCGACGCTGATATTTACGCCATTCTGAAAAGCTATCAAAAAGACATTCGCGGTGTGGTTCACTGTTTTTCTGGCGACTGGGATTTTGCTAAAAAAATATTAGAAATGGGGTTGGCAATATCATTTACTGGTAATATTACTTACGCCAAACAAGGCTCGGAAATTCAGCGCATTATTGCTGAAATCCCACTTGGCAGCATGATGATTGAAACTGATTGTCCGTATTTAGCACCGGAGCCGTATCGTGGTAAGCGTTGTGAGCCAGCAATGGTCGTTGGCGTGGCGGAAGAGATCGCTCGAATAAAAAATGTCTCTCTTGCCGAAGTCGAAAAACAGACATCAAAGAAGGCAGCAACGCTTTTTGGTATAAGCTAATATTGACTTATGTTATATAGGATGTTACCTTAGTTATAAGGTAATTTTTTATTTAAAAAATATGAAAAGTATCAACGTCAATGAATTACAAAATAAAATCTCTCAAGTAATGCGGGAAGTTGAAGCCGGAGAAGTTTATCAAGTTAGTCGGTACTCCAAGCCGGTGGCTTTTCTTGTGCCTGAAAAAGAGTACAAGGAGTCGGTTTCGGGTGAAGGATGCAAGAAGTGCGTGGAAGACTTACGCAGGATGACCAATGTCAAAATTCAAAATCCAAATGACAAATGAAGTCCAAATGTCTAAATTTAAAATTAGGATTTAAAACTTTTGATATTTTTTAGAAATTAGAAATTAGGATTTAGAAATTAGCCAATGAATACAGACAAAAAAATCTATTTGGATCACGCTGCTACGACAGCGGTTGATGCGCAAGTATTTGAAACGATGCTGCCATATTTTTCTGAAAAGTTTGGCAATGCTTCCTCCGTCCATGCGTTTGGCCAAGAGGCGAGAGGTGCAGTTGATAATTCAAGGCACGAAATTGCCGCGTTTTTGAACTGTAAATCAACTGAGATTATTTTTACCTCTGGTGGGTCTGAGGCTGACAACTTGGCGATACGAGGCGTCGTTGACGCCGTTATCAGTAATCAGTTTTCAGTATTCAGTCAAAAACCGGCAACCGACAACGGACAACGGACAACTGTTGTTCCGCATATCATCACCTCAGCTTTCGAACATCATGCAATTCTGGAAACCGTTAAAGAACTCGAATCTGACGGGAGAATCGAAGCTACTTTTATCAAACCAAATAAAGATGGTTTAGTTGAGGTTGCTGATATTGAAGCCGCCATCAAACCAAATACAATTTTGGTTTCTATAATGTATGTAAATAATGAAATAGGAACAGTCCAACCAATTCGGGCGATTGGGCAGGCAATTGAAAGAATCAATAAGACAAGAATTATGAATAATGAATCAGGAGTTATGAATGAAACCCATAATTCAGAATTCAAACTTCATAATTCACGAAAAAATGCGGCCCGCATTTTTTTCCACACCGATGCGGTGCAAGCAGCGGAATACTTTGATATGAATGTCGACACACTTCACGTTGACTTATTGACAATGTCGGCTCACAAAATTTATGGTCCAAAGGGAGTCGGGTTGCTCTATATTCGATCCGGCGTGCCGATTAAGCATCAAATTATTGGCGGCGGCCAGGAATACAAAAAACGCGCCGGCACCGAGAATGTTACTGGCATAATTGGAATGGCAAAAGCGGTAGAGTTGATATGTCATCCTGAACTTGTTACAGGATCTAATAAAAACGAGATTCCGGATCAAGTCAGGAATGACAAAATAAAAGTGCTTCGCGACAAGTTAGTAGATGGACTTTTGCAAATTCCAAATTCCTTTCTAAATGGCAGTCGAGAATTTCGATCACCAGCCAATGTTAATATTTCTTTCATTAACGCTGAAGGTGAAGCAATTTTGCTAAACTTAGATATGGAAGGAATTGCCGCTTCAACCGGTTCCGCTTGCACCTCAGGTTCTTTGTCACCCTCGCATGTTCTTTTGTCACTTGGTTTAAAGCCAGAGCAATGTCACGGATCAATCCGTTTTACTTTGGGTCGTGAAACAACCAAAGAGGAAATTGACAGGGTTTTAGAAGTAATGCCGGGTATAATCGAAAAATTAAGAAAAATGAGCCCGTTCAAATAAGGAGTTTTATGGATAATTTATATTCAGAAAAAGTCATGGATCACTTCAAAAACCCAAGAAACCTTGGGGAAATTGAAGATGCCGATGGTGTTGGCACTGTTGGTAACCCGAGTTGTGGCGACGTGATGCGGATTTTTATTAAAATCCGCAAGCGAAAAGCGAAAAGCGATAAGCTAAAAATTAACGAAGAATTCATCGAAGACATCAAGTTTCAAACTTTGGGTTGCGGCGCGGCCATTGCTTCATCATCGATCGCGACGGAATTGGTCAAAGGAAAAAGTATCGACGACGCGCTGAAGTTAACATCAAAGCAAATCGCTGAGCAAATGGGAAAATTTCCGCCAGCAAAATACCACTGTTCAATTTTGGCTGAAGAGGGAATTAAGAAGGCGATTCTCGACTTCCAGTCGAGAAAGAATAAGGAATCATGAATTAAGAATTATGGTTTAAAATCCATGATTCATAATTCGGTATTCATAATTCAGGATTTAAAATGACAGTAAGATTTGATGGCAGAAAAATTAGAGACCAAATATTGAGTGAGCTAAAAGTGAAGCTCGCTGATTTGCCCGTAAAGCCATCTTTGGCCGTAATTTGGATTGGCGACGACCCAGTTTCTGCTAGATATGTTGAGCAAAAACAGCGGGCTGCGGAGTTTTTGGGTGTCCATTTTGATATTATCAAATTCCCCGAATCAGCATCAGAAGCAAGTATCTTGGAGAAAATTTATCAATTAAGTAATGATGATAAAATTGATGGATTAATGGTTCAGCTCCCGGTCCCTGCAAACTTTAACCGTGAAAAACTAATCAATTCAATTTCAGCAGAGAAAGATGTCGATGGGCTGCGATTTTGCCAAAAACTTAACTGTAAGTTCAGGCCGCCGGTTATTCTTTCGATCATGGAAGCAATTAAGGCATCGGGAGTTGATCATCGCGGTAAAAAAGTTGCAATTATTGGAAAAGGGTTTTTGGTTGGATCGCCGCTTGCAAAACATTTGCAGGGAGATACCGATCTTCGAGTTGCAGATGAAAATACATCGCACTTGGGTACCTTGACGACTGATGCAGATATTATAATATCTGCTGTCGGAAAATCAGGGTTGATTAAACCCAATATGATTAAGAATGATGCTGTTTTAATTGACGCTGGAACAACCGAATTGGGTGGAAAATTAAGAGGTGACATTGACTCAGCTGCGTATGAGAAAGCTAGTTTTTATACTCCTGTGCCTGGTGGTATTGGGCCGGTGACGGTGGTGATGCTGTTTAGAAATTTGATTCAAAAATTATGAGAAAAAAAATTGCAGTTGCGATGTCGGGAGGCGTAGACAGTTCAGTTGTTGCTAAAATTTTGAAGGATCAGGGTTATGACTGCGTTGGACTCTTTTTGAAGTTGTGGAGTGACCCGACTTCTGGTGCATCATGCCGAAAAGAAAATCGCTGTTGCGATTATGAGGCACTTGAAGATGCGCGGATGGTGGCAGCCAAATTGGATATTCCATTCTATGTTATTGATGCCAAGGTTGAGTTTAAAAAAGAAGTGGTTGATTATTTTCTTGAAGAATACAAAAATCTGCGGACGCCAAACCCGTGTATTGTTTGCAATGAAACTATTAAATTTGATCTACTTTTGAAAAAAGCGTTGTCTATTGGTTGCGAAAAGTTGGCAACAGGACACTACGCGCGCATAACGCGCACAAATCCTAAATCCGAAATTCTAAATTCTAAAGTTTTGAATTTGGAACATTCTAATTTAGATATTGTCTCGAATTTAGAGTTTAGTGCTTCGAATTTTTCTTTATCAAAGGGAATTGACGAAACTAAGGATCAGTCTTATATGTTATATAGGTTGAATCAGAATCAATTATCAAAAGTAATGTTTCCAATTGGTGAAATGGAAAAAAAAGATGTCAGAGAATTGGCAGTTAAGTGGAATCTGCCAGTCAAAGAGAAGCCGGAAAGCCAGGAGATCTGTTTTTTTGCCGACCGCGATTACCGTGCATTTTTGCGTCGATATTTAGATGAGAGTTTTTTTCAATCAGGCGATATTGTTGATGTCGATGGCAAGGTGATCGGAAAACACGATGGTTTGCTAAACTACACAATTGGACAGCGAAGGCTAGTAGATCAAGTAACAAGTAACAAGTCACAAGGAGACAAAAAACCGTTGTATGTTATAGGATTTGACTCAAATAAAAATCGTTTGATAGTTGGTAGCGACGAAGAAGTTTATAAAAAAGAAATGATTGTGTCGGATTTGCGCTGGATCAATCCCAAAGCTATAAGCCAGCAGCTAAAAGCTAAAAGCTTGTCTGTAAAGATCCGTTATCGTCACCCTGATTTTCCGTGCGTCATTGCGAGTGAAGCGAATCAATCTGACAATGTAAAAGTACTATTTAAAAAACCGCAACGAGCGGTGACTCCAGGACAATCCGCGGTGTTCTATGTTGGAGATGAAGTTATTGGTGGTGGAATAATTGAGAGCTAAATATATTTTAGATTGAGAAAAAAAATACGACCGGCCCCCCAAGTTCGGGGGCGCGGTCGCGGGTACTACGGGGTTCTGCTGGAGCATCTGCTTCCCTCAGCGAGAGTCTTAGCAGAGGCTGCCAACAGCAGCCGACGCCACGTGATCGCCAATGTACTGCCCGCCCGTCGTAGGCGGCGCCGTTGTGGCGATAGCCATCGTCCTACCGACGTCAGCGACGTCAGTGCCCTGGGTGAAAGTGTAGGCGCCACATGCCCATTGCGGTTCGACCGGGGCCGTCGTGGTAGCCTGCGTGGTGAAAGTCGTCTCGCCGGCCGGTCTCGTGGTGGCCAGCATTGCCTGCGCGGCGGTGCGGCTGATCTCGGTCCCGACGTCACGTGCGGCGGCCACTGTCGTCTCGGTGCTGCTCATTCGCTGTGCGGTCTCATGCAGTGGTACGGCCTTCAGCGCGCTCAGCTTGGCGCCCATCATCTTCGGTTCGGCCTTCAGAGCGACCTGGATCGCGGCGCCGGGAGCGCTCACGATTGTCGGGGTACTCCACGCTGCATTCGGGGCGGCCATCGTCAACGGGGCGGCAAATGCTGCGACTGCGAGAAGCCATACGCCTGCCAGTACAGCGGCCAGAAGAAGTTTCTTCATGGTCGTTGCACCTCCTAACCTGCGATTTGGTACCACTCGTTGATACGTCTTCGTCTCTTTGGCCAGAGATACGAACCCAATTCCTTGCTCTATTATTCTTATGTGCTATCCTCCTTGGATAAAGTATCGATCTGGGATGCAAGGAAATCCCAATCGACCTATCCAGTTCTTGCAGTAAATTCTACACATTATTTTCCTTGACGTCAATATTTTTTGAATAAAAAAACGGCTCATCCGATTGGATCGAATGGCCGTGGGTGTTGAGTTGGGGAACTGACGGATGGAGTCAGCCGATCGCTTTGCGAAGAGCTTCCTTCTCGTTTTCGAGACAGACGAACGCTGTCTCTTTCACGACGCTGGCGAAGTTGACAACGGTTAGCCCTTCAATCTGCGGGACTCCGATCTCCGCCAGGGCTTCGGTTGCCAGATCGTCGAGCCTGTCCCAAATCTCGAGCTCACTGATGCCATCAGGCGCTGGTGCGCCGGTTCTGGTGTGTTTGAAGACCAGCTTCAAATCATCCAGATTGCCTATTAGGTAGCAGTGACCGCCGATACTCTTGTGGATGTCTGCATCGGCGAACACCAATCTGGTTTCTGTCTTCTGTACTTTCTTTTGCAGTTCGATCATCTTGGCGATGAGGCGCGGAATCAATTCCTGTTCGATGCGTTCACGCTCTGACTTAATGCCAATGCTCTCGTGACATTCCGTTGTCCAGCCTCCGGTATGTGATCTGAATGTGCAAATACAATATCATAAAAGATCTACAAAGTCAATATTTTTGTATCTGGTATACTTTTAGTATGGATTTATCTACCGAAGTACAATCGACGCAGTCGTCCTCGCGAAGGCGGGGATCCAAAAAAGTAAAAAGATTCCTGTTTTCACAGGAATGACAGAAAAGGAAAATAAAGGATTTATGGAACTAAACACGGAGATACAATTTTTACACGGAGTCGGGCCGAAGATGGCCGAGCGCCTCGACAAGCTCGGCATTAAAATTGTGCGTGATTTGATTTACTATTTTCCGCGTGATTATGCCGACTACACGAAGATAGTCAAGATCGGTGATCTTGGAATTATGAATTATGAATCAGGAATTATGGGGGAAACCAAAACCATCAAGGCAAAAATCATTAACATTGCAAATCGCAGAACATCGAGGCGAAGATTTGTCGTCACGGAAGCAGTTGTTGCTGATGACACTGGCTCAATTAAAGTCGTTTGGTTCAATCAGCCGTATTTGGAGAAGATGCTTAAATCCGGTTCGGAGGTTATTCTAAATGGCAAAATATCATACGATAATTTCTCTGGGCAAATTCAAATGGAGTCGCCAACCCGAACAAACTTTCCGCGAATTGTGCCAATTTATCCAGAAACAGTTGGAATTTCGAGTGGTTACATCTCGAAATTAGTCGCAAGCATTAAGCCCCAAGTAGCAAATATCGGTGAATATATTCCGGAAGAAATCATTGGAAAAAATAATCTAATTGGAATACAGCAGGCGATATTAGCGCTACATCAGCCAGATAATTCAGCATCAGTAGAAAAAGCCAGAGAGCGGATGGCATTTGATGAATTATTTTTATTCTCGTTGCAAAAGCAGCTGATCAAGCAGGAAGTTTTAATTCATAAAGCTCCTAAAATGGAGATTGATGAACAGTTTTTGAAGGATTTCGTTGAGTCGTTGCCATTTAAATTAACAGACGCGCAGAGAAAGGCATCTTGGAGAATTATTAAAGATTTGGAATCAAATCAGCCAATGAATAGGTTGCTAAATGGTGATGTTGGCAGTGGAAAAACTGTGGTTGCCGCCTTCGCTGCGGCTGTGGTTATCAAAAATGGAAAGCGCGTTGTGCTAATGGCGCCGACAGAAATTTTAGCTAATCAGCATTACCAAACATTGACAAAAATCCTAGAACCACACGGGATTTCGGTTGGGCTTTTAACCTCGGCAAATAAAAGTGATCACAACTTGCCAGACATTATCGTTGGCACTCATGCCTTAATTCAAGAAAAAGTCGAACTGGATAACATCGGCTTGGTCATCATCGATGAGCAACATCGGTTCGGCGTTAATCAGCGTAATAAATTGCTTGAAGTTCGAAATGGACTCCGACCACATTTTCTTTCAATGACTGCCACGCCAATACCGCGTACAATGTCACTGGTGGTTTTTGCCAACCTGAATGTTTCGGTAATTGATGAAATGCCGGCCGACAGAAAAAAGATTATCACGCGGACTGTAGAGCCAGCTGGCAGGGACGAGGCTTACGAGTTTATTCGAAAAGAGGTGGGTAGTGGTCATCAAGTTTTTGTCATTTGTCCACTGATCGCTGAGGGCGATCAAGCTGATAGCTTGCAGCTGATAGCTAATAGCTTCTTTGAAGAAGAGAAAAAAGCAGTTATAAAAGAAACCAAGAGGTTACAAAAAGACGTTTTTCCTGATCTCAAGATTGCTATGTTGCATGGCAAACTAAAATCAAAGGAAAAAGAGGTGATAATGGCCGATTTCAAAGCTAAAAAGTTTGATATTTTAGTCTCTACCTCGGTGGTCGAGGTTGGAGTCGATATTCCGGGTGCGACGGTAATGATGATTGAAAATGCCGAGAGTTTTGGACTGGCACAACTGCACCAATTTCGCGGACGTGTTGGCCGCAATGATATGCAATCTTATTGCCTGCTTTTCTCGTCATCGAATTCAGAAAATGCACAGAAACGGTTATCCTATATGGAATCAATTTCTTCTGGTTTCGAACTAGCAGAAAAGGACTTGGAGTTGCGCGGCCCAGGGCAAATGTACGGTTACGTCCAGTCGGGCTTTTGGGATTTTCGTTTCGCTGATATTGGTGATAGAATTATGATAGAGAAAGCAACGGAGGCAGCCAAAGATGTTGTGGCTCAGATCGACAAATATCCCGAACTATTGGAAAAAGTGGGTGAGAAGGCTAAACACCTTGAATAAAATTCTAAATTCGAAGCTCTAAATTCTAAACAATATCAAAATTCAAATAACTAAATGTCAAAAGTTTTGGATTTTGAAAATTAGAAATTGAAAATTTGTTTAGAAATTAGGATTTAGAAATTAGAAATTGTTTCAATGAAAACTATCATTGAAAGGTATAGTACTTGGATCGGCGTCGGCCTAATTATCATTGCACTGGTCGGCGGTGTTTTGTTGATGGTAAAAAAAGGGGCCTGGGCGAGCGGGGAGGCGCAAAATCAGCCGACGGATAATAAAGACAAAGAAATCTCTGATCTCAAGAGTAAGATATCGGATTTAGAGAAGCAAATTGCGGATTCAAAATCTGTTGTTGTTACGCCAGTTTCAGAGAATACAACTTCCCCATCTTCAGCTACAAAATCTGCGACGCCAAGTGGGAAAATTAACATCAACACCGCAACAGCAGCGCAGTTGGATTCACTGCCTGGCATTGGGCCAACCTATTCGCAGCGAATTGTTGATTACAGAAACACAAACGGGCCGTTTTCTTCAATCGATAAAATTCAGAATGTTAAAGGCATCGGTGAAAAAACTTTTGCTAAATTTAAGGATTTAATAACAGTATAGCTTCAATTTATTGGAACTGTTTCGCTTTGTGTAGCCTAGCGGCTAGCTATTATATCTTGAAATAAAAAAGAAGCCGAAGCTTCTATTTTGGTGGGCGAGAGAGGACTCGAACCTCCACGGATTTTACTCCACTAGTTCCTAAGACTAGCGTGTATACCAATTTCACCACTCGCCCAAATACACAAGAATTGTAGCTTAAATTGATTAAAATTGCTAGATGTATATAATAAGTTTATGGATGATCACATTTTAACTGATAATGACCCCGATGAGCTTCCAGAGGACTACTTCGAGAAGTTAGAAGAAGAATTGCTCGAAGAAGCGGACAAGTCGGATCATAAGGATATGCCAGTTTCCGGTAAGAGTGTTTTTGAGATTGAACGACTAAAACGGAAACGGGCAGAAGATAATTCGGAAGACTAAACACAATTGTTGTATTGCTAAATTGCTGTATTGTTGGGTTTCAACCATATAACAATGAAACAATATGACAATTTTTTAGTTTCAAAGGCACTTTTTTAATCATCGTTAGTGTGATAAACTTTAGCCGAAATGAAAACAAGACGCAGAATCATAGCAATTGTTGGGCCGACAGCCAGCGGAAAAACCAGCTGGGGAGTTCCGATTGCCAAAAAATTTAATGGTGAAATTATCTCTGCTGACTCTCGCCAAGTTTACAAAGGTCTCGACATTGGAACCAGCAAAGACGCAAAGGATTATGGCGAAATTCCTTATCACTTAATTGATATTTGTGACGCAGGTGAGCAATTTTCTATGTTTGATTGGTTGGATCGTGCCAGAACTACCATCGAAGAGATTTTTTCTCGTGGGAAAACTCCAATTGTTGTCGGAGGGACAGGATTGTATATCCAAGCACTTGTCGAGGGCTTTGCCCTCGAAGTAGCAAGTCACAAGTCACAAGTCACAAAATATTCCAGAGGAGAATTGGAATCAAAAACATTAAAACAATTACAAAAAATTTTCTTGAAACTTGATACTTGTAACTTGCAACTTGATACCAGCAATCCTTATCGTTTAATCCGTGCTATTGAGCGTGCGCAGAGTGGAGAAGCTATCACCAAGAAAAAACCGGATTTTGAAGTCTTGCAAATTGCTATTGATCGACTACGCGAAGAATTATATCAGCGAATTGATGACGGAGTGGAGGAGTGGTTCGAGGAAGGGTTCATCGAAGAAATTAAAGTTCTATTAGATGCTGGAGTTGATCCAAAGTGGTTGGAGAAAATTGGGTTAGAGTATCGAATTTTGACAGATTTTTTGATTTGTCATCCTGAATTTATTTCAGGATCTAATAAAAACGAGATTCCGAAACAAGTTCGGAATGACAAGGGGGAGATCGTCGAAGATAAGGAATTTTTGGACATGAAACAGAAAATGAAATTCGCTATCCATGCATATGCCCGCCGTCAGTTAACTTGGTTTCGTCGCTTTTCGGAAATTGTTTGGTGCAAAGACATAAAATCGGCCGAAAAAGAAATTAAGAAATTTTTGAAATAGTGGTATAAAATACCATCAGCTTAAAGCCGTGGTATTTTTTAACGCCGTGACTCATTTCTCGCTTTGCTCGGAATGTTACTTTTGGATCGCTTAACTTGCAATCTTTTAGTTGCAGTTCTTGCTTTTCTTGTTATAATTATTTTATGGAACAAGAGAGCAGGACAAAGAACTATTTGAATTTGGATTTGGTAAACGTAATGTACGGCGTTGTAGCGAGTTACGGGTTTTATTTTATCGACAAGGCTGTAACACCAACCGATTATATACGTTTTATTTTTGCCTACGCCGTTCTATTTATGGATTGGGTTTATGCCCATCACACCTACAAGGGTCAGGACTATAAAAAATCTTATTTGTTTCTCGACTTGGTCACTTTGTTTTTATTTTCACGGCTTTTAAGTACATCCACTGCTGGCGATTCAATCTTTTATTTTTGGCTATCAATTATCTTTGCTCTTTATGTCATTTGGGATTATATAATGCGTCAGGACAATATTAATTCAGGTTTTAATTGGAAGTCGTGCCTAACTAGTGATTTTATCGGCGCCGCAGTATTTTTTATCCTTTGGCTGGTTCTCAAAAATAATATTTTTCTTCAAAGTTATACTTTCATTACCATCGCCGCAGTCGCAATCTATACCGTTATCACTCTTGCTTGGTATAGGAAACCGGAAAAGAAACAAAATATTACCATTTAGTAATGGCCAAAATTGCCAAGGTTAAAAGTTGTGCGGTTTTTGGGCTCGATGCTTATGCAGTCGAAGTCGAGGTTGATATTGGACGGGGTCTCCCGTCTTTTTCAATAGTCGGGTTGCCAGACAAAGCAATTGACGAGTCAAAAGATCGAGTTAGATCTGCTATCAAAAACTCTAATTTGGTTTTTCCCGATAAGCGCTTGACGGTGAACTTGGCACCGGCGGATATTAAAAAAGAGGGGCCGACCTACGATTTGCCGATTGCGGTTTCAATTCTCTTGGCAGGCGAACAGATCGGACGAGATAAAATTTCCAAAAATGACGTTTTTATTGGTGAACTATCACTTTCGGGTGAGTTGAGAGCGGTTTCTGGGATATTACCAATGATTATGGCGGCTAAAGATTGGGGCGCGAAACGGATTTTTATTCCGGCCGATAATTGTGCCGAGGCAGCGATTATTAAACAGTTGGATATTTATCCAGTGAAATCTCTGGAGGATCTGGCGGCGTTTTTACGGGATGAGATTTCAATCCAGCCCGTAAAATATGTTGGTTTAATTGATTCTGAAAACGCCTCATCTGGATATGATTTTGCTTTTGTCGCCGGTCAGGAAAATGCCAAGCGGGCGCTAGAAATTGCCGCTGCCGGGTCGCATAACATTTTACTTTCTGGCCCTCCAGGCTCTGGAAAGACTTTGTTGGCTCGCAGCATGCCATCAATTATGCCACCAATGGATGAGGACGAGGTTTTGGAGTCATCAAAAATTTATTCTGTCGCTGGGCTACTTCACCGCGACGAAAACGGTTTGGTGACTGCGAGGCCATTTCGGGCTCCGCACCACACAACATCATCAGTTGCTATGGTTGGCGGCGGAACTTGGCCGCGGCCGGGAGAAATTTCCTTGTCGCATCGTGGGGTTTTGTTTCTCGACGAATTTCCTGAGTTTCCGCGCTCAGTCCTGGAAGCTTTGCGTCAACCATTGGAGGACGGAATGATTACAGTTTCTCGGGCGCAAGGCTCGATATCATTTCCGGCTCAATTTGTTCTGGTCGCCGCTCAAAATCCATGTCCTTGCGGTTATATTGGCTCAAATTACAAAGAATGTATTTGTACGCCGACGCAAATTAGCAAATATCAAAAACGGATTTCCGGGCCGTTACTCGATCGTATTGATCTTTACATTGAAGTGCCGCGGGTTAATATTGAAAAGCTGTCATCATCCAAAGTCGCCGAATCATCGAAAGAAGTTCGAAAGCGGGTGATGTCGGCACGAGATCATCAAACAAAAAGATTCACTGGCACAAAGATTAAGTCAAATTCAGAAATGAAGGCCGCCGATATTAAAAAATACTGTCAGATAGATGAAGCAACAAAAAAACTGCTAAATTTAGCAGTTGATCGCCTAGGGCTTTCGGCCCGAGCATACCACCGGATATTAAGACTTGCGCGAACCATTGCCGATTTATCGGAATCCCGTTTCATTACTGGAGTTCACGTCGCTGAAGCACTGCAATACCGGCCGAAAGAGAAACAGAATTTCTAGTTAAAAGTTTATAAAGTTTCTAAAGTCTATAAAGTACCATGAGATAGAATCTAGTATAGTTAAAATCAATGTACTTTACGAACTTTAAGAACTTTCGACTTTATGAACTAAGCTTACATTGTCTGGATATTAGTAATTTTGTGCAACCAATTTCCAAAAGTATCGATGTAACCAGTTTTTTGTTGGAGAATTTTTACAGCAATGAGAACTATTGCCAAGCCAATTAAGGTAAAAATAATCATTCGAACGTCTTTGGAGATTGCTTTGCGGCTTGGCGCGTCAATAATGCTGTCTGATTCTGCTGGAGCAACTACAGCTTTTTTTGGGGCGACATCGGCTGGTTCATCATTGCCAGTTTCGACATCATTGATCTCAATTTCCGCTGCGACCTGATCAAAACGTTTTTGCAGTTTTTGCTTATTTTTCTTTTTTAGTCGGCTTTTTTTGCTCATATAAATAGTATTAAAGTTACTAGTATCTTGAATTTAGCATAAAAAAAATAATTTTGAAATAGCCCGTTTTGCACATTAGTTTCTTTACAAATGAGATCGATCTTGCTATTATTTTATTCAGCTATAGTAATTCTGCGAGAGTAGCTCAGTTGGTAGAGCGCGTCCTTGCCAAGGATGAGGTCGCGGGTTCAAGTCCCGTCTCTCGCTCCATTTTGTTTCGTAAGTCTCGGCCTCGTGGCGGAGTGGTTACGCAGCGGTCTGCAAAACCGCGTACGCCGGTTCAATTCCGGCCGAGGCCTCCATTTCACTTCGTTCAATGTAAACTAGCTTGCATTGAGGAATTTATTGCGAAATGCCGATGTAGCTCAGTGGTAGAGCAGAGGACTGAAAATCCTCGTGTCGTCAGTCCGATTCTGACCATCGGCACCACAAAATTAACGAAAAACGCACAACTAATAACGAATAACTAGAGTAAAAAAGTTAATTAGTTATCAAGTTATGGCTATTCGTTATTCACTATTAACTATTAGTTAACAATCATGCTTACGCAAACCCTACAAATTGTTCAGCTAATCTTGGCAGTCTTTGTAATTGTCGCCATTTTAATGCAACAGCAAGGATCGGGTCTGGGCGGCGCCTTTGGTGGAGAAGGAAATTTTTACCGATCAAAGCGTGGGATTGAAAAGGTTTTATTTTACGCAACTATTGTTTTAATTGTACTATTTGTCGCATCCGTGACAGTACCGTTGTTTCTGGCCTAACTCCCAAGGAGAACTATGACCAATTTTGGTGATTTTTGGGGACCGAGGGAAAAGAAAGTCAAAAGTCCCGCCGGGCAGAGCCCTCTGGGCGGCGCCAACAAGTCAAAAGTCAAAAGTAGAGAGTGGGGATCTATTTTATCGACCAAAATTAAGCCAATATTATCAGTCATCGGTAATTTTTTTCGTAGGTTGGGTCGAATCTATTTTGTCCTAAATCGCGTTGATAAAATTGCTCTTGGTGCCTTAATTATTATTCTTCTTGCTCTTGGCGGCTACAAATTTGATCGTGACTGGCTGTCGAAAACAAAGCGCGTTCCGACTACCGGAGGCAGATACAAAGAAGTTTTAATCGGTCAGGCCCACTATTTAAACCCTGTACTTGCCAGCACTGATACGGATAGAACAATTAATCAGCTAATTTATTCCGGGCTGACAAAAATTGATGCCAGCGGCAATATTGTTCCTGATTTGGCCAAAAGCTGGGAAATCTCGGCTGATGGGAAAACTTATACTTTTCACTTGCGTGACGATGTTAGCTGGCAAGATGGTGTTAAGTTTTCATCGGCGGATGTGACAGCGACAATCACGGCGATCAAAGACGGCAACATTAAAAGCCCGTATTTTGATGCTTGGAAAGATATTGAAGTTCAAGTACCAGATCAAAATACCGTCATTTTTAATTTGAAAAGTCCCTATGGACCGTTCTTGTATAACACTCTAATTGGAATCATCCCAGCTCACATCGATTCATCGTTAATTTCCTCGTCTCCGGTTGGCACTGGCCCATATAAGTTTGTTAAAGCTGTTTCCGGGAAGAATAAGGTAATTGAAGAAGTTGATATGGCTATGTCGGGTAATTATTACGGTCAAAAGCCATATATTTCTGAGGTAACCTTTCAAATAGCCGGCGACGAAAATCAAGCAAAGGAAGATTTTTCGTCTACGTTTTCACCGGCATTAGCGATTGCCGGCATGAAGCTATCTGATGACGCCACCAGTTACTCATACACAATATCAAGAGACTTTGGTGTTATATTTAACTTAAATAATGAGAAGATTAAGGATGTTGCTGTCCGCAAGAAGATTGCGTCGACTGACAAAATTGATCCACAACTTTCATTTAAACTTTTAGTCTTGGATAAACCACTTTCGGTTTCAACTGCCCAGGATTTGCAAAAAAGTTATTCTAGCCGCGGTATCAATATCACAATCGACAAAAAAAGTGCTGTTGACTATACTAATTTGTTGGCAAAGAGAAATTATGAAGCTGTGTTGTACGGATTTGACTCCGGCTATGATCGGGATCCATATCCGTTCTGGCACTCAAGTCAAATTACCAGCGGTAATAATTTTTCCGGCTTTTCCAATAAGCCGGCCGATCTACTCTTGGAATCCGCCAGAATGACAACTGACACTGTGGCCAGAAACCAGAAATATGATCAGTTTCTTGCCATTTTAGCCGACCAAGTCCCGGTGATTTATTTACCAGCTCAGAATTTCAATTTCTCGGTCAAATCGTCGGTCCATGGGATCACGGCTGTAAAGGGTTACGAGCCCTGGGACCATTTGAATGATTTTGCAAACTGGTATTTGAAAACTAAAAGAGTAAAGCCGTAAGAAGTTAAAAGTTCATAAAGTTTGTAAAGTCTATAAAGTACAAGGAATAATGCCGAAGTGGCGGAATTGGTAAACTTACCCTGCATTTTTCTGTGGGCAAGTGGTGGAACTGGTAGACACGCAGCGTTCAGAGCGCTGTGATCGTAAGATCGTGCAGGTTCAATTCCTGTCTTGCCCACCAGAAATAGTGCGGGGCGCGCAGTCCCAGCACCAGAGTAGAGCTCGGTGCAGGATAAACTTTTCAGAGCGCTGTATCAGCAATGGTGTGCGGGTTCGACTCCTGCCTTAGGCACCAAAATCAAACTTTCCGTTTTTTGGCGGAGTGGGCAAATAGAGAATTCTATATTGAATCTGGCTTAATAGACAAAAAGTGTTGGTAAATTAGGTTGTTTAACAAGTCCTGTGCTA
>JBAXAF010000010.1:0-38440 GCA_037142675.1 Candidatus Berkelbacteria bacterium | reverse complement strand
GCTTCATAATACCTTCCAATACTTAAAAGTGTTGCAAAGGTATTGAAACATAACAGTAGTATTGACTTAAATAAAATTATATGATATAATGCTGGTATTCTGAACATGGAGGTGCCTATTATGGCACATAAGGTTTGGTTGATAACGGTTATTGCCTTGGTCGCAGTCGCTTTCTGTGGCTGCAAGCCTCAGACAGCCAGGGAGTTGGGGATATCTGGTTTGACGCAGTACGATCTGGCCAAGACGGTGTCGAACAACTGTTGGAAGATTGTCGACTCCTCAACCAGCCAGACCGATTGCCAGCGCTTGTCTGAGCACAACCCCAGGATCGCGTCGTTTATATCGCCGTCGATGCCTTGGGCAGAACTGCGCCAGATCGCTCAGTCTCAGGGCTCGCGTAATAGTGATGCGGTTGCATCACCCAGCAGCGTATCCCAGAGGCTTCTCGCCTGTAGCCCTGATAAGCTCCGGGTGCGAGATGAGTCGTATTACACGGTCATGGACGACGAAACAAACGAAGCTCGCGATGACCGGCTGAGTGCGATCATGGGCTGGGATGGTATGTACGCACGTGCTTTGGCCATTACTAGTGCGGAGGCCAAGCTGAGGCAGGCGGAGGAGATTGAAAAGGGTACAGGCTGTGAGTTTCTCACTGACTGTGCCAAGATCGCGCTGGCTCACGCCAATGATGATCAATCTCGCTACTTCGCGCTGCAGATGCAATATCCCATCTATGACCCTGCACTGAGGAAGACGCTTGTAGGGCACCCTGTCTGCGAGCCGTCCATGAGCATCGATGAGTTGCACAGTTGCAGAGAGTATGCCAAAAACGTCTGGGCCGAAAGGTACGAAACCCGGCTCCAAGACGGCGATCTGGGTCAGCAACTGCGTTGACGCTGAGCTTCTCGAACCGAGTACCCCCCATCACATCGCCGTGGTGGGGGCTTTAATTTTTCATTAAGGGGCTGGACAAACTTTATGGAATTTGCTATACTAGAAACAGCAACTTAACAATGCTCGCGCTAATTAAGCGATGCGGGCGATGGAGGGACAATGAAGGATAAGGAGCTTGAGGCTCAAGTTGTTGTCGACGAGGGTAGGGTTAAGCGAAAGCCAGATCTTACACTTATGCAAGCAATGACAATGAGCGTCGTAGCTATTTTGGCGGTTGCAGTAGGCACCGTCTATGGAACAATCCTCTTTTAAAAAATGTGGAGGCAAGTTCTCAAGAAAAAATCACCCCTGAAAAGGTGATTTTTTTGTTGTGCTGGATTGATTAATATTACAACAGGTGCTAAGATCTAGCTCGTGCCGATATCACACTCCCCTCGGAGGTTTAGTTTCATGTCCACACGAGGTCGTCGAATTCTCATCGGTATCGCAGCGTTTGTTGCGATTGGAGTATTGGGCCTGCGTGGTTGCGCTTGGCTAGTACTACACGCGCCCGAGCCGCGGATCATTGAGATCAAGCGTGACCAAACGTTTGACTGGGTAGAGCGCTTGGTCCAACTGTCACAGAATCCCTATTCTCAGGACCTGTTGCTCAAATACTACCCACTCAATCAGCGCGGCAACAACGCTGAGATTCGCAATCACTCCGACTTGATGATTCGGGAGGGCGACAAGTATGAGGGTGGACCATCCAGGAAGGGATTGGTCAAAGGTGACAAGCTCGTTTACGGTGAACCGATAACCTTTCTGCTTTGTCCTGAGGGCGGCAAACCGCGCGAACCAGCAGTGAAGATCGAGATCGGGAAGGATGGTCGCATCGTCTTCTGGGGAGCTCGTGCCGGTGTTGCCAACTTGATCATACCCATCATCAGGGACAGCCGTGTGAAGTTGAGAGACGACGGCGAATATCTTGGTGTTCTAATCATCAACATTACAGTCGCTCCTGCTTCGGGCACCGTTCAGCCCGAAGCACCAGAACCCAAGAGTACCGGCTCGCCATTACAGGCAGCCGGCTTTTTTTATAACAAGATTTCAATAGTGCCTCGAAGAGGCCACAAAGCGTTAAAAGCTCTGCTTATTTAGAACTATATTTATCAGCGCCTTCCCATGCGAGATCAAAAAGTGCTCCTAAAGTATCAGCAATTTGTTTTGATTCGATAATAATACCAACCAGTGGGCCACCCTTTTCGTACGAGGCGAAATAGACCTTATTGGATTGGATCATGCACTCAATTCGGAACTTGAATTTATTCGTTGGAACTAATTTGCTCTCGCGTAGGTGCTCTTTTTTGAATTGAGCATAGTGCTCACTGACTTCATCCGAAGGCATAATTACCTTAACCAACACACCGCGCTTGACTCGAGCGGGGACATAACTTTTCAAAAACCAATCCATAACCTTTGGATTGTATCTTGAAGGCATGACAAATGATTTGATCTCATCTTTGGTCTCCAGTGTCCGATTATAAAGTTTTTGCATCCCCTCAAAGCCCTCATAGACCTCAATTTTTGGCCGCAAACCCTGCATGCGGTAAATGGCTTGCAGGTCAGCAAAATGCTCGCGTATCTCCTTGTAGCGGCTCTCGTAGTCTCTTAAAAGTTTGTCCGGGGCTACGGCCTGGAATAAGCGGCGCTTGCCTTGGGTGATCTCGATAATCAAGCCTTGGTCGATTAAAAGAGGAAAAATCTCATACAAAGTTGTTCGTTTCACGCCGGTATCGCGTGCGATGTGCTGAGGTAACTGCGGACCGGTTTCAAGCAAAGATAAATAAATCAAACTCTCGCGCTCGTCTAGCCCGAGTTTTTTTAGTAATTCCTGTGGGTTTAATTGTGTCGGATATTCCGTCATTTAAAACTATTTTAGCAAAAATATTGAGCTCTGTCAAGCTTATTGCCGCTACTAATACTAACTTTAGAAAGTGCCGAAATCATTGACATATTTTGTATTTGGTGATACAATGTGTCGTTACGGTGAAAACAGCGCAAGCTTAATCATCGTAAGGCACAGCGACAAAAGCCTCTATATAAGGGGCAAATATATATTAAGGGGTCTAGAACATGGAAATCTTCAGTATTGATAATCAAGTCTTCGAAATCCACCACCAGTCGTACATCGGTTGCAACCCCGGCTATATCGTTGTTGATACCTACAACAAGATCAACCATCTCGACTGCCGTATGTATTACCTGGTAGTTAAGTGGTGGTCCCTCGACGGTAGTAAGTACGCAATTCTTACATTTGACGAAGGTGAGATAATCCATGGCAAAATGGGCCTTTGCGACGAGCAGGATGCCGTGGCCCGGCATGATCGTGTGGTCGAGGACATCACCAACGGCAAGATCGTCCCCACAGTCAATAGGGTCGAGTACGTACGCTAACCCCATCGTCGAGTAGCCCGAAGTTACTCATCCCCGTAACATCCCCCGTTTTTAATCCCCTCGGACAGTGAGCCTGATTGATTACATATCGGTCAGACTCATCTCTGAGGATTTACTCCTCGAACCTTAACAACCTAGGTGATTTAAATGACATACGCAGAAATGGCACAGAAGTGGTTTGCGATGAAGACTGCCGAGAAGGTTCAAGAGTATCTGAGCCTTGATTTCCTAGGATTTTGCCTCGGAGTCATGATCGCCGACATCAGCTCTCGGGGGTATGGAGTCGACGATTTGTATGGCTACGACGGGAGGAAGAGCTTGTACCGTTTGTACGACAAGTTTAACCTCTACCTCAGCCTCGTCTGCGACTTCTCGGATCCTGCTGGTCTGATTGGGTCTTCCGAAGCATACTGGGAGATCTGGTCCGACTCGACCAACAACTGCTATGCGCTGTTGTATTGTTTTCCTTTGGACCACGGTTGCAATCCAATTCTCCATGGCGTGCAAGTGCGCCTCAAATCCAACGTAAACTGTGGCTCTAGGGCAACCCCTGAGCAGGAAGCATCAGCTATCAGGACTGCTATAGCGCTTTGGCAGGAATGCCAGCCCTCATCTTCTGGGTAGCCCAAAGCTAGTCACCTCAGACAGACCGAGCACGATCGTTACTGATCGCGCTCTCCTCTGAGGGATAAACAAACAAGTGCTGGCGAGCCAAAACGCGGAGACTCAGATGAAATTCTTTAGGTTTGTTGAGAAAGAAAACATCATCATGTTCGGACTGAAGTTCTGTTTGACCGGTATTAAGAAAACGCCTAACGGAAATGTTTGGATTGTCGAAGCCAAACACTCCGACGAGGAACAGCTGCGGAAGGCGCTGGGAGCTTCTGATTTGTACGTCACCAGGGTGTTTCTCGTCTGCAACAACAAGTTGGAAGCAGTTGATGTGGCTGATGCCCTCAAAGCACAGGGTCTGCAGACTGAATGGAGTTGGACCCCGCTGCATGGATTGGCGTATTTCTTGGCTGTAAATAGTGAGATGTATATCTCCGTAGACCAAATAGACATGGGCAATAAAGGAATTGCTGTCATCATTTAGAGAACACGTATCATTCCCGCATCGATGTTTGGTGCGGGATTTTTTTGTGGCGAAATGGTATTATCAGGGCATGGACAGAATAGATAAGATATTAATGCCGGTGATGGTTAGGAAGGGGCTCGGCGGGGCGGCTGTGGCGTCCCAGATTTGTTTTTTTGCATCGGAATATGGCAAGGGTAGTTTTGAAGCAACATCGTTCTCTAAGGGTGTTCTAAAGCTTTCTTGCAAGGATTCAATTGATGCAGGAGAGGTACAAATGATGAGTGAGGAAATTATTACTCATGTCAACAAAAAAGTCGGGAAAACTATAGTTTCGAAAATAAGAATACAGAATACAAATTGATCTAAAAAAATCTCAAAAGCGCCAGACCCTTCGGGGACTGGCGCTTTTTTAATTTCTAGAAGTTGTGCTAGGGGCTAGAATCCAATATGTGTATAACCGGTCGTTTGCGGATTGTACCAAACCCCAGCTCGAGTGCCGGCGCATCCACCAATTAAGTTACAAATCACGCTATTGGTTTTGTATTGCCAGTAATCAACATCTTCTTGTCGTCCAACCATTATTTGTGAAGGAATAGCAGTTTTGTCGCCTATTCTTTCTGCTAGCGCTAAGGCATCACCCGCCAGTGTTCTAGCTTTGTATCTGGCGGCAGCGATAGATCCATTTTTTTGCGCATTTGCATCCAATCCATTGAAGACCCCAAGGTGTCCATTGTCGTAATAACTGTCGTTGTTAGGATCTTGACCTGGGTAGCCAGCAGGGTAATATCCGTCAGCTGTACACCAAAGTTCAGTTCGATAAACTCCAAAAAGATTGATTACAACAAATAGCACCGCACTTACAATTAAAGCGACGACAACAGCTGCAACAAAGCCAACTGGTCCGAACATTAGACCAACTACCAGTATTGTGACAACCATGGATACAAGCAGATCAGCTGTTCCTGGCACTAGACCTAATTTTGATTCAAAGCTTCGAAGCTGTTTAGCAAATACAGTTGTAATTACGAATGTGATAACTGCTGCGTAAGCAGTTGCTAGCGAGGCTTGAGCACTGCTTATTTTGGCGGCATCGCCACCAAGTTGAGCTGCAGCTAGTGCTGCTTTAGCTGCCTTAGCTGCTTTATATAAATCGTACACGGCTTTAATGGTGCCGGACGGAAGCCCTAGTGCCCTGTCTGCCCAGCCGGTAATTTTGCTGATTGCCCAATCTTTATAAATGGTGACTAAGCTTTTAAGATCTTTCCCGCCTGCGGTAAAGTCGTCTTTAAAGTTACCAGTTTTTATTCCGTGCATAATTGAAACAAATGTTCCGGGTTGGAATTCAAAACCAAAGAGGTCGGAGACTTTGCCATTTAGGAATGTCTCGAGCTTATCCGCCTGGCCGCTAGAGACAAAATTGTCAAAATTAAAGCTTCCAGGGTTGCTCCAAAAACTGGACAAGGTACCATACAAGCCAACGTAATATTCGTAATCGACTGAAAATCCAAGATCAATCCCGAAAATTTTACCGGTTCTCAAGCCATTTTTTAAGTATTCAAGGAACATTTGGGTTCTTTGTTCTCCGGTGCCTTCTCTCATGGTTTGCGTAAAGCCTGCTGGTACTGCTGGGTCTGAGCGCCACAGTTGGGCATCTAGCATTCGATACGAGAGGTTTTGAATTCTAGTAGAACGCGAATCGCTTCTGGCACTTTCTTTTAGTCGTGCTCTGTCAATGTCGATACGTGGTTGATCATCTGGATGGGTAGCGTAATAGTTTTCTCCGTTGCTGATTGCGTTATTGACGTCTGTTTCAGTTGAAGTTTCTGTATCTGCCATAAAGTCATGGAATGTTTGTGCGGCACCAGTGTCGGCGTTGTAGGCAAATCCGCCAGTATCGATAGGGATATCTGGGTTTTGTATTGAGCAGCCGTCGGCAACAGTATTGCCCGGTTGGCAGGCAGCGCCATACACTTGATGTGGGTCAGCTGTGGCACCCATGGCTTGATCCTCGCTAGGAGGCGCGGTAAGATTGGCAATATAATTTGGGTCTGTGCGGAAAGGACTGCTTGAGTTGAATGCTTGGTTGTAGTAATTTGCTTCCGCGACTCTTGCATACTGGTTGTCTCTTCCAGTATCACCATATATCGCGTAGTGAATATCACCGTAACTAATACGTAGGGACGCAGGTAAATTAAGGGCTGAGCTAGCGCCAAACAAATGAATGCTTCTGGCGCCGGCAACAGCAGCCGAGACCATTAATCCACGCAAGTCGCCGTGAACAAGTTCTAATAAGTCGGCGGTTGCTTGAGCCCGGTGTACACCCTGGATATCATCATCAATTAATCCCCAGTCGACAAAATATTTTTGTCCCAATACTGATGGAATACGATGGGCAAAACGGTTCCAGCGGTCAGTGCTGGTGGTAATTGATCCAATAGGAGTCTCTATTACATCGGTCATGTTGCCTGTGACTGGTCGGACAAAGCAATCTGTTTCCCCGGCATCACAAGTAGCATAAGTTTGTGAATTATCAGTAAAGGAATAGGCGCCGCTTAGGGACGAGGTGGGATCATCTGGATCAAGGCCAAGAGATTGGTCAATCTTTCTTAGGCCGATATCAATTAGTCTTGGCAAAGCAGAGCCTGGGTCTACGACGATGCCAGATATAGTTCCACCAGGTAGATCTAGCTTATCGTCAATGTTATATCCTAAAACATTTTGTAATTGGGTGAATATCCATGCTCTATCTCCTGCTCTGGATGCTGAGGCAATATTGCCTGGTTTAGTAACGATGGTGTAGAAAGTATATAAGTCCATTATTAAAGCCTTGTGCTCATCGTCTAGACCCAAAAGTTGGCCGAGGCCACCAGCAAGTGCAGTAGTCCCAATTGTGGTTAAAGTATTTCCGGATACCTCACGAACAAAATCTCCTGGGCTAAGCGCCCCGGTTAATAAGTTTTTGGTTTTGTCGCCAGAAAGGCCAAGAGAACTGTTAATTTGTGCTATTCGCGAGAGCATTGAATTGTGTTCTTGATCAGCCAGGCTGGTAACGCTGGTACTAGTTGCCCAGTTCATAGTAGGCATTGCTGCGATAAAACTGGCAACACCTTGTATTAGGCCATCTTTTATCATCGAAATATCAGATGTTGTCATGTCATAGGCGCTTGGATTGCCCAGGGCGTTATCAATAAACCCAAGTTTTTCTGATGACGGCAATTGTTCAAAATGTTGGCCAAAAAGTCGGGTGATGGCGGTGCTTAGATTTATATTTAGCTTCAGGATTTGGTCGGGAGGCAAATTGAATGCTTGGGCGAATTTTGCTTCTCCCATATTGTGGGCCAAGTTGTATAAGTCAGTTCCGCGGAAACTCTTGCTTGGAACTCCAAGAACTGACTCAATTTTACTCGAGCCAAAATTTTCGTAAATATTGCCACTAAGATCAAGATTGTCGATTCCGAAGAAACTACCAATTAAATTTCCGCCAATTTCTGAAAGATTACAGTTACGGATAAAAGCGTTTGGCGAACGAAGAAGCTCAATTATTTGGTTGCTGGGCAAGTTTAGCTGGGTTTCTAGGTAGCGGCTGCCGATTCTTGATACGACCTCCCTCCCGTTGCCGGAAATGATATCAAAGATGTCACTGGCGTCGATACGTTGCCCTGCAACGGTAGTTCCAATGCCGCCCAGGAAGCTAGTCATAACTCTTTTTTCAGCGGTTTTTTTGCCAACTGTTTCAAGATAGAATTGGATTGGTTTTTGAGTTTCAATCCGGTCTATTAATTCTTTTCGGGTCATTACCTCATTTAGGACATCGGTTGGAATATCGTTGGCAACTGCCAGACTGCTAACCTCTGCTGCTGTTAGTGCGTTTGCGCTGTTTTTGTTTGTAATAAATCCTTTTAATTTACCCTCAATTTCCGCTTGGCGATCAGTGCCAAGTGTTTTTGCTGCCGATTTAGCAATTGTTTGGACAAAATCAGTTTTATCTCCAGGATGAGCCGCGACGTAATTTTGAGCTTCGACCTCACTTGGGAAGGAGTGGGTTCCGGTGTTGTCCGACAAAGTATAAGAGTTACTTTCAAACCGAGTGCTACTGTAAAATTTGTTTTCTGCATCTCGTGAAAATGTGATTGGGCATGACGCAGTATTATTGGCTGGGTCAGCAGCTTCATTTTCTCGGAAAGGCGTAAAGTCGTTCCAACTGTTGTAGGAAATTTCACTACCGCCATTAGCTGCAATTGCTGTCTCGAGTGATTGCGTGCCGTTTTTGACTCCAATAAATTTATTTATTGTTTCCTCAGTGATTCCTAAGCGACCGATGAGCATTTTAATGTCAGAATCGCCCAAATCGGTTGTGGCAAGAGGGGAGCCGTTTAGGAAACTTGCAGAAGTTCCAGTCTTTAATGAAAACTTTTCATCAAGTCCTTTCGCCGCGTTGAGTAAAGCCGAGTTATTTGGTATTGTTCCTCGCTCAATGGTTTGAAATTCTCCTGGCAGTTTGAGCGCTTGCATAATTCTAGCGCCAGCTTCTGCTTCGCTAAAGTTGTAAAGTTTGGCGACATGCTGTTTGACCTGTTCTAGTGTTGCATCTGTCCCCGGTTTTTCACCCTGAAAGAAAAATGCTGGCATGCCGTAGGCTTCTTCAATTTGAGCTTGGCCAATAGCGCGGAAGAAGGTATCTTTTTTGCTGATGGTAGAATCTTCGCTCTGCAATTTTGCGAAATAGAGTATTGAGTTTGTTGGTAGGTCTATTGAGTCTTCAATTTTTGTCGAGCCTATAGACATAAAGAAATCTTGTGGGGTGATTTTTTTGGCCAACATTAACATTAGTGTGCCACGATTAAACCCAACACCTTCGCCACTTGTTGAGCCACTTGTGCTCTGGTCGGTTCTAATTTGATTAATTGTGATGGCGTCAATATCTGGTTGATCACTGCCGGATAAAATTTCATCGACATTGTTTATTATAAAAGCAATATCGGAGAGTGTAGTATTTGCCTTGTCCCTCAGAGATTGATCGTCTCCGGCCTGAGCTGTTTCGATTAGCGTTCTTAATTGATCAAGAGAAACAGCAACTTTTCTCGCTGCCGTGGATATATTTGGGAAATTTGAACTTGACCCAATTGATACTAGCCCGGTTTTAATTTCTTGAATTTTGCCTTTAATTGCAAGCGCCGCTGGAGAACCACCGGTGCCAGACCAGTCAGAGTTGATTTTGTCGGTTTTGCTTTTGACTGCATCTACCCGAGTACGGTAAAAATCAATATCTTCAATGGCCTCAGTTATTTCTGGGTGGCTTGCGAGGTAATTTTGTCTTGCAGTTTCAAACTCTGACGAGTTGACTACGCCGTTTACGAGTGCTTTTTCGCCTATAGCGCTAAAGGCCTGGCTAGGAGAAACAGTTTGGCAACCAAATATTCTATAAAAATCGCCGCGTCGCAACCCAAGAGAGGTCATTATAGAGTCTTCGGAGATTGAGACTTTATTTTCTGGCTGACCGTCGGCTGCGATATTGATTTCTACCGAAAGTGGGATTTGGCAATCTGTTCTGCTCAGTCCTGCATATAACCATTTTGACAAAGCGGTTCTGACATCTGAATTAACGCTGAGTAAGCTTGATAGTTTGGCAATTCCGTACAAAACAAAATTAGCCGGCAGATTGGATCCATTGAGCAGGTTGGCTAATCTTGTAGCGCTTTCTGCGGTTAGGCCGACCGGTGTGGTGTTTGGAGCCGGTGTGGTTGGTGTTGCAGCAGGTGCAGGAATGGGGCTTGTGTAGTTCAGGCCAAGGGCATTGCCAGAAGCTGTTGAAAAATTGTAACCTGCGACATTATCAGCTATTTTCTTGGCGCCAATTATTGAGGCCCAATCGTCTGGCGACAGGGAATTTCCTTTGTATCGACTTGAAATGCTTGTTGTTAGGGCTAAGTTAAATTGTTCGTCTAGACTGGAAGGAGAAATAAAAAGCAAGTCAACTTTGCGTTCCCCAGCAATTTCCTTAAGTTTGCCGTAGCTGGTATCTTGCTTGAATGTTCCAGATTTTAATTTTAATACTTTCTCGATTTCAGCTCGACCAACAAGAATTCTTAGTTCTGGCTGGGAGTTATAACCTGCTGCCAATGCTCCTTCTCTGACCCCGATTTCTGTTTCAAATGTTCTAGTCCCAACATTCTTCAGTATTTCTTCCAGGCTGTTGCCGGACAGCGCACCAAATGGTAAATTTGCCTTTTTTTCAACGACTGATTGACCAATTTTTACTTTTAGCTGGTCAATGTTTGTAATATCACTGTTAACAAAAGCATAGCGTGGAAGCGCTAGTTTGTCGGCCAGGATTATGCCACCAATTGTCCTAATTGTGTCAGAAAAATTATATCCGGTCAGGGAGTTATTGGGAGAATTAATAATTTCTCCGATGAGCGATTGCCCCATGATTTCGGCGATATCACCCAGTGTTGCGTCGGACAGGTCTGCTTCTGACTCCGGATCGATACTAAATTCATCAAAAAAACCAGCCATTGATTCACTGGCAAGCTGCCGCAAATTTAAATTCAAACTTGAGTAGTTTGGCGCTGGTGACTTATCGTAGCCCTCAGAGGTTTGCCACGCGAGCTTAATGGGGGTTGGCGGCATGGCATCTTTTTTATCGCTAAGTAGACGCCTTTTGCCGACTTTTGTGCATTTGATGTTGTCTACCTCAGATATGTCAACTGCTTCACCTTTGAAGTGAGCCGAAAGATTTGAATCATCTTCTGCGTTGGCAAACAAGAGGTCTCCAGTGCTTCTGTCACCATCATTTATCGTAGCGACGGCTATTGCATCGCTGTAATTGGGATCACCAGCAATACTGTTGGGGCTGGCGCCGGCAAGCTGCTCTGGAGTCATTGCGGAGAGTGCCGATTGAATTTGATTTTCTTTTTGTTTGGCAAGTTCTTCATATGTGGCTTCTGATTCTCTGGAAATCATTCGACTTGCACGATCATAGCTTTTGCGAATGCGAGCCACGGTAATTTTTTCGTGACCAGCGCCGCCTTGATCTTTCGGCGTTACCAAGTTAACAAGAAGCTCAAGAATGCGACGGTCAATAACAATATTTTCTTTAACATTGGCGATAATTGCGTCTACTGATTCCTGGTCGGTTGCCATCATTTCTTCCGCTTGCGTTTGGTCAAGACCGGAAATGCAGGCAAAGTTTACCAAATCGCCTCTCAAAGTATCTGCGATGTTTAATTTGGCTTTTTCTTGAGCAGCTTTAACGGCAGCAGCAAAATCTTCTGGTTTGTCTTTCTTCATTGCTGCGAGATCAGCGTAGGGTTTCCCGGATGCAACAGATAGGGAGTCGAGGTTATTTTCAAAGTCAGGAATCGAATCCCCCAAACAGGAAAGAATTCTTAAATCCTGGCGATCATTTGGATTTAATACAAGCTTAGGATTTTGTGTAATATTTTCTGCTGCCCAAAGAAAACCACTATCGCCACTGCTAGTGTAGTTGCTATCGAAAAATGTATTAATTTCACTGATTGCCGGTGGAATAACCGGGTCATCAACCGGAACAGTCCAGCCATCAATTTCAATTCCGCCAACTCGTGCGTCTTCGTCGGCCTCGCCATTATCCATGGTTGGGTCGCCAGAGTCACCTGGTAGTCCATTGTAAATGTCTTCTGTACTAGCCATGACTTTTTCCGGGTGGAAATTCTCAAGCATGGTAACAGGCACTACGATGGTAGTCAGACAGAGGATTATTAGAAATTTAGAAAATAGTTGCTTCATTTAGTTGGCACCAAATTTAATGCGCTCATAATGTGATGATATAAATATGGGCCCCATGGGTTGTTGGGATGAGCAGCGTGGTCGATAATATCTGCTTTGGTGGTTACAATCGGTTGGCCGCCACACTGCATTTCAAGGTGAAGGTGGGGGCTGTTGAGTGGGCCCATTTCACCAATTTTGTCGCCAGCATTAACGTGGCCGCTAGTAACAGGTTTTTGCAAATGAGCGTAGACTGCCACCCAGCTACCGGTGTCACTTGTTTCCCAAATGACATCCTTAACGAAAGGTCCATAATAGTGTTTTGTAATTGTGCCGCTGAATGCGGCATAAATTGGCGTTCCCCTGGCACCATTAATATCGACGGCATCGTTAGTACCTTTTCGGTAATTAACAAAAGTGTTGTGATGACTAATTGCTTCTGGGTGAGCTGGAACGCCACCATGGAGAGTGTTGTTGAATCTGGTAATTTGGCTCTCGGCCACGGGAAAATTCGTGGCCCCGGAATAATGACAAATTGCCGGTGAGAAGAGATCAATTAGTTCGCCAACGTATTTAACAATGTTTTTTGCTGTTTCAGCCCGCTTCGGATCAGTGGCCGGCAGGCCCTGGAAAGTGGTGATTGCTGCCTTGATTGCCGCAATTTTATTGGTTAGTGCTGTTTGTTTGTCAGTTGGATAGGTGCTGTAAGGAGGGTTTTTAAGTTGAGTTTCGAGAGAAGTAATATCTGTTAACAAGCCGGTTAAAACGTCTGTGGTTAATTTGCTAGCAATATCTTTGTCGCCGGCCAGAGCTAGAATTTTGGAAATCCATGGCTTGTCATTGATAACGTCTGCGGCTTGAACTGGGCTTGAACCATTTGCGTTTGGTGTTTGCAGCGCTTTAACAAGGAAAATAATGCCAACTACTACAATAATCACGCCAATAATTCCTAAAAGTATTGGCAGCCAGAATTCTGAGGTTGCGGCAAGAGCTGATTTTAATGCAGCTTGTGCAGCCTTTTTGATCGCATCAAAAATTAACTCTTTTATTTTCTGCTGAATTTGGGCTTTAATGTTCTCCCAGCTAAATTTTTCGCGAAAGTCTTGAGCCCCGTTGCGAAGAGCAGTCAAGCCGATTTTTAGCGAACTGCCGTTTCGCTTGGTTTTGCCAGTGTCGATATTGTGGGTTGATTCTCGGAGTCTTTGCAGCTCCCTGTCGCGCTCAGCTTTGGGTGACATGTCGGATTTGCCACCAGGAACTGCTGATTGTGCCGATTGCTCTCTTGCCTGAATATCGTCTTTAGGTATCTGCCCAGCGTTCATTTTTCTTTGCTGGAAATCAGCGTCACTTTCACCTTCGAGTTGAGTGAGATTGCTTCCCGCTGGTTTTTTTTCTTCGTCTGATGACGTTTGATTTGCAGTGGGCTGACTAGTATTTTCGTTGACGCCATCATCTTCAATTTCTTCGTCTTCATCGTCAAAATCGACAGGCATGTCTTCCTGTTCATAATCACTATTTTGCGGCGTCTGATTTACCCGAGAGTTTTTAATATCACCAGCGATTCCTCCGAGGTAATCATCTTTTCCTGGTTTTTCCCCTCCATCAACCATTCCCCTCCAATTTCACGAAGTATAATATGTTCTTGGAAATAAATACGGCGCTAGTGGCCTGATCATTCAAAAAGATCTCGGAAATCTCCGAATTACTTTGGCCGTCGAAGTAAAAATCTGATGTCTGGCCGCTAATAAGGTCCACAAGAATCATTTTACTCCGAGAAGAATTTATCGGCAAGAAAATTTGATTTGAATTCTTCCAGGGCCTAATGTCTGACGCTCTGGCTGCTATATTCAGAGCTTTATTATCACTGCCATCTAAATTCATAACTGAAAGTAGGCGATGAACCGCGTTGGCTGAATTATCTGAATAACTTGAGTAAATGATTTTTTTGCTATCTGGGCTAAAGGCAGCTTCTTTTTGATTTCCTGACTTGCTTGTGGCAGTTAACTCCCTTGTGTAAACATTCATTAGATAGACTAAATTTTGATCAAAATTTTGATTGCGCGGGACAACTGCTAGTAACTCCGAATTAGGGGAGAAAGCTAGGAATGGATTTACAATGTTAATATCAGCCAAATTCGCTGCCCGAAAGATGTTTTGGTTACTGGCGTCAGCAAATATTAGTGATTGCTCTCCGCTTGGTGGGGCGTAGTAATATGCTAGGCGTGAATTATCTGGCGACCAGGTTATATCACCGATATAGCTGCCGAAGGCGATTTCATTTTGATGAACAAAATCATACTTTTTGAAATCAAGCAGGGAAACATTGCCGCCACGCTGAATTAGAACCATATCTTTTTTCGGGGACCAGATTAGTTTGTCGAAGCTGTCCAGAGGCTTTGATGTAACGCTTTGTGTTGAAGCAATGCTCCCTTGCCCTTTTGTGTCGTAGGTTATTTTTGATAAATAAATTAGCCGATCAGCTGGGTTAAAATAAAAGATATCATTATCCTTAATGGCGATATATTGTGCGTTGGCGGCAATTTTTATTGGCGAGGGCGATTTCTCTAGTGAAACCTTCTTTGAATAATTGCGACCACGCGTGAGATTAATATCTTCTTTAAAACCGACATAGTTATCGGCCTCAACCCGCAAGGTGTGTCGGCCAAGACTGGTGACAAATGTTGCTGATCCGTTAACTATTGCCGCCGGTTTGTTATCGAGAGTAACAACAGCGCTTGTCGGAACGACTTCAACTGAAACTTTTGCGTGCATAAAAAACAAGAAGTAAATTAAGCCTGCAATAAAAATAGAAAATCCGATTAGTACCATGCGGAATACAAGCTGGTTTTGTTTTATGTTTGATTTTGCCATGTTATTTGATAGCGTCCATGATGGATTGGACTTCTTTGGCCCAATTGGAATCGTTATTTGAGCATACATAGGTGATTGAGCTGCCATCGGAAAGTTTCACTGGCGGATGGTCAGACTCTTTCTCATAGCCGCACCATTTGAGCCCGAATTCTTTAATGCTGCCATTGAGCCTGGTATAGGTGCGGGATGCGACATTTTTCGCCGCTCTGTCGATGCCGTCTTCGTAATTGTTGAAGTGACAGAATGTTGTGGGCCCACCGCATGTCAGGCCAAAGGCGTTGTTTGTGCCGTTTAAAAGATTGCCGCTTGAATTGCATTGAGCCCCAAGTGAACTTTCTGAGTTAGTAATTCCGAGTAAAAACCCTGGGTTAACGCCGTATTTTTTTCCAGAAGCCACAAATGCCGCTCCCTTGCCGATTAGCGGGCTATGTGGAGAGTTGGCCTTTAGGTAGTTATCAATTTGTTCGGCACTGTAAGCATCTGATTTGTAAATAAACCCTGGGGCGTCAGTGACCATGTTAGTTGCGCATCCGGTGGCTCCTGTGGCAACAGGGGCACTGGTAAATCGCCAGTTTAATTGTTTGAAATTATCTGTTTCCAGTTGCTTCATGGCGGTTGGACTAATATCTAGTTCCGCTTTGTGGGATTGACGGGCACATCCGCCGACTCCCACGCCTCTTCGTACCTGAGGCTCGGCACCATTTAGAACATATTCTTTGTCGGAAGTATTGCATGGACCTGAATCAACGACGGCCAAGACAACAGATTTATTGTTGGCTGGATTTAAGACCTCAATTTTGGCGCACTTATTGATATCTCCATGACATTGTGACGCGATACCAGAATACGGGAGCGAAGCGAATAATTGAGTTGGACCACTGCAGCCCGTAGCTATTCCGCCACTTCCGCGACAATTGTCGCCGCTGTCGGCACATTCTTTGCCGTTTTTTCCACAGCCGGCAAATTGAGTGGTGTAAATTCCAGTTCTCCAGGATGAGGTGGCGGCAGATGGTAGGCCGGCACTTGCTGTTGTATCGGCGCAATTATTTGGCTCTGCAATTGACTTGGCCATAAATGATAATCCCAGTCCCCAAGCGGCCGTGCCGGCAAAAAGAAAAATGACAACAACCACAATCGAGGCAATGATTGCCGTTGTCCATTTGCCTTTGTCTCCGCCCATAGTCAAAAAAGACTTGGCCTTGTCAAGCATGCCCGAAGACTGTGGGTCGTTTGCACCAGTATCATCGGAGGCAGAAGCAGGTTGGGGTGTTTCTTCAGCCATAATAATAAATTCTAAATCCTAAACTCTAAATTCTAGACAATATCAAATATTCAAAATACAAATGCTCAAAAACAACTAAAATTTTATTTACTACACTTTGTAACAATTGAACCGAATATTTTCATCAATTCACTCGCTTCTTGTAACAGCCTGTTTCGCAACTGTTCTGATTTTTCGTCTGTTTGCAATAAAGTTAGCCAAAGAATACTTTCTTTTGCCTCCTTGCGGCAGATCTTAACTCGCATTAAGAAATCCTTTTTGCTCAGACCTTCATTAGCTTCGATATAATTTGCGGCGACTGACCCAGATGAGCGGACAACTTGCTTTGAATCCTCGAAATTTGACAGTGTTTTTGGCACAAGTTTTACAAATTCTCTAACATCTTTTGCAAATTTTAACGTTCTGCTTTCAAGATCAAAGGTTTGATTTATTTTTGAACTTTCTGCCATTTGAATTTGTCTAGAATTTAGGATTTAGATATTAGAGTTTTGTAATTATCCGACTTTGTCGGATTACATTTCTTCTTGATCGCCAGGCGACTCGCCTGTTTGGGCCAAAAGTTGTTCCGGATTTGTGGTGATTACCTGATCTTCTGAGTATGACGCAATAACCTTAATGGCAACGTGATTTAATCCGGCAAAGAATAAGCCTTCTCCGACATCACTTTCAAGCAGAAGGTATTTCTCTCCTTCGGTTAAGCCGAATGTTTCGGCAACAATGTCAACGGATGCGGTAGATTGCTTTAACAGTATTTGCATCGAGGAGTTAGAAACTATAGCTTTGCCGAAGCGTGATGACAGGAAGTCCTCGACGTCCTGGCTGATAATTGTTAGCCCGAGATAATACTTTCTAGCTCGCTTTGCTAGTCCGTGTAAGAATTTGGCTGAATCTTCAAATTGCATCATCCACCAAGCTTCGTCAATAATCATTAGCCTTCGACGCATATCCATTCGAATTTTGGTCCAAATATAATTTAGGATTGTGTACATGGCGACTGGGCGCAGCGCTTCCTCAAGATCACGGACAGAGAAGACAACAAAACCCGGTTTTAATTCAAAGTTGGTAGGAGCATTAAATAAGCCGGCAAAAGTTCCTTCTACGTACTTTGAGAGCCTTCTGGTGATACTTGAAGTGCCGTTCATGTTGGAAAGAACATTGTATAGGTCTTGCATAATTGGTGGTTCATTTTTTTGGCTTTCCGGATCTGTGGTGATGTCTTTGAGCGCATAGGCCTCATACAAGCCTTTTTCTACCAGCGCATCTTCCTCTGGCGTCAAGCCGCCAACCATTAGATTAATTAGGCCGTGGACTGAGGAAATGTTTGATCGCAGAACGTCCTCGCCCGACTCCTTTTCAGGGTCAAGGCCACGAGGCAAATCAAAGGGATTAATTCGCTGCTGTGAGTTAAGCGAATATCGAAGATAACTACCACCAACAGCGTCGCAAAGATTTTTATATTCAGATTCTGGATCGACGATAATGATGTCGGTGCCGAACATTAGGCTTCGAAGCGCTTCTAGTTTAATCATATATGATTTACCAGAACCAGACTTAGCAAAGACAACCGAATTAGCGTTCTCCAAACTGAATCGATCGAAAATGATTAAAGAATTGTTATGGCGGTTAATACCATAAAGAATGCCGTCTTCTTGGGTTAATTCAGAGGAGGTGAATGGGAATATTGATGACATTGAGCCGGTGTCAAGATTTCGCAGAACTGAAATAGTATCACGCATCATTGGTGCGGTGGAAATAAAGCCGTCGGACATTTGCAGTAGAGTTTCCTTTGTATAAATTAACATGCCGCCGAGAGTTGATTCCAGCTGCTTTGTGACGGTATTAAGCTCTTCGAGTGATTGGGCGTAGATTGTGAAATATAATCCCAATTGGAATAATCGCACCTCTCCACGCTGAAGAACGTCACGAAGGGATTCAACGTCGCCTAAGGCAGTTTCTAGCTCGGGGTCTCTTGGCTGACCTTTTTCTTGCGCGATCATCATGGATGATTGGATTTTCCCGACCTGATTTTTTAAGTCCTTCATCACATTTTGAGTTTCTAGTGGGTGAATGTGCATACCAATGTCCATGGTGATGTCGTAATTGATCAGCGGTGATAACCAGTTTGCCTCGAGGTACCTGGGGTAGGTGTAAACAAATAATGTTTTGCAAAATGTTTCGCCTAGCTGGAGAAAATTTGGGTTAATAACATAGGCGGCTGGGGCGATAATATCTCTGACGGTTAGCATGCCTTCCTGAAAGATCTTCTGCGCTTCACGAACTTCAAGATTCTCCTGCGCAGTTGCCCTGGCGCTCTGCGCGATTGGCGGCTTGTTGTTTGCGACTAATGGAGGCGGAGCTACAGGCGCCACTATTGGCTTATCTGCCGGTTGTGCAGTGGCGGTTGCTGACTGGTGTGGAATCTCCATTTGTGGGGGAAGTTTGAATTCTTTGATCGGCTCTGTTGGCCCAGTCAGTCCAGTTTCACTGCCCATTTCCTTGGCGTGGCTGGTTTGCCAAAAATCAGCCGAGGCGTTGTCTGACTGCCCTGAGCTTGCTGAATGGGCTCCACCAGAACTTGCTGGATTAGTAGCGTTACCAAATGCAGCTCCAGGTTGGGAGGTGGATTGATCGTTTGCGGGTATGTCTTTTGGTAATAAATCAGGCATAAGTCGAACTCCGTTCGTAAATTTCTAATATCTAATTACTAATTTCGAATAAAATCTAAATGTCAAAATCTAAATTACAAATGAAATCCTAATGATTAAACGTTTGAACAATTAAGATTTTGAACTTTATTTGACATTTGGATTTTGTTCCTGGGGTTTATTCTCAGCTGGCTTATCTGTCGCTGTGGCTGGCACTGGTGTAGTTGCTGGCGTGGGCGCTGGACTTGACTCTGCCTTTTCGACTGCCACAGCCTGCTTCTTAATTTTGTCCTGCTCCTTGACATATTGGGTATTATCAATAACCGGAGTTTCATCAGTAGTATTATGAGGTTTCTCGACATTAAAGTCTCCCTCGACTTCTTTGCGACTAACAATGTTTGCTTGCAAAGTCTCTAGGTCGCCAAGACGCTCTTTGTCTGCAATCCCAGGATTGTAAAAGTTGTAAAAAAGTTCAATTAATTCTTCAGTAGTTAGTTGCTTGCAGTGAAGGCCAATAGAGCCCAGTCCGCTGGCGATAACACCTGCTCGCTCACGAAGTTCGTTGCCGTGGGTTTTGAAATCCTTTTCCGAAATTTTTAATAGTGATATTGAATTGCCGCGATTTAGTAATTTATCGACGAAGGAAACATTCTGCAGCTCGATATTTTCCCAGCCAATAATAACGTAGAAACGTTTTTTCATGATATTGGCCATGTTGATCAACTCAGAGATAAAATCGATGTAGTCCAGTGTTTGGGCTTTGAGTAAATCAGTAGTTTGCTCCGTGGCTCGTTTGCGCAGCTTAGTTAAGTAGGGCGTTAAGTCAAGTTTTCTTGATTGGACTAAAATTTCGATAGGGAAGTGGAGAGAATTCAAAAAGCCTTGAAATTGAAAAATTATTGAGTTTTGTTCGCGCTCGCTCTTGAGTCCAAAATTCACCGCAGTGACATCTAAAATCATGCGGTACGAGCCGTCTTTTAGTATTACGACCCCGTCTTCAACGCCGGCAATCTCCAGATTCTCCTGCGTTGATGCAGCAAGTTTTGCTTTTTGAACTGCTATCTGCCCCTCCTGCTCCGCCGAATGCGGAGAAACTCTAAATTCTAAGCACTAAATTCTAAATTTTTTTGAAATTGGAATTTTGATCATTTGGGTTTGTCTAGAGTTTAGTATTTAGAATTTTTATCCTGTTTGTGGTGGGTTAACCCTTCCACGTTTATCAATAATGTTTGCTAGTTTCTGAATATCGGCTCGTGAATAATGCTTGTTTGCATATGGGTCTGCCACTGCAGCAACTTTTGGCTGGTAAATTTCGACGTGGACACTAGTTTCGCTTTTGTGCCAGAGTCTGGTTTTTGGATTGGCGGCATAAGCGATGGCGTTTTTTAGGAATTGGCCGAATGATCGACCATTAATTTTCACAAAAACGATTAAAAAAGTAAAAATAAAGATTGGGATAGCAAGAAACCAGCCAATGGGCGATGGAATAATATTTAGCATGGCATATCCGGCACCACCGCCAAGTACGGCATAAACAAACTGGACCATGGTTAGCGGCCCCATGATTTTATCTTCAATGTCGATTTTTTGTGGTACTTTAAATTGCATGGGAGCGAAGCTCCAAGTTAAAAGTTTATCAAGTTAAAAGTTTATCAAGCAGGAAGAAACAAGTTTTTACTTGTAACTTGATTGACTTGATGAACTTGTTTAACTGGCTCCATTGTATCAAATTTTTTGACAAGCAGTAAATCAAATTACTTATTTCCAGTTGCTTCGCCGACTCCATCAGCAAAAGACTGCAAGAATAGGATCGATGCCTCTAAAATGCCACTATCGGCGGAGTTTTGCCCGTGCTTCTGGTTGTCGGGAGCTCCGGGATCTCGCAAGCCTGCTCCCATTATTCCTGAGAAGCACTCATCATCACCCAAATCTTCTCTGCCTATTTTAGCTTCGTTTATGGTTTTTTTGCTGGACTCAGTTGATGCCAGTATTTTTGCTTTTACTCCAGATTTATCGGACATTTGCTGCTTTATTTTGTCAAAAAAGAAGCGATTTTCCTCTTTCCAGTCAGCTAACGCAGCCTTGTCCGTCATCAATTTCCTCAGGTTTTCTGGAGGTGTTACTCGCCAAATGGCTGTGATAAAACCAGAAAACTCACCGCCTGACTGCAGATAGGCGGCAACTTTTTCGGCTAATATTTCTCCCGATAACCATGTTTGTATTTCGCTCATTTCCTCGGCAGTGACATCTGCTCGATCGCGAGTCTTCAAGTACTCATCTATCGCCGCGACATCACGATAACTGCCTCTGCTGCGAAGGTTGCCGACATCCTTAATCATCTTGCCAACCTCATCCCTGGAATCGTCGTCCTGACAAATTTTGCCGTATCTAATTAATCCATGGCTAGGCTCATGGCCCTTGATGACGTGAGTAATATTTGGCGGTTTGCCACCTATGTCCTGGAAAAGCTCGTCATGGACACCAATTATTGGTCCGTGTTGACCATAGGTGCAAACGTCGGCAGTTCCACTCGGACCTAGTTTTACAACTTTGTAGACTAGCGAGTGTAGAGTCTCGGCGTCAAATGTGCCGTCGATAACCAATTCAGCTAAGGGAGCGAAGACTTTAACCCTTTCTTCGGGTGAAAACCGTTTGTCGACTATTTTGTCTGCAAGTTTTAAATATTCCAAAAGCTGCGGTAAATTTTCTTGTTCGCAATTAAACTTTTCTGCCCAGGGCCGAATTTGTTGCATTAGCTCCGCGTCGCTAAATTGGCCGGCGGAAACCATGCCAAAAATTGGTTCGATTCCAGAGGCTATTTGTATTCTGCGATGCCTTTCAGCTGATCTGGTTCGATTTATTTCTGGCGGGATTTGGGGTTGGTTTTCTGGTTGAGGGCTGGGGGCCTCTGCTTGCTCCGGTACTGGTGTTTCCTCTGGTTGTTCGGCCGGAGTTACAACATCTACAACCGGAACCGTTTGGGCTGCTGCAGTGGTCACTGGGCCGCCTTTCCGAGACTGCCAAGTGCCTGTGAAATCTTTTTTACTATATCGGCAGTTAAATCCTCTACTATTTTGTTGTGGTCAATTTTGGTGCCCCTGAGATTTTCGAAATATGTAGTTAACTCGGCAACTACCAGGTTATAAATTTTTTCCGCCAGCAATGGCCTGTCTGCTACCTTTAGATTTTTTATAAATTCATTTATTCTTGGATCGGAAAGAATAATTCTTCGTGCTGCTATTTGTGCTTGGCCAGATAAGTCACCTTTTTGATTAATAATTGAGTCCACGAAGTAGGTGACATGGAGTCTTATTTGGCTGTGAGCGGCAGCGTTAGAGTGGAATGATGATTCAATTTGCTCATAACTTTGGCCGGGGTGAGCTTCCATGACTTTGGCAGCATTTTCACAGTCATCAAAAAAACGCTTTAACTTAGCGGCTAGTTCTGCCTCTGGCACAGTCTTGCGTTCTAAATCAAGAGACGGACCAATGTCTGGATTTATCTCCTTGGCGATTTGGATTGCTTTGTCTAAATCCATGATTTTATTCCTCTCCTTCGTCGTTTTCTGTGTCAATTCCGAGCGCCTGTTTGCCGGCTTTTGCACTAGACTTAACTTGTTTTGGGTTTTTGTTGCCTTTTATAAAGTCGGCAATTTGAGTTAAAACACCATATTGTCTTCTGGACGCTGCTTCTTCTGCGTGTGACGTAGTTTGGGCAATGCGCCTGGACATCATGCCGAACTTTCTTAAAGCTTCTTGATCGAAATCGGTAATTTTTGCGTTGACATTTAACTTGCCCATGATCATTGCACCAAGATTAAGATCGTCGAGTTGTAGATTTGGCTTGATTTTTCCAATTTCAGCAAGTAATTTCTCGCTTCCATTTTCACCAGCAACACTACCTTGGCCACCAAGTTGTTCCTCGATTCGCCCGAAAGCATCGAGCAAATTATTCATATGCTTTACTGTTTCTGGGTCAAACCCAACAGTCTGCGCTTGCCCAGGTTGGGTTGGTGCGCTGGTTGCGGCTGTTGCTCTGGTTGGTGACCCTGATTGTGCCTCCGCTGCGTCGTGGGCTTTTCGTAGTTGCTCCTGCCAGGTAAGCTCTGATTCCTGCGCTTCTTCTGGTGTTTCTTCAGCGTCTGGCACACCAGTTGATGTCATGGTCCGAGGATCAACAGGACCTAATTTTAATCGATTGCGGTGCTTGTCCGATGCCTCTGCGACTAGATGTTCCGGACCCACATAATCTGTTTCTGCCGAACGACTATTGGCAGCGCTGTTATTGGCGTTGAGCTTAATCTGTGTAGCTGCAGCAGTATCTTCCGCGATCAAAGTTCTGGTGTCTTTGGCTTTCATTTTTCTACCGTAGCCATCGTAGAATACCACGCCCTTTTTGCCGTTATTTTGAGCCATATATTCGACTGAAGCATGGTGGAATTGCTCACCATTCTGCATTGTTATTGTTTTGTCATGGTCTATGTTCCCATCCTTGTCTGTTGCCACCCCTTTGTTAAGGGCGACATTCCCAACCAGGAAGGAAGTTGAGTGCTGTTTGTATGTTTCAACATCACGCTCATCATCTGTCAATAATTTCTTGACTTGGCCCTTAAGCTTCTTGAATGTCGGGTCCTCAAACCCACCACGTCTTTTAAACTCCTTGGTATTGATGAAATCAACCAGCGCCTGCTGGTCGCGTTTTTTATCCTTGTCCTCAAAAGCGCTATTGACAACTGCTTGTCGAAGTCTCCCTTTTGCTGCACTACGGGACCATTGCTTGACTATCGGTAAGTGGTCTTTGGCAGCGTTCACAGTGGTGCGTTTTACGTTTGAATATTTGTCATTGACCCATCCTTTAGCGGCGTTGATACCTGCCCCACCTGTTGAATTCCAAGCGGCTCCACCTGTTTTGCCCCAAACCTTTTTGCCCATTCCGCCCCAGGTACCAATGGTTTTATCAACCTTAAACGGCGAGGTAAAGGCCATGTAGAAACAAAGAATAGCAAAAAAGGCAATTAGGATCCCGCCGCCAGTGTCGGGAATTTGGGCCACAAACTGACCGGCTAACCAAATCCAAAAAACTGAAATAATTGGCATGAAGACCCATTTTGTGAATTGCCCCATCCACTGGGAGAAGTATTTTTTGGTCATTGGGAGAGCCATGGAAAGAAAATAAACCGGCGAAACTGCGACTAGAAAATAGATGTAGTAGTTGCGAACGATGAAAAGAAAGCCGAGAATAAAAACAAAGACGGCGCCGACGGCTATAATTGCTTGTTTAATGATGTAGAAGAAAATATAGCCCCAATAATTGGCGGTATCCACATTGGCGCAAGCGACGCCTGGGCCGCAGGGCGAAACCTTGAGCAGGCTATCAAAAGCATTTGAAACGCCGTTAACAGCTGCGCTAGTGTTTCCGCCGGGGTTTGCGCTGGTACCAGGCTGAGCACCAACTAAGAATATTGACATTGCAATGTTGCCTAGGTCAATTACAACTCGGCAAATCAGGAAACTAAAGTTAGCGAGAATAACCGCCATAATGAATGTCGGCAGGAATTTTTTAATGGCGTAGGAGTCCATTTGGACTCGAAGAATGTTCATGAAGGCAACGTAAATTAGCACCGCCAAAACTAGGGTGTTAACGGAGCCCATGAAGATGCCCCAAATGTTTGCAACAACTTTGCCGACGCCACTAAATGAGCCGCCTTGCGGCATTAGCACTTGATAAACCGGGGTAAAAAATGCAGCGTGGGCTTTGGTCGAGGACAAAAAAACAGTCGCAAACAAGAGCAGCGTGGCAAAAATTAGAAGATTTTTTTTCTGTTCAATGAATTTTTTCATAAATATCGATAGAATTTATCTAGAATGAGCCAATTGTGTCGTTTCGAGTTAAAACGTTGGTGCAAGTTGAGTCGAATGAAATGAATTTACCTCCACTCCTACAGCGGTCGGAGCCAGCAGTACTGCCCTTAGGGGCTACACTGAAGGCATAGCCATTAAAATTTTGAACCCCAGAGAAACAGTAACCCCTGTCCCAATCTGCTTGTGTTATGTTGGGATTTGCGAGTTGCTGTTTGCACAAGACCCGGCCTTTGGTTTCAACTGTTGCACTTGTGTCTCCGTGCCATGTCCAACTTGAGTCGAAACATGGTGCCGGACTACAGGTTGTCGCTGTAACCGTGCTTGATCCGGCTGTCACTGGTGCAAAGCTGACAGTTGAAGCGGAAGTTTGTGGGTTACCAGCCGTTGGCGTGCCAGTGTTTGCTGGAGTTGAATTAGCGGAATTGTTATTGACTGATTGGTCAGTGACAGGTGCGGTGAAGTGTACCGCATCAACACCCAGAGCGTCTTCCATCCAGGTGAATGCTTTAGTCATCATAAAATTAGCAATACTGTGTAGGCCTGCTCCCATGACGCACAACATTCCTTGTAGAATTTTTGTCAAGCCACCGGTAACGTTGGTGATAAAATTGCCGCAACTGCCATCACTGCTAGTTTCGGCAGAGGTTGTGGGAGTCTGGAGTATGTCTGTAAATTGCTTGAAATTGGACATAATTTTATCGAACATGGTTCCAAATTCACCAAGGTTTGCGTATGTGGCTGTTGCCACCTCTAGCGCAGGGTCAATTTTGTACTTTACTAACTTTTTACAGCCAGAAGGCCAAACACTGTCACCGTATTTTGCTCGCAATGCGATAATGTCGTCATTGACCTTTTGCGCTGTTTGCCAAGAGCTTTGGAAAATACTGAGACCGGCGGGAGACAAGACAAATTGAATTGAGGTGTCCCTGGCTGCGTTCCATAAGTCGGTTGAGACCTGCGACGTGTTGCTGTGATCAAAAATGTTATCGTACCAATATTTTGCTGTTGCCCACGAGACTGCTGTAGCGCTGGTTGTAGTTGTGGTCATCCAGTTTGGATTTGTCTTAGCTCCAGGTGGCGGTTGGAGAATTGATCTCATTGATTTTTTCAGGCTTTCCCAATCTGCGCTCATTTGATTGCAATACGCTGTAAGATCGCCAATGCTGGTTTTGGGTTGAATTGTAGCGCTGAAAAAAGAGTTGTTAGCTAGCAATATTAATCGATATATTGGATACAGGGGAGCTGTTGGGTCGGTCATACTGGTCATGGTGCACATGGCAAAACTAGTGATGCCAAGATTGAATAAAACATATTTCTTTTGGTTGTTGTCATAGGTGGCAATGCCCTGAGCTTTTCGGGGTGACGTTGGGGTAAATTGTGATACTACCAAGTAAAATGGCTGGACATTTGCGGTTTGATACGCGCCTGGAGTCACCTGAGTATTGCAGGTCGGCAGGGTTGAGGAGCCGGTCATGGCCGATAACTTGTAAAGAGACAGGGTTCCCTGAAGCCTTGCAATAACGCTGCTACCACCATCCATTGATGACGAAATAAAATCACTTTGGCTTTTATTTTTTCCACTAGAATCTTGGGTAAATGTAAAATTTACTGATCCGCTTATTCCGCCATCAACCATAACTTGTGTCTTTGCGTCGTCAAGAAATCTTGGGTTGAAGGTTGAGGTTGTGACCGGAGGTACAACGGTTGCAGCACTGACTTTTTCTGGAACAAAAATCTGCCAGTAGCCGGCCATAACCATGCTTACTAGCATCACAAGAATAAGAGGAGCTCTCGCTGATTTAGACAATCTCCCTCCTTCTGGAACTAAATTACGAAACGCAATACTGAATTATGAATCGAAGTCGAAAATACATGAATTATGAATTAAGAATACTGAATTATGATGAAAAACAATCAAATACAATGGGATTTGGAGCTTTTGATCAAACCAGAAAGAATTTTGTGAGCAATCACTGATTGATCTGATAATTTTGTGAAATCCACAAGGTTTAAATATCCAACATCTTTCGCCGCGAGGACTTGGCTCTGTAGTTCGGTTAGTGATCCGAGAGCGATTGAATAAAACTGAACTTTATCTTTATAAGATTGTCGGCTGAAACCTTCTGCAATATTAGATGTGATAGAAATTGCCGCTCGTCTTATTTGATTTGTTAAGCCAAAAATCTCTTCTTTTGGGAAGCTCTGAGTGATTTTGTAAATCATGACGACCAATTTGTGAGCCTCTTTCCAGGCGTCCAAATCAGTAAATGAATTAATTGGTTTTTTCTGCCCGTAATTCATAATTCACGATTCATTATTCAGGTTTGGCTATCCTAACTAGATTATCTAACAAATTCTGCCAATAATCAACCTTCTCTTTGTTGCCAATGATTTTTTCAGTGGAAACTAAGTCTTCTAGCGCAGTTTTGTTTATTGGGTCAATAGTGTAAGCCTTGGCAAATGCATCAACGGCTTTTAAGCGGAAATCTGGCTTAAATTCAGAAAACATATGGCTATCATTGGCTAGCTGCAAATAGGCTAGCCCCAGGAAAATTCCACTTTGGTAATCTTTGGGACCGTCATTTAAACAGAATTTCAAATTGATAATGGCGATTCCAGCCAGGTTATTTTCAATCAGTGCTCGGTCGGTATCAAGCTTGCAAATGTTGTTGTTGGCCTCACTAATTAACTTTGAAAGATCAGCATAATTATTGTCGTTTGCAAATTGTTTTAGGACCGAAATGTCTTTTGCTGAGTCTTTCGCCAGTTTTTGTCGGTTCTCTGCCTGTTGATTATCGACTTGTAGGAGTCCGGCTTTCTGATATTTGACATAGGCGTCGGTATATTTTTGGTTCGTTAGCAAATCGTCGCCTTGTTTGATATTTCGATTAAAAACGTATTTACGCCAAGGGATTGTGATAACAAAAACCAAAAAAACGCCGACAACAATCCAGATTGCGGATTTAATAAACTTCTTCCAATTATATTTCCTTGTTGTTCGATTGTTCGATTGTTCGATTGTTCGATTCATTTTTCAAGTTTTAAATTCGTATATTTAATAAGCTGGTTGATTAGCAGTGGCAATTTATCAAGTTCTTGGAAAATATGATCGTATTCGTCATTGGTAAGTAGTTTTCTAATTTTGGCTTTTTCGTTCCAATCCAATGATTCTTTAACTGAGCCAAAACTATAACGGTAAAAATTTATTTTGTCTCGTTTGCCAAATCTTCCAAATCCTTCAGCGATGTTGGCAGAAACAGAATCAACCGCTTCAGTAAATTGTCTTCCGATTGTAGTTTTAGAGAAATGATCCCATTTTGAAACACAATCCCAAACATAATTCGAAAGATTGAAAGCAGTTTTATAAGCCTCTAAATCATTTAATTGCAGATATTTCATTTTGTTTTTAGCAATTGAGCAATAGAACAATTGAGCCATTAAATTTACTTAGTGAAATAGAGAATTAAGATTAATGCTGCCAGCGCAAAGCGGTAGATGGCAAATCCGGCAAAACCATGTTTTTTCAGAAAATCGAGTAAAAATTTGATTGAAATAATGCCGAATATTGCCGAGGTTAAAATCGCAATTCCAAAGGGTAGAGTAACCATTTCTGGGGTTAGATCCTTTAATTTTAGCAAAACAGCCCCCAGCGTAATTGGTACGCCAAGTAGAAAGGAAAACCGCATGGCTTTTTCTCTTGAGAGTCCGGACATTAAGCCGGCAGTAGTAGTGATGCCCGACCTGGAAACTCCGGGGAAAAGAGAGAGTGCTTGTGCCAGGCCAACGAAAAGACCCTTGCCGTAGCCAATATCGGAGTAATTTTTCTTGCCGTTTAGCTTAGCATCAACTATCCAAAGAATCGCGCCGAAGACTACCAGCAAAGTTGCTACTATGAGCGGATTTCTGGCTGCTTGCTCGGTGGCATCGCCAAGAAGATAACCAAGAATTCCGCCAGGGATAGTGGCGATGATAAGAATCCAGAGTAAATTTTTTGGGTAGGCTGATTTGGAATCGTTTTTGTGTGAGATTGCGTCATTGATAATTGCTATCCAGTCATGCCAGAAGAATATCAATAGCGCCAGCAGTGTGCCGAAGTGCAGAGCAACATCAACTTCGATTCCTTGATAATTCCAACCGAAGACGTAGGGGACTAAAACCAGGTGACCAGATGATGAAATAGGCAGGAATTCGCCGATACCCTGAATAGCACCTAAAATTAAAGCGTGTATAATGTTCATGATAAAATCCTAAATTCTAATATCTAAATACTAAACAATTTCAAATTTCCTAATTTCCAAAATTTAAAACATTTGAATTTGGAATTTGTCTAGAATTTAGAGTTTCGTGCTTAGAGTTTTTTCAGTCAGCGCTATTATTTGCCCAAAAATTTTCGAAATGTTCCATAAACCAGTACGCCATTGTGCCGGAAAAAATGCCGATAATTGCACCGCCTAAAACGTCTGACGGATAGTGTAGGCCGGCCGCTACTCTGGCCGCGCCTATTAGAATGGCGATAATCAGCATTGATACCCCTAATTTTTTGTGGCCGGAAAGCAAAATTGCCGTGGCAACAGCAAAGGCCAAGTAGGTGTGGGCCGATGGAAAAGAATAGGCCGTTGTGTAGCCGCCGAGTTGAGTAACGCTGCTGGCGTAGGTAACAAATGGTCGCGGCCGTTGCCACAGAAGATAAAGGATAAAACTTGTAAAAGCGCTTAAAATGCAAGCCAGGACGGCAGTAAAAAGTGCATTAATTCTGCCACGGACAATAAGGTAAATAAAACCAATAATTATTAAAACTATTCCGTAGTCAGCAAGCCAAATGGCAAATTGGCTCCAGAATGGGCTTTGTTTGGCGAAATCGTTCAAATAAAAAAACAGGTTGTAGTCCAGGTGCCTAAGGTTGTCGATAATCAGGTCCATGCTGGTTAGATTTTAGCAAAATAGTAGTAAAAACTCTAATATTTAAATTCTAAATTCTGGACAAATTCCAAATTCAAATGTTTTAAATTTTGGAAATTAGGAAATTTTAAATTGTTTAGTATTTAGATATTAGAGTTTAGGATTTTTCTTCACTCTCGGTCCTCTTTCCGTGAAATGCTTTGTGAATATCGCGCAAATGTTGGTCAGTTACGTGGGTGTAAATCTGGGTAGTGGATACATTGGCATGCCCAAGTAATGATTGGACCGATCGCAAGTCAGCGCCGTTGATTAAAAGATCCGTTGCGAAAGTGTGGCGAAGGGTGTGTGGGGATACATGTTTGGAAATGCCGGCGGCCTTGGCGTATTTAGCAACGATTCGCTCAATTGACCGAACGGTTAAGCGATCTCCGCCAAGTTTATTGAGAATTAAAGCATCTGAATTATTTTGGATCCCCGCCTGCGCGGGGACAAGTTTAATATAAGTTTCTAAAATTTGGTGGGCGGATTCGGAGAGAAAAACCACCCGGACTTTTCCGCCTTTGCCGCGAACGGGAATTTCATCACGTTCTAAATTAATATCGCCGACGTTCAGGTGAGCTAGTTCTGAGACCCGCAAACCAGTGGAGAACAATAGCTCTAGAATCAGCCGGTCGCGAAGGCCCTTGAAACTGGAAATGTTCGGCATTTTGATTAACTGGATAATGTCAGTAGCTTCCAGGAATTCAACTTTGCGTTCCTCGGATTTTGCCAAGACAACTTTTTGCGGGGCGAGCGAAACGATTCCTTTGCCGGCAAGAAAGCCTAGAAACGCCCGCAGGGTGATTATCGAATAATTCTGCGTCGAACGTTTTAACGGACGACCTGATTTATCAGATAGGCGGTTCAAGTAGAGCCGGTAATCCTTAACGGCGTCTTCAGTGATTTGCTCTGGAGAAAAATCCGAAGCACTAAACTCTAAATTCGAAACAATATCTAAACTAGAATGTTCCAAATTCAAAACCTTAGAATTTTGATCATTTGGATTTGACTGCGTTTGTTTAGAATTTAGAATTTCGGATTTAGAATTTTCTTTAATTTGGTCTTCTAACCAAGTTAAGAATTTAGTCAAATATCTATCATAATTACTGACTGTTAATAACGACTGGCCCTTTTCCAATTCAGTGTATTCAAGAAAATCACGTTTTAAGCTCCAAAGATCTTTCATGTCGCATTAATTATATCATTATGCGACATAAATACAAAATTTTAAGCACGAAATTCTAAACTCTAAACAAATTACAATTATCAAATGCTCAAATATTCAAAACATTAGAACATTAGAATTTAGAGTTTACTCTTCTGAGATCGACATTTTGTAGCGCTTTGCAAGTTCGTATCTAACGACTCTTCGATCTGAGAATGGTTCAAAAGTGTTTTCGCCCACGGCCATAACTTCTTCCGCCCCTTTACCGGTAATGATAACAACATCGCCGCGTGCTGCCATGCCGATTGCTTTGGAGATTGCTTCATGTCGATCTAGTATTTTCCAATAATTAGTGTTTAGCCGCCACTTGCCTTTTTTGCCCTTAAGAACTCCACCAGCTACAGCATCCATTATTTCTAGCGGATCCTCGTCGTAAGGATCTTCGTTGGTAACAAATATTAAGTCCGCAAATTTTCCAGCTAAGGCTCCCATTATTGGCCGCTTGGTTTTATCTCGTCGCCCAGTGGCACCCAGCACGGCAATAATTCTACCACCGCGTTTTGCCATTGACTGTTTAATTGTTTCGTAAACGTTTTTAAGTGAATCTGCATTGTGAGCGTAATCTACGATGACTTCAAAATCTTGCTTGGGTGAAATTTTAATCCTCTCCATTCTGCCAGGAACGCCAGTGACATTTTCCAGGCCAGATTTGATGTCATCAAATGAAATTTCACAGGCAATACCAATGCCAATTGCCGCTAAAGCATTGGAGATATTGAACATCCCGGGAATTTGTAAGTCAATTGTTGTTTGATTTCCGCCATAAACTGCAGTAAAAATTGACCCGGTTGGGCTTTCAAGAATCTTCCTGGCCACTAAGCCATTGTCAACCGGTTTTTTCACCGAGTAAAAGATCTGCTGTTTATTTTTAGCATCAATAAAGGTTTGGGCGACAGCGTCATCAATATTAATGATTGCGGTGGCAGTTGGATTGTCTTTAAAAACTTTTAGCTTGGCCTCGATATACTTTTCCTTTGTGCCGTGGTAATCAATGTGGTCATGAGAAATGTTGGAAAAGACCAAAATATCAAAATTTATGCCCCAAACTCGGTATTGGTCGATAGCCTGGGAAGTAGTTTCTAAAATCGCATATTTACAACCGGCAGCGATGGCCTTTTTGAGAAAGTTGTTAATCACTGCTGTCGGCGGGGTGGTTACCCACTTGGATTTGTCGGTGTGCATTGTCACGACATCGCCAATTTTGGTGTTGATGGTGGTTTCCATGGCGTTTTTTTCGCCGGCTGCATCCAAGACCGAGGCAGTTAAATTAGCAATGGTGGTTTTGCCTTTGGTACCGGTAATGCCAATGATTTTTATTTTCTTCGACGGATTACCGGCAGAAAAATTTGCCCAATTGGCCTGGAGTTTGTGATAACGATTCTTAGTGGTTTGTGATAGCAATTTTGAGATGTAGCGCTTCATAATCTCCTTAGTTAAATCCAAATGTCAAAATCCAAATTACAAATGAAATCCAAATGCCTAAATGTTTAAATGATTTAGATTTTGAGCTTCATTTGACATTTGAGCTTTGGGTTTGGGGTTTATCGCCTTATTTTTTCAGCTAGTTTAAATAATTTATATTTGATCGGTGAAAAAATCATATCCCAGCTTCCAATGGCCGTAAATTCAGTTCCGCCGAATTGTTTTTTAAATCTAGTGACGCCGGCCCAAGGGTGTTTTTCATTATCGGTAGGTGCAATGCCAAACATGTCGTAATATTTGCAGCCTCGTTCTTTGGCCAACTGCATTATTTTCCAGTGAAGTTTGTAGGGCGCCATTTTTTCTCGCTGTTCGTCGCTAGATCCGCCAAATAAGTAGGTACAAGTTTCCTTATAAAACACTATGATCGCCGAGGCAAGGACGTCGTTGTCCGTTGTCCGTTTACCGTTGTCCGGTTTTTTCGGATCACTGATTACGGATGACTGATTACTGTTTTTTGCCACGAACACTTGAACATATTCCTTCGCTGATAAGTTGTCAACCAGAGTCTGAAAATAGGCAATGTTGCGGTGGGTGATCTTCTGCCGCTTGGCCATTGCTTCGTAGAGTTTGTAAAAATCTTCAATGCTGCCGTTTTCTATTTTGACTTCATTTTTCTCAGCAACCTTGATATTGTACCGGCCCTTCTGTTTCATCTGGGTCAATATATCGTCTTCTGATTTTGTTAAATCAATCAGCAAAGTGTGCTCGGGCTGCATTTCTTCGAAAGCTTTAATATAGCCGGATTTGATCGGGTCAATATCGCCTTCCGATTCATCTGCCGACTCCATGCGGTAAAAAATTGCTTTTTCATCCACGGCAATTTTTATAATTTGATCAAGAAAAATCTTCTGCATCGCCATTTTGGTCTGATCACGGCTCATCATTGGAGAGTAAAGCATCGACCCAAGTAGTGGAATTTTCTTTTCCAGGACAAGAACGTCAAAAACGCGCCAGCTCTTTTGCCAGCCAGTTTTTAATTTGAAATCTTCCCACTCTTTAGTTTGAAAAATCGTTGCCATTAAATTCAATCTAGCAAATTTGGCTGATAAAAAAAAGCGGCGCAACTTTTGCGCCGCAGTCTGTTCATTGTCCACCTCCTCTTTCGCGTAGTACCTTCCGCGTTTTGGCGTCGCCGCCACGCGGCCAGATCAGATAGTACACTGCCTTGGCCAACCGCTCGACCGCATACACCGGCGGCAGCCAGAATTTGCTTGAGCGGATCCGGATCGTCTTACCGTATAGGCGAAGGAAAAGGACCCGAATCCCTAGCAGATGCCAGTAGTCGCTGATGGCGACGACGTGGCAGCCGCTGAGGCTGATGTCGTACTGCGCCAACTTGCCGATCACCATCGGCACGTTTTCTCTGGTAATCAGCGATACATTCTCGCACATTGTCCGCGGCTGGTGCGAAAGCCGGTCTTGCACCTGCCACCACTCGTTCATCAGATCAGCAGCTGGTCTGGTCTGACCTTTCTGCTGGTTGAACAGGCCGCCGGTGAAAACTACGATCTCAACCGGGTGATTCAAACAGTAGTCGCGTGCCGCCACCAAGTTGGTGATGGTGTTTGGCATCAACTCTGCCTGTACGTCGAGGCTGAACACGATCAAGACGTTTTCCAACCATATCACCCCTTGTGGGCGCGGAAATCAGTGGAATGTTGTGATACTAACATAAAGTATCAATAATGTCAATTGATTGGGCTAGAAATTAGCCTAAATTTCTGTTAACATTAGTCAGATGAAAAAAGAGATCAAAATTTTAGCAATTGAAACCAGCTGCGACGAGACTGCGGCAGCTGTTATTGGTGTTGAAAATGGAAAACCAGTTGTTTTGTCGAGTGTTATTAGCTCGTCCGCTGATTTACACGCTAAAACTGGTGGAATCGTTCCGGAAGTAGCAAGCCGTGCGCAAATGGAAGCGATGATGCCTGTGGTCGAGCTCGCGCTCGAGCAGGCAAATACTAAATCCGAAGCTCTAAATCCTAAACAAACTAAGTCAAATCCAAATGATCAAAATTCTAAAGTTTTGAATTTAGAACATTCTAATATAGATATTGTTTCGAGTTTAGAGTTTAGTGCTTCGAATTTGCTTTCTGATATTACTCATGTCGCTGTTACCAGTGGTCCTGGTTTAATTGGGTCACTTTTGGTTGGCTTCAACGCCGCAAAAACTATTGCTTACGCCAGAAAATTGCCCTTCATCCCAATCAATCATATTGAAGGACATATATACTCGGCGTATGCCGAGTCAAATTCTAAATCCGAAATTCTAATTTCTAAACAAATTCCAAATTCCAAATTCCAAAATAACAATTTAGCAATTGAGCAATTGAGCAATAAGCCAAAATTTCCTATTTTGGCATTAACAGTTTCTGGCGGCCACACATCGCTGACCGTCATGCGAGACCATGGAATATATGAAACCATTGGGGAAACTATCGACGACGCAGCAGGTGAGGCTTTTGATAAAGTCGCCAAGCTGCTTGATCTCGGCTATCCTGGCGGGCCAATAGTCTCAGAATTTGCTAGCAAATTCAGAGACAGAATTAAGAATAATGAATCAGGAATTATGAATGGAAACCATAATTCAGAATTCATAACTCATAATTCAATCCGATTTCCACGCCCGCTAATGGACAAGCCAAACTTCAATTTTTCATTTTCGGGGTTAAAAACAGCGGTATTAACTGCGGTTTTAAGGCTAAAAGCTAACAGCCAACAGCTGACAGCTGATCAGAAAGCGGAACTTTGCTGGGCTTTTGAAGAAGCGGCGGTTGAGGTTCTTTGCGCCAAGGCAATCAAGGCTGCACGCGAGTATCGCCCCAAGGGGATTATTCTCGCTGGTGGTGTGGCGGCCAACCGCAGATTGCAGGAAGAACTAAAAAACCGCATCGACAAGTATAACGACGAAGTTGAAGAAAAACATAAATTAGATTTTTATATGCCGGGTCCCGGGATGGCTGGCGACAACGCAGCGATGATTGGTCTAGCGGCGTTTTATCACATTGAAAAAAATAATATTCCTGAACTATTTGGAACAACAGTTGATTCAAATTTATCAATCTAATAAAAAATTCCCGAACACGAATGCGCTGTGTCCGGGAAAGGGAAGTACCACCAGATTGGTGGTTACACGGCGTGATGATACATCATGCAGATGACGGCGTTGCCCCTGCCAAGGCGAACCTCCTGGAGCAGCTCTGTCGGGTCCCTACCCTGAAGGATCGCGGCGAATACCAGGTGTCGCTTGGTCATGTTCTCCAAGCTGGTCTTACCCTTGTGCAGCGCGGCTGCCGGGGTAGCCATGCTGCGCCAGATGGTTTGATCATCCGGCTGAAGGTATCCGGCGAACGCTCCGCAGACCTCGAGCTGGTCGTCGAAGGCCTCTACACCTTCTTCGACGCAACCGAGGCAAATCTCATTGCCGTCCCAGGTGACTGCTTTCTGCGGCCCATGGTTCTTGCACCTCCGGTCGCTCAGGCGTACCACTCCGGGGTAGCTGAGTTGACATGGATTGTCACCGACAAACTTGACTGCGTGGTGTGGGCCAACTGCTTTGGCAACGGGCATGTTGTGAGGCCTCCACTGGAAAAGATGTACAGCATCTGCTACGATTGTAGCGACAATAATGTACAACATTTACTAATAAAAAGCAAGTCAAATTAGTTCATAAAGTTAAAAGTTCTTAAAGTCTATCAAGTTCAATGAAAAAAACATTTGCAAAAAACTGGCAACATAGTGAAATTGAATCAGGTCTTTACAAAAACTGGGAGTCATCTGGCTATTTCAAGCCGGAGGTGAATCCGAGTGGTAAGCCGTTCGTTATTGCTATTCCGCCACCAAACGTTACGGGCAAGCTTCACATTGGCCATGCATATGGCACAACGTTGCAGGATTTGATGATTCGTTATCATCGATTGCTTGGTGATGCGTCGCTTTATATTCCGGGGATGGATCATGCCGGCATTGCCACTCAAACTGTTGTTGATAAAAAATTACGCAAAGAGGGTATTAACAAAAACGAACTCGGTCGTGAAAAATTTGTTGAAGAGGTTTGGAAATGGAAAGAGGAGTACGGTGGAAAAATTCTTGAGCAACTTCGAGCCATTGGTGCATCATGTGATTGGGATAGGGAGCGTTTTACATTGGACGAAGGGCTATCATCTGCCGTCCGTGAAGCCTTTGTGCACCTCTACAAAAAGGATTTGATCTATCGCGGGGAGTACATTGTAAACTGGTGTCCAAAATGCGGCACAGCCATCGCTGATGACGAAGTTGAACATGAAACACAAAAAGCAAAGCTCTATTATTTTAAATATGACAAAAATTTTCCAATAACTATTGCCACCACTCGTCCGGAAACAAAATTTGGCGACACTGCTGTCGCGGTTAACCCAGGTGATGAGCGCTATAGCGAGTTTGTTGACAAGGAATTTGAGATAGATTTGGGTGGTGTAAAGAGAACTATTAAAGTTATCGCCGACCGCGCAGTTGACAAAGAGTTTGGTACTGGCGCTGTTGGTGTAACCCCTTCGCACTCAATGATCGACTGGAAAATGGCCGAGGATCACGATTTGCCAAAAGTAAAAGTTATTAATGAATATGGCAAAATGACGGCCGAAGCTGGCAAATACGAGGGCATGAAAGTTTTGGAAGCCCGCGAGAAGCTAGTCGAATATCTAAAGTCAGCAGATTTACTGGAAAAAGAAACAGATATCGAAAATAATTTATCAATTTGCTACCGCTGTTCCTCTGCGATTGAGCCGCTGCCATCGCTCCAATGGTTTGTGAAAATGAAGCCACTGGCCGAGAAAGCGAAAGCAGCGGTAAAAAGCGGGGAAATTGAGATAATTCCAAAGCGTTTTGAGAAGGTATATTTTCATTGGCTCGACAACATTCGCGACTGGTGTATTTCCCGTCAACTTTGGTGGGGGCACCAAATTCCGGTTTGGTACAAAGGTGACGAGGTCTATTGTGGCTTAACACCACCAGACGGTGACGGCTGGGAGCAAGATTCTGACGTATTGGACACATGGTTTTCGTCGGGGCTGTGGCCATTTAGTACTTTGGGATGGCCCAAGGAAACATCATCCGACTATCAAAAATTCTATCCAACAACTGTGATGGAAACCGGCTATGATATCATTTTTTTCTGGGTAGCGAGGATGATTATGATGGGGTTGGAACTTACTGACAAAGTGCCATTTAAAACAGTTTATTTGCATGGCTTGGTTCGTGACGAGCAAAACAGAAAAATGTCCAAGTCGCTTGGAAATGTTTTAGATCCACTAGATTTAATTGCTAAATACGGCACTGATGCGTTGCGAATGGCTTTGATTGTCGGCTCAACTCCAGGGCAAGACGTGGCAATGGGTGAGAGCAAAATTAAGGGTTATCGCAACTTTACTAACAAAATTTGGAACGCTTCGCGCTTTGTGTCTTTGCGAGTTACTGATGGCGATTTGCAAAGCGGGGAATTGGGTGAAGCAAAAATTGATAATTTGGACATCGATGATAAATCATTGACGCCTGCCGATAAAAAAATCCTTGGGCGTCACGAAGAGGTTAAAGAGTCGGTCACAGCTCATATTGAGAAGTTTCAATTTTCTCTTGCTGGCGAGGAATTATACGAATACTTCTGGCATGAGTTTTGCGATGAGTATATTGAAGCGGCTAAAAATCAGTTATCCGTCATCGGTGGTCAGTTGTCCGACGGAAAACGGGATACGGAAAACGGTAAACAACTTTCAGAAAATACCAAAAAGATACTCATAAAGATTCTATCTGAAAGTTTAATATTGATGCATCCGTACGTTCCGTTTGTGACAGACGCCGTTTGGCAGGAACTGAGAGAATTTGTTCCAGACCTGACTGATTCAATAATGATCTCAAACTGGCCCAAATAATATAAGCGCCAGAAAAAAAAGGCTACAATCTAATTCCAAATGCAACAAAGTTTAATTTTCTGTATTCTGATTTTAA
>JBAXAF010000009.1:0-45436 GCA_037142675.1 Candidatus Berkelbacteria bacterium | reverse complement strand
TGGTGGAGCTGAGGGGAGTTGCACCCCTGTCCAAAAGGTAGACACAATATTTTCTACAAGCTTATCAGCGACTAAAGTTTTAGATTGATGGCAGAGTCGCTGCAAAAATCATCAATCCTATCCAAAGTATTTCTTTACTCGACACGCTTTGGAGTCAAGTCAAGTGCAGTTCGATTTATGACGTCTGGTCTCACCATTCGAACAGACAATGAGCAGGCGGTTGCGTCAATTAAGCAGCAACTGGCGAGAAAGCGAATCCTGCAAAAGCAGTTTTAGCTTTCTCTGTAAGTGTTTTTGCACTTAAAATTTGCATTGTTAAGGTCATAGCTTACCTGCTTGCAATAGAGCGCCTAAAATCCTTCTGTCGAAGCTAATACAGCCCCATTGAGTTCAATTATATAGTCAAACTATCGATTTGTCAACGATTAGAGGTTGTTAGAACAGTATCATTAATGGAATAATTCCACCAATAACCATGATAATGAGAATAAAGAGCAACTTTAGTAGTTCTTCGCGAGCGGTGTCTAGGCCGTCGTAAATATTAATAATATAGTAGATTGTAATTAGGATAAAGCTGGTAGAAAAATAAATGATTGCAATTGGCTTACTAAATGTCGCCGCCATTAACCCTGCAACATTCAAGACAAAATTATTGCCAAGAGTTGTGGTGATCCAGGCGAATCGATCGAAAACGTGGTGTTTTTCTCTGTAACTTACTTTCGCATACGAAAGGCTAGAGATAAAAAGCATTGGGATTGCCAAGACCAGTTGAGTAATGATTGAAGTATTAAATTTTTGTGGTCCAAGAGTCCAAACCAGTGTTAAAATGAAGAACAAACTGGCCATCATTGTGCCATTGATGGTGACGCGGGAAATACTTTTGTCTTTTCTTTGGTGCCCTAGAAGATGTGGTGGATGGTCCATAATATTTTGCTAATTTTGACGAACGGCATTTGCCATTGACCGTATCCATTGGCCGATAATATTTCCATCGCCAGTTTTTGGCAAAAGATAAAATAAAATAGTTGCAATTAAACCGAGGCCGATAATCCAGCCAATACTATAGAAAATTCCTTTTAGTAACATCCACCCGAGACTGTTTGACCTGCGGGTAGCTTTTACTAATTTTTCAATTGATTTCGTTAATTCTTTATCTTCGTTCATTTTCCTCCTGAGTCAAATTATATCAGAATTATTTAAGTATCTTGTTGATTTGTTCTTTCAGGTCATTAGCGCAATCTGTTGAATAATATCCTTCAATTTCCCCCAGTAGTTTTCCGTTGCGGAAAAATACTAAAGCTGGAAGTTGCGTAATGCCGTATTTTTGCTGTAGCTCGTCATTTCCCAACCTTACTTTTCTGTATTTAATGTCAGTGCCATCGAATAGCTGTTTGATTGGGATTGATTTTAACATGCACTCTATTGAATCATCGTTGAATAATTCTGCAGCGACCAATTTTTGTGCCTCAGCAACTTGCTCGTCAAAGCTTTCTTGGCCGATAAGGCAAGCGTCAAAAATCGGCTGGGCGCCATAGCGGTCTATCATCAAGTCCGTTACTTTTCTCGGATCGTCTTCGATTTCTTTTTGCAATTTAGTATATTCCTCGTCGTTGTCGGCAACGGCTATGGCGTGAACTTCGCAAGCTTTTTCACACGCTCCGCAAGAAGTACACTTTGAATTATCAATGTTGATCGTCTTGTTTTTATCGTCCCAAGATAGAGCGCCAGTTGAACATGCCTCAACCCCGCCGCATTCTGCAGCGTTATCACAAATTTTAAAATTGATTAGAACTGCCATATACAATATTATAGCGCAAAACAGCTAGCTAGAGAACTTTTTTCAAATATTGGCCGGTATAGGATTTTGGATTTTTAGCTACCTCTTCTGGGGTGCCGGAAGCGACAATTTCTCCACCAGCTTCGCCACCGTCAGGGCCTAGGTCAATAATATAATCGGCGGTTTTTATAACGTCTAAATTGTGTTCTATTACGGCGACAGTGTTACCTTTGTCTACAAGCGCAACTAAAACACCGAGAAGTTTTTTTACATCTTCAAAATGCAATCCGGTTGTAGGTTCGTCCAAAATATACAGTGTGCGCCCTGTCGACTTACGAGAAAGCTCAGTAGCAAGTTTTATTCGCTGGGCTTCGCCGCCGGAAAGCGTGGTCGCTGGTTGGCCAAGCTTAATATAGCCCAGTCCAACTTCAGACAAAACGACTAATTTTGACTTGATTGCTGGAATATTTTCAAAAAATATTACTGCTTCGTCAACCGTCATGTCTAGAACTTCAGAGATATTTTTGTCTTTATAATGGATTTCTAATGCTTCGTGATTGTAGCGAGCACCTTTGCATTCAGGACAAGTAATGTAAACATTGGGCAAAAAGTTCATTTCAATTTTCAAGACTCCGCCGCCATGGCAGTTTTCACAGCGTCCGCCTTTTACATTAAATGAAAATCTGCCGGATTTGTAGCCGCGAATTCTGGCATCAACAGTTGAAGCGAAAAGTTCGCGAACAAAAGTAAATATTGCCGTGTATGTTGCAGTATTTGACCTCGGGGTTTTACCGATAGGGGACTGATCAATTGTAATTACCTTGTCAATATTTTCGACTCCGGTAATATCTTTGTGTTCTCCCGGAGATTCTTTAGCGTGGTAGAATTTTTTAGCTAAAGATTTGGATAAAATATCATTAATTAAAGTTGATTTTCCTGAGCCTGATACACCTGTAACGCAGGTGAATGTGCCAAGCGGGATATTGACTGTTAAATCTTTCAGATTATTTTCCACGGCGCCAATAATTGAAATTGAATCACCGTTGCCATCTCGACGGATTTTTGGTGTTTCAATTTTCTTTTTGCCGGAAAGATAGTCACCGGTGATAGACTTGGCTTTTTCTATTTCCTTCGGTGTTCCTTCGAATACAATATGGCCACCAGCTTCACCAGCGCCAGGTCCAACGTCAATTAGCCAATCTGCGGCTCGGATAGTTTCTTCGTCGTGTTCAACTATTATAATTGAGTTTCCTAAATCACGTAGGTTGGTTAGGGTTTTTAGTAGTTTGGAGTTATCTTTTTGGTGCAAGCCAATTGACGGTTCGTCCAAGATATAGAGCACCCCCTGAAGGCCGGAACCAATTTGTGTTGCCAAGCGAATTCGCTGGGCTTCGCCACCAGAGAGAGTTGCGGCATTTCGATTAATTGTTAAATACGGCAAACCAACATTTAATAAAAATGACAGTCGTTCTTTAATTTCTTTAATAATTTGTTTTGCAATAATATTTTGGCTCTCATTCAATTTGCCTTCAAGTTTGTTGAAGAAGTCAAAACAACGGTCAATGGTCAAATCGGACACTGAAATGATATTTTTATCAGCGATAGTCACTCCTAAAATCTCTGGCCTAAGTCTCATGCCATTGCAGCTTGGACAGATCCGATTAATCATATATTTTTCAATATCGGATCGAACATAGTCCGACTGTGTTTCTTTGTATCTTCGCTCAAGATTAGAAATTATTCCTTCGTATTTTACTGAGTATTCGGAAACGGTATAACGATCATCCCCTGTGCCGTACAAAACTTTTCGCAGCTGTTCTTTATCGAGCTGGCCAACTGGTTTATCAAGTGGGATTTTATTCTTTTTGGCCATTGCATCTAGACCGGCCATGTACCAGGTTGAATTTGAGGCAGTTTTTGACCAAGGGCGAATTGCGCCTTCTTCGATAGTCAGTCTGGGATTAGGTAAAATCAATTTTGGATCAATTTCTAGAATAGTACCTAAGCCTTGGCAGCGTGGGCAGGCTCCATGCGGCGAATTGAAGGAGAAAGATCTTGGCGCAATTTCCGGCAAAGAAATATTACAATCTGGGCAGGCGAATTGCTCGGAAAATTGTTCCTCTTTGTCCTTATCAACATAGACAATCTTAATATAACCGCCGCCGATTTCCAGCGCCTTTTCTATTGAATCAAATAGTCTCATTTTAGTGCTTTTGTCTTTGCCATCGTGTTCGATAATCAGTCGATCAACAACAACCTCAATGGTGTGTTTTTTTTGTTTATCTAGCTCTTTACTCTCGGCCTCATCTAAATTCATTACTGCGCCGTCAAGACGCACTCGAGAAAAACCAGACTTTCTTATTCTGGCGAAAACATCAGCGTGCTCACCTTTTCTATCAGCAACCAAAATAGCCAAAATCATTATTCGCAAGGCTTCCTTAGCATCTGAGATCAAATGCTCAGCAATTTGAGTTGGTGATTGCTTCCGAACAGGCTTGTGGCAATTTGGACAATGGGGGATGCCTGCCCGCGCAAACAATAGGCGGAGATAATCATAAATTTCGGTTATTGTCCCGACTGTTGAGCGGGGGTTATTATTGGCCGATTTTTGGTCAATAGAAATTGCAGGAGAGAGGCCTTCGATATAATCAACATCGGGTTTTTCCATTACGCCTAGAAATTGCCTGGCGTAAGACGACAAACTCTCGACATATCGTCGCTGACCTTCGGCAAAAATAGTATCAAAGGCTAGAGAAGATTTTCCCGAGCCGGAGAGACCGGTAATTACAACCATTTGATCTCTTGGAATCTCCAAAGAGACATTTTTTAGATTGTGTTCGCGAGCACCGGTTATCTTTATATTATTCATAGTTCTAAAAACAAATTCTAAATTCTAATATCTAAATTCTAGACAAGTTCCAATTTTCAAATGTTCCAATTTAAAAACTTTTGAAATCATTTAGGATTTAGAGCTTAGTGCTTAGAATTTTCCCTTCAACATCGCTAGCTATTGTATCAATATAGTCAAGACTTGTAAAGCCCAAAGAAAAAGGCAGCCCTGTGGCTGCCGGTCGGTTGCAGGTTTATTGTCACCGAGCGATGACAAGTGAGGCGCGTGGATCCGTCAGCATCTGTTCGATCATCTGTTGCATGCAGAAATCTCGAAGTCGCTCGGGCTCGGTCTCATCGATTTCTTGCGGAGAGACGTAGACGACTGTATCTTTGTCAGACACTGCCATTGGCGCGTTGTTGATTGCCACTACTTTGATCGGTGACGGAAGTAGGCGAATGCGCCCGGCCCTGATCTTTGTCATTAGCGCTGGCCAGCAAGCCGGCGGTTCGCCATCGACGTACTTGACGATGATCAGTTCATAAGGTCGCTGTCCCCACAAACACAATGAGTGGAAGAAAACGACCTTGAACACTCGAAGAAGCATCTTCGATTTGAACCCAATCGCCAGAATGTTAGGTCTCCAAATGAGTTTCGGCCCATGGGTATCCATTGTGTTTTGGCTCCTCTTGCGGTCTATATAAATAGTACAATGAAATTTAGTTCTGAGCAAATACAGTGGGCACTTTTCAAAATTTTAATTTTTTGTTAGGTTATGATAGTAGAAGAAAAAAATGCCGATATTGTTTTAGTTTTCTCTTTTATTGTGTTAGTATCAAGAAAATGTGGTTGGTATATTCTAAATATAAAAATAAAAAATAATTAAATGAAGGAAAATATGGAAAGGAGAAACGTGGAAAATGTTGACACAATAATTGGCCTTAACGTCAATTTAAAGGGAAACCTGAAAAACCAGGGTTCTATTCAGGTTAATGGTTCAGTAGAGGGTGAGGTTCGTAGTGATGACAACGTTAACGTCGGCGAAACGGCAGTGATCAAGGGCCCCGTGATAGCCAAAGTTATTGAAGTTTCCGGCACTATCAAAGGTTTAATTGAAGCTACTGAAAAACTAGAGATTAATGCTACTGGCAAGGTTATCGGTGATATTAATGTTAAAACCCTAATTATTAAGCAGGGCGCAATTTTTGTTGGCAAATCAACTATGCCTGATCAGGGTGGCGAAGCAATCGAAACAAAGGGAGAAAAGACAGAGGAGATAGAAGAGGAAGCCAAGCCGGAAAAATAATCGGCTTCAAAATTTCTAAAGTCAAATTTCTAATGTCAAATGAAATAGGAAAATTTCAAATGATTAAATTTCAAATATTTTTTGGTGTTAGAGTTTTTTCATTTTTTGGTATTTAGTTAGAAATTAGGATTTAGAAATTAGGAATTGTTTTTACTATGTACTATTACATTTTTGACGTTAGGAAATGCAAAAATCGTCGGCAAATTGAAACAATAAAAGATCATTTATCTGACTTAGGGATTTCGGGTGAATTTGCGGTACCGGACCGAATCCGTCCCGCCAGAGACTTGGCTGAACAAGGAGTTTTTAAAGGTTACTCAACTATTGTTGCAATTGGTTCTGACGATTTAATTGACGAAGTTGCTTCGGTCATGTTGGCCAAGCAGCAAGTTTTTGGTGTAATTCCTTTGGGCGCCAGTGAAAACATTTACAAAATTATCGGTGCAAATACTTGGGAAGAAGCAGCTACCAATCTTCGTTTTCGTAAAGTGACTGATACTCGTGTTGGAATTATTAACGAGCAGCACGTTTTCTTTTCGTATTGCGAAATGGCACTCGATCGTCCGGCTTCAATTACGGCAGAATTTGAAAATTTCGTTTTGCAGGCTAAGGTCAAAGAGCTTTATATCGCCAACCAGTTTCCGAATTTTGCCAGAAAATTTCCTGACAAGCTTGATGTGATCATGAAAAGTGTCGACCCCGCGTCAACTACCCTTTGGGGCCGGCTAAAAAAAGTCATTGGTGGTCCTGGCATTGTTAAAGATGTTGATTTAACACTGGTGAGAACTGATGGGCTGCGGATTTTTTCCCCAAGGCAACTACAAATAAAGGTTGACGGCCGAATTGCGGCAAAAACTCCAGCAACTTTCGGTATTAGTCAGAAAACAATCAGGTTAATAACAAAAAATAGTGGAAATGCTTGACCAAACTATAATAATTTGTTAGTATTACTTCGTATTAAGGAAATAATCCCACTAAGCCTAATGGCCATGCGGGACATCGGCCGTGAGGCCGCTGAAGGAGACAGGCATAAGCAGTAAATTTTTACGGGTCAACGATCGGATTCGAGCAGCGCGTGTTATGCTAATCGATGCCGCCGGCGCGTCTCTTGGCGTCCAATCTTTGTTTTTGGCTTTGCAAAAAGCCAAAGAAGCCGGATTAGATCTGGTTGAAATTTCTCCAAACAATGTTCCACCGGTTGCCAAGATCATGGATTTTGGCCGATTCAAATACGAACAAGAAAAGAAAGATAAAGATAACCGGGCGCATTCAAAGCAGTTTGAGGACAAGGAAATTCGTCTGTCGGCAAAAATTGGTGATCATGACCTTGTAGTCAAAGCCAATAAGGCCAAAGAACTGTCAGATAAAGGCCACAAAATTAACGTTGCGCTTCGTTTGCGGGGCAGAGAGAATATCTTCGCCGATAGAGCAATTGACGTTATCCGCCGTTTCGCCGACATGTCCGGCATGGATTTAGTCGAAGAGCCAAGAAAATTGGGCAATCAAATAAGAGTAAATTTAATTAAAAGAAAAAATACTGGGAGCCAGGATGCCGAAGTTAAAGACGCACAAATCAACAGCTAAAAGATTCAAAATTACAGGTAGTGGCAAAATTATGCATGTTCGTGCAGCTGCCAACCATCTTTTGACTCACAAATCTAACCGATTACGTGGTCTTGTTGAAATTAGCAAAAATGACCAATCAAGAGTTAAAAAACTTTTAAATCGATAATGGTTTTAATATTTTAAATTTCCAATCATGCCAAGAGTAAAACGCGGAGTTACAACTAAAGCCAAACATAAGCGACTGTTCGCCAGAACAGTTGGTATGAAGGCTGGCCGACGTAACCAAGTCAAACTAGCCAAACAAGCAGTTCTTAAAGCTGGTACCAACGCCTATATCGATCGTCGCCGAAAGAAACGGGATTTTCGTGGTGCTTGGATTATCTCCATCAACGCTGCTTGCAGGTCCAACGGATTGTCCTACTCACAGTTTATTAAAAAACTTATTGACCAAAAAATTGAACTAAACAGAAAAGTCCTTTCTGAAATGGCCAAAGCCCAGCCAGAAGCTTTCTCTGAACTAGTGAAACAAGTCTCAAAATAAAAAATCAAATAATTAAAAAGTGCCTCTAACGAGGCATTTTTTAATATAAGCAAATATTATGATTTATTTCTTTGTCTCAGTAAGATAGCGTAGCCCTAAAATCACAATTGCTACAATTATCAAAACATCAGCGATGTTAAAAGTTGGCCAACGGCCAATTGAAATGTAGTCGCAAGCACCGCCACGGAAAATTCTGTCTAGCAAATTTGAAAGTATTGAAGATAAGAGTACTGCAGATGAAAATCGAACTGTTTTGTTGTCTGATTTGTCCAAGATAACTATCGGCAAATAAGAGAATGCAACTAAAATTATTATTGCCAAATTATTGGCACCAAAAAAGCCAAGAATAAAATGATCATTAAAGATCAAAAAATCCGGATTGATATAAACAGGAATTAATTGTAATAGAAATAGGACTAAAAGAGCAAAAAGCGCTGGCCAGAGATATAGCTTTGGTTTCATTTCTTTTTTGTTTTTTGGCAAACTACGCAGACGGCGGCGTATGGCATTGATTTTAGCCTATCGGATTCAATTTCTTTTTTGCAAACTGAACATTTGCCATAGGTGCCATTATCAATTGTCTTTAGTGCAGCGGTTATCTCTTTGTTCAGGGTTTTAAGTTGTTTTTCAATGCTCAAATTGTTCTCAAAATCCTCGTATTCTTTGGCATTATCGTCATCACCGCTACCATAATCTGGATACTTTTCCAGTTCAACCATTTTCTTTTCCAATTTTTGTTTTTCTGCCAGAAGGGCTTTTTGTTGTTTCGCAATGAATTTTTCGTCTATTGTCATGGTGTTTTCGCCTTTCTTTTCATGTAATATATGCCAAAAATAAAGAATGATAAAGCAAATATAATAAATGATGTCAGTTGAGATAAATTAATTCCAATAATTAAGTTTGGATCGCCGCGATAGGCATCGATGAAGATGCGGAAAAAACTGTAGAGCGTTACAAAAGTAAAAAATAGAAAGTAGTCAATTATGTATTTTTTTGCATATAAATATAGAGAAAAATTAATTGCGAATATTGCCAAGCAAAGATAGATTTCAAATGAGGTAACCGGAAAATGGTAAAAGTAAGCGAACGGGCCATAATATCTTTTTCCGACTTCTCCTGCCAGAACACAGCCGATTCGGCCAATGGCAATTCCCAGCGGAAAGGCAACTCCAGCTAAATTAAGCCACTTCCCAACGTTTTCTTTTTGAGCCCGAATTAGAAGTAAAAATGTTAATCCACCAAAAATAAATCCTCCGAACGATACCAGCCCACCTTGCCAAATTTTAGCCATTTGGTATAGATTTGTGTAATATTTGAGGTTCATAAAATAAAACAAAATTCTGGAGGCTATAACACCAATAATTATAGTTAGAATTATGTTCATTAGAAACTTGGTGGTTGAAAGGTGCTCCTTTTCCGCTAGGCGGAAATAAAAGTAGCTGGCAATTATCATTGCCAAAACAAAAAAAACACCGTGACTATAAATGTTGTACCCAAAAATTGAAAAAAGAACTATTCTCATTATTTTTCTCTGTGCTTTTTATTCTTTGTCAATTCGAACTTAAATTTTTATTCGGGTAAATATTACTTTTAGTGTAAATTATATTGACTTGAGTTGTCAATCGCGCTAGACTTGAAGAGTATAAAAATAATTTTGGCAAATGGAAGACCTAGAAAATACAAAAATAGAACAACCGCATAATGAGTCTCTTTCAAGCATCAATCCTGGAGGGGAAAATCGCGCAGGCAATTTCTTCTCTTTTCTTTTTGATCTAGCAAAGACTTTTGTGATTGTAATGCTTGTTGCATTCGCTATTAGGTATTTTGTTATCCAACCGTTTGTAGTCGACGGTGACTCAATGATGTCGACTTTTGTTAACAACGAATATTTAATCGCTGAAAAAATTTCTTACGACTTTACTCAACCGTCGCGTGGTGATGTTGTGATCTTTCGTTATCCAAAAAATCCTTCAATCATCTATATTAAGCGTGTCATTGGCCTTCCAGGCGAAACGGTGACAATTAAAGATGGAAGCGTCTATATTTCAGATTCCAATGATGCAACACCGAGGAAGATTAATGAATCGTATATTGGTGCATCAATTAAAACCAATCTGTTTGATGCTACCACTGCCGATGCGCAACTTAAAGTTACGCTAAAAGACAACGAATTCTTTGTGCTGGGAGACAACCGAGACCACTCGTCTGATTCTCGCGAATGGGGTATTCTGCCACGGGCTAACATTATCGGCCGCGTTTGGCTAACAGTGACTCCACTCGATCATTTTAAGCTCTGGAGCCATCAAGACTACTAAGACTCTTTCCCAAGAGTATAAAAAAGACCATCGATGTTTTATCTGTGGTCTTTTTTATTATTTCTGATGCTAGCTTCGGTCTGAGATAGAATAAATAAGTAGTAGACCGGCAAAAACAATAACAGCAAAGGTAGCCAGTGCATTGGTTAGAGGTTTTGGATAACTGGAATTAGCTGAGGTAAAAAGCGGATCAATGGTTTGAACTGTGATTGAAGAATTGGTGCTGGAAATTAATTTTGATGAGTTCAACTCGTCAAGAAAAACTTTGTTAATTTTGTCTAAAGCACTGGTATTTTTATTGAAGAACTCTATTAATACTATGTTCGAGTTAGAAATAACACTTGCATTAACAATTTTATCGAGATTGTTTAAGTCGTTTTCATTAAATTCAACGTCAGATGCTCTGGAGATCTTTTCTAGGAAGTATCTTGACTTTACTGTTTCGGCAATTGATTTGGTTAAATCTGGGTTAGTCTGCAAATTGCTTGTCAAGTCTCCGCTACCATCCTTATAAAAAACAGCAAATCTTCCGGAAGAGTTATAAATTGGTGGCTGGAGGCTAAAAAAAATAAATACTAGAATCGCAGATAAAAAAGCAACAGCAAAAAGTAACTGGTAATGCAATTTTTTTACCCTGTGGCCATTAAGAAAAGAGTTATATTCGTTCATCTCCCTCCGATTAATTTATTTAGTCCTATTATACCAGAAAAGGTATTATGCAAACAACAAATTTTCGCTTTCTAGGCACTCATCTTTTTCGCGCGATATTTATTTATCATTAATACCAATCCGATCGGAAGGAGCGAATACCAGAAGAAAGGCCTAATAATTCCTACTGATTCTCCGCGTGCGAAGAAAAGAAAAAATGAGAGATACGCCGCAAGACCAGCAAAATAAAGTTTATCTTTACGAATTTCTGCGAACTCTGAAATAGAAACAAAAAATATGCCAATAACCATTGTTATTATCCATGATCCGTAAAACCCAAAATTGGCGTAGGCTTCGGCGATGAATGAATACCCAAGTCCCAGACCGTTTTTTGCGGCAACTGGGTCCACAGTGGTTATCAGCCAGTCAGAGAGTGTCCCATGCTGGATAGCTGGGTGAATTTTCCAGAAAAAATTTGGCATGATAGTGGTCAGAGAATATAAATAACTCGTCCCCAAATCCCAGTGGCGATGCAATGGAATGAGTTGAGTTGTGTAGGCCGTTGTTTTTATCGATGACCCCATTTCATTAAGTGTATCTAGAAGCGGATTTGTTGTTGATAGGCTATTACTAATATTTTGCCAAGAGAATTTATCTATTCCTGAAATGTCGCGAGAAATTCTAATTATCGGAAATAGTAGACATAGAAACAATACAGAAAGAGCTGAAATCACGATAATATTCACGGGTTTTATTGTTTTGTGCCAAAGCCAAATATAGGCAACAAGTGGCATTATTGCGGTTGATCTTTTGCCGACAACTAGCTGAAGTACAGCAATGGAGATAACTAGTAATAATGAAATAAGCCGAGTTGCCCTATCTTTCTTACTCCCCGCAAGAAGTAAGAGCGTTCCCGGAATAATGAAGCTAGCCAAAATTGTTGGCCCAGCTAATAACCCAGTGGTTGGAGCTAGTTGATATAGGGAAGTATAGCCGGAACTAATTGAAAGTGAAACTGCTTCTTTTATTGTCAGAAAAAAGGGATAGATCGAGACTAGAATAAGAAAATAGCCAACAATGATCAGGTTCTCATCTGCTATGCTCAAAGCCTTTTTTTCTTTTGATCTCGAGAAAAATGTCACAGCTAAAAGTGCTCCAAGGTGGAGTCCCATAATCGAGAGATCGACTACAATAATTGTCATTACCACAACGTTGGTAGGGAAATAATTTGCAAGCAAAGCCACGGAATTACCTGGGATAAAAGACAGAATAATCCATGAGAAGTTGAATAAAAATGCTGCAATTAAGAACAAGCCATAAGGATTAAAAAAAGTTTTTTTCAGTTTGACCCAGGACCAAATCATCCAAATAAATGTAGTAATCAATAAAAATTGCCAGAGTAACAGTTGATTGTTCTCCGAAAGGTTAAACGAGGCCATGAAAAAAAAGATTGTCAATGTAAGTAATAGTGCGACAATGTGAATTGGAAGCAGATTACCTAGTTGCTCTTTTATTTTTTCGTTTGCAGTCATCATGAGAGTTATTTCTTCCTGTCTTATTGTATTTTAACTCAAAAATAATAACTGAACAATAAAACCAAGACTTATAAAATCTGCAACCATTGGTTTGATAAGGTGGAGATTATTGTTTCAAAATATACCTGAATTGGACCACGAAACTGTTTTTTTGTTTAGGCAAATGTTGGTTAGGTACCAGCCCCTAATTTTTCACAAACGGACTAATAAGTTTCTTGGACGCAACTGGTTTTACTTCATCGAGTGCAACTGCAATATTTCCGGATAATATTTTTATTTTTTAAGCAGTTTTTTATATAGCCTTAGATAGTTTTTGACCATAATATCAATCGAGTATTTTTTCTCTACTATTTCTCGACCATTTCGCCCCATATTTTTTCGTAATTTTTTATTTGCATCAAGTCTGGCCATCGCCTCGCTAAAATCTTTTTCATTCGAATCAACCAAGTAGCCGTTTTTGCCATCTGAAATAATTTCACTGTTTGACCCACTGGCCCTGGTTGACACAACTGGCAGACTTCTTTCCATCGCTTCCAATAAGCACAAGGCTAATCCTTCGGATTTTGAACTTAAAATAAAAATATCTGAGATATCCAGAATTTGCTGAATATCATCACGTGAACCGAGTAAAAAAACATCATTTTCCAATTTCAGAGAAAGAATTAATGAGTCTATTTTTTCTTTTAGTGGCCCATCGCCTGCAATTATTAATTTTATTTTAGGCCGCTTAATTTTGGCAAGAGCAAATGAGTTAATTAAAAGTTCGTGGTTTTTTACTGCCAGCAGGTTGGCGACATTTACGAATATTGTGTTGCCAATTAGTTGCTTTGTAATATTGCCCAGCTTTGGCTTGTTAAGCGCGTGGCGGTCAAAAATTTTAATGCCATTATTTATTACCTGGGTATTTTTAACCTGATGATTTTTTTTGATCGATTTATTTACTGATTCTGATACTGATACGAGTGCGGATGTGAACGGAAGAAAAATTTTATAAAATAATTTACCCTTTGGTCCAGTTTCGTTTTCGTAAAGCCCGTGAGCGGTATTTACAAAAACTTTTTTGGTCATCAGATTTGAGAGAAAATAATAAAAACCAGAACGATGAGTTTGAATTATATCGATTTGAAAATCTTTTATTATTCTCTTAACTTCCAAGATCGATGCAATGGAATACCTTGGTGATTTAAGAGTGAGTATTTTAATGCCTGCTAATTTTAACTTTTTGATGTTTTTTTTAGATTTTTCTTTTGTCAGGATCAAAATATTTGAATCATGACCGCTTTCTTTGAAACCGATCGCCAAATTGATTGCTACGTCCTCGGCTCCACCAACAAGCAGAGTATCAATAATTTGTAATATTTTCATAATAATTTTTTCTGAAATATTTGTGGCTAAGTTAATAGTACTAGTTTAGAGGAAGGTATTACAATTGCTTAGTCTTTTTTAGTTGCTGCAATAATTATTAGAATAATATACTAAATTAAAAATAATTTATATCAAATTATAAGTTATTTTGGCGCTAACCAATATTTGCGCAGTAAGAGTATAGTTTAATCAATGTTGAAAATATTTGAGCTGGGTATTCTTTTTGACATTAGATTTTTTTCCTGAGATTATTAGAATCGGTTCAGAGAAATCCATTTTTAAAACGGAGACGCGAAGTGATATTTCTTTTTTGGGGTGGGGAATGGTGATAAAAAGCCGAAAAATTGACATTTCAGTCATAGTTGTAAATTTTGAATCATACGACGTTATTTTACAGTTATTAGATTCTGCCAATGATTCATTTGGTAATTTATCGGTCGAATTTATTGTTGTTGATAATAGCAGCGAAAAAAACCTAATGGCATTAAGCAATTTGCGACGAAAGTTTTCTGGGATAAAAATAATCAATCCTAAGGAAAATATTGGTTATGCTAAAGGTGTCAATTTAGGAATTTTAAAATCAAGCGGTCAGTATCTTGCGGTGATAAACCCTGACGTAATTATCATCGATGGCACACTTACCAAACTTTATAAATTCGCCAAAGAACATCAGAATGTTGGTATGATTGGTCCCAAATTACTGACACTAGAAGGTGATCTACATCTTTCCTGCCGAACTTTTCCTGGCCCATTAACATTGCTTTACAAGCGGCTTCCAATAATCAACAGATTACCTTTTATAAAACGTAAAGTTAGTGATCACATGATGTTGCAGGCTAATCATAATCGGGCCCAAAAAGTTGATTGGGTATCTGGATCATTTATGTTTGTGTCCAGAGCAGCATTGGAACATGTCGGGCTGATGGACGGACGTTTTTTTCTTTATATGGAAGATGTTGATTGGTGCCGGCAATTTTGGGAAAATGGTTACGAGGTTTGGTACCTCCCTCAGGCTAAGGCAATTCACATTGCTAGGCATTTATCCACACAGTTTGGACTTTGGGGGTTATTCCGAAGAATATCCTGGGTTCATATTTCCAGTTATCTAAAGTATCTGAAAAAGTACTACAAAATATTGCCACCCAAGAAATTTTAAACAATCATTGCTAAATTCAAAATAAATTGCAAATCTATGAAAGTTGTCGTTGCGTCTGAACTTCATTTTTTCCAGGCACCCGACGGAACTATTTGGTCAGCCGGAGCTTTTAACGGAGGCTACTGGAAGAGGTATACCAATGTATTTTCTGGCGTGATTATAATTGCTCGGGTTAAACGGCTAAGTGAGGTGCCAAAAAATTTTGTCAGAGTAGACTCAAAAAAAATCAGCTTCATTAACTTGCCCGATTTTCTGGGACCATTCGATTTTTTAATCAAATATTATAAAATCAAAAATATTTTGATCCGCAACTTACCCAAAGATTGCGCATATTGTCTTCAAGCCCCAGGAACGCTTTCAAATTTGGTTACGTCGTTATTGGCGGACTTTCCCTATGGGCTAAATGTAATAAGTGACCCCGGGGATGCTTTTTCCCCAGGTACAAACAAAAATATCTTCCGCTGGTATTTTAGGCGATATTACACACAACATTTAAAAAAACAGTGTCTGGGATCGTCGGTTTCAAGTTACGTCACGCTGAGTGCGCTACAGCAGAAGTATCCACCAGGAAAAGACACTTATGCCATTGGTGTATCTGATGCGATACTTAAAACCGCAAATATTAGAAAAAATCCTAAAAAGTATTTTGGGCGTCAGAATAACAAAATACTTTATGTCGGGACACTTTCCCAGCTTTACAAGTCGCCCGAAGTTTTAATTAGGGCGATCAAAATTTGTAAGGATTATCAGCGCAATTATAGGTTAACTATAATTGGTGATGGTAAATACCGGAAATTGTTGGAGAGAATGACGGAAAAGCTTGGGTTGTCCAAGAAAATAAAATTTTTGGGGCAGATTAATGATTTTAAACAAATCTTTAAACGGTTAGATCAATCCGATCTGTTTGTGTTGCCGTCACGCGCCGAAGGTATGCCAAGGGCTCTGATTGAAGCGATGGCAGCAGGCTTACCAGCAATATCAACAAGCGTTGGTGGAATACCGGAAATTTTACCAAAGAAGGTTTTAGTCCCTCCTAATGATCCAGAGGCCTTGGCAAAAAAGATAATTGAGCTTTTGTCATCGCCAGAAATGCTGGAAAAAAATTCAGGACTTAATCTGCAAATGGCTAGAAAATTTGATTCTAAATTGCTTCAGAAGAAAACGGATAGAGTGCTGAGAAAATTAAAGCAGAAAACCGAAGAGTATCTTCGAAAGACGAATAGCTATTATTAGTTGTCTATGGTAGATCAGGCAGCTTTTTGTTATTTGCCTTGAGAATTAAACTTTGCAGAGTTTTTTATTTTAAAATGCTTTTTACCCAGTTTTGAATTGCAGAAAAGTCATTATCACCGGCAATCGGGCTGTAGGTTGTATTGAAATAATGTGATTCTCGTAGAAGTCCGCCCGGGTCAGTTGGGTCAGTTGTAAGTTTGTGTTGTTTAATATTTGCCAGTGGAGTTTTCTCTCCCAAATTAATAATCTTTTTCAATTCCCAAACTTGCATATTGGTTCTTATGTTGTCTTCGGAAACATTTAGAACATTGTTAATAGTTTTGAATTTCAATAAAGACCTGTTATCAATATACTGCTCGGCAAAGGAAAACATGAATAATTGCATTCGTCGTAATCTGTCAAAGTCTGGCACAGCATCTTTCGGCCAGCTGACAAAAGTTAGTGATTGTGGCCCGTCGAAATGGTATAGCCCGGGATTTGCCTTGTCTTTACTAGATGAAAATTCCCCGAATTTCAAAAATGGATAGTTTTTAGCTTCGGCATCCGACATTTTCACGTTAACTGCACCAATTTGATTTATGATTTTTTGGAATGAATCGAAGTCACATGTAAATATGTAGTTAATATCAATACCTAGTATGTTTGAAAAAGTATTTTTTACAAACGGAAGTCCATTTTCTGGGTATTTGTTGGGATTGTCTATCGCAGTCTTTAGCACCGAGTTTGCTTTTCCTGGATTACCATCTATCGGGATCCAAAGGTCGCGAGGGATAGAAATCAAATTAATATGATTGTTTTTTATATCAATATTGACTACCATCATCGCGCTTGAATAATATGCTCCGTACATACTTTTGTCTCTCATCCCAACAAATAATAAGTTGACATCACCTGTTTCCTCACCGCTTAGTTTTCCGGGGAGGAAAATATTTTTTGTATTTTCTATTGTTCCGGCTTTGTAACCTGCGACCATTCTATTGTACTTGGCTCTAATATAACTGACATAAGCGAAGAAAACGCTAATTACTATTAGCACAACTATAAAAACTAACCAAAAATACTTTCTTCGGTTCTTCTTCTGTCTTGACACTGGAGAGTAACCTTTTACTTCGTCAGCGTCGTCATCAGTTTCTTCAAACTCATCGATTTCCGAGTCCATTTCCCTCCATGTAGACACAATTTACCTGTTTTTGTTCAACAAATCAACAGATGTCATTTTTTTATTTATTGGCCGCGCTAATATTAGTAAAGAATAGCCACACATAATCTTTGAGCTAACATTTGTACCGAATATTTTGGTAACAATTCGAACATATTTGCCTATTTTAGAATTTAGAGTGCCCGAAATTTTTTCGATTCCTGGGGCAGTATAATTATAATCCAAGATCTCAAATCCATAATGCTCGATGATTGAAAGAAGCGATTCTTTGGTGAAAAAATGTAAATGCCCGACAGAGTTGATACTTCTAGAATAAAATGTTTTCCTGAAAAAGCTGTAAATGCTTACATCAACTGGGATGTGCAAAATGACTAAATTTGAATTTGTTTTAAGTTTTCTGAATAAATTAGCGTAGTTTTCCAGGTGCTCAACGACATCAATCGCCATTATTAGATCATATTTTTTTTGTGGGAACTGCCCAACCTGAAATTTCAATTTGGCTGATTCTCTCTTTTTGGCTATGTCGATTGCTTCCCTAGAGATGTCTACGCCTAGTAATTCCCTAGTGTTTTTTAATGATTTCTTTAACTCAAGCAATACCCCCCCAGTGCCACAACCAACATCACAAATTGAAGTCGGGCGTAGATTGTTTTTCTCAAGTATCTTGAAAATTTTTTCAGCTTTCCATTTCGCATCGCTATCGTGCCAATCTGGATTCTTTTTTTTGTAAACGCCGTTTTTGTAAATTGAATCTTCCACGGTTGCTCCAAAAGTTATTATTTATTCTTGTTGTGTAGGTCAATTATATCAATAAAAATTGGAGTGCCGGTAAATGGATAATGATCACGAATAACATTTTCAAGGTAGCGCAAATGCGAGAAATGATAATGATTTTTATTTGGGCAAATCAATTTGAATACTACGGGATTGGTTTTTTCCTGATAGAAGTCGAGAATTTTTGGAATCTGCGGATTTCTGTCAGCTGCAGCGCGAATAATTTCTAACAGTTCTTCTTTTTCTACCTCGACAAATCTTTGTTTGTAAACCTCAACTATCTTTTTCAGTAAGACGGTTTGATTCTTACCGGTTTTAGCCGAAAGAAAAATTACAGGCACAAAAGGAATGAAAGCCAGGTCGGCTTGCAGTTTGCCCAGGGCACGGGACATTTTATTTTTGATATCTTCATCTGCTTCGTTGTCCCAGAGATCGAATTTATTTACCGCAATAATAATAGACTTGCCTTGGTCTTTTGCGTTACCAGCTAGGTGGGCATCTTGATTTGTCAGTCCTTCTTCAGCGTCAATCAAAATTACTACAACACTGGAATCATCCAGGGCTTTCATTGTGCGGATAACAGAGAATTTTTCAATTCCGGATTCAACTTTTCCCCGGCGACGGATTCCGGCAGTGTCTATAAATCTAATTTTTTCTCCGGCAAAATCAATAGTCGCATCAGTTGTGTCTCTTGTCGTACCCGGAATATCCGAAACAATAGCTTTTTCTTCACCGGCCAAGTAATTGAGTAGGGTTGATTTACCTACGTTTGGTCGACCAACAAAAGCAACGTCAATAATTCGAGTTTTCTCGACAATTGGCTTTTCTGTAGAAAAATCAGCAGTCAGAAGATCTAGAAAATCACCAACACTGCGGCCAGAGATTGCCGAAATATAATTTGGCTGGCCGAAACCGAGTGAAAACACTCCCTGGGTAGGTATTTCCCGAGTTGCATTGTCGGCCTTATTTGCCAGCAAAAATACTTTTTTACCGCTTTTCCGCAGAACTTTTGCTACTTCGCGGTCATCCTGTGTAATTTCAGTTACATCAACTAGAAAAATAATAATATCGGCCTGGGAAATTGCGACATCAATGCTGACTTTTGTTAATTTCGAGATATCTTTTCCAGAAGCGTTATCAAATAGTCCGGCAGTGTCAATTAGTGTGAATTCCCTGCCGCACCACTCGGCTTTTGAATAGATTCTATCCCTTGTGGTCCCAGGAGTTTCTGATTCAATCGCTTTGCGGTCACCGACTAAACGATTAAAAAAAGTTGACTTGCCAACATTTGGCCGGCCCACGATTGCAACGGTAGGATTTTGAAGTAGTTTTTCACTCATTAGATATTTACAATAACATAAAATAGCTCAAAGTGCAATCTCTAAAATCTAAAGAACAATAAAATTAATCGGTCGTTCAGATAATATGGCGCTTTCAGTGTGCTTTATATTCAGCAAGGAATATTGATATACTCTGGCTATGATTATTGATGTCATACCAGAAACTAGGACTCACGGCGGGGCTGGAGTTTTTAGTTATGGCATACCGGAGGAATTATCCTCACAAATTAAAGTCGGAGCGATTGTAAATGTTCCTTTTGGGAAGAAAACAATCAGGGGAGTGGTAGAAAAAGTTCAAAGTTCAAAGTTCAAAGTTCAAAATGAAAATTTAAAATTTAAAATTAAAGAAATTGTTTCAATCAATCCTGAATCTATAATTCCAGAGAGTTACATCGAACTAGCCAACTGGGTTTCGGAGTATTATTTATGCAGTTTGGGCGAAGCGGTTTCGATGTTCTTGCCGCCAAATTTAAAAAGTCCAAGAAAGCTATCAGCTAACAGCTGTCAGCCATCTGCTTCCAAGAAGCTAAATCCGCTAACAATGGACCAGAAAAGCATATACGAAAAACTGGCAAAAAATTTAACATCTGAGAAAAAGAAGCCGGCATTAATTTATGGCGTAACAGGTTCGGGTAAAACGGAGATTTATTTGCATTTGGCAAAAAAAACTATCGGGCTCGGAAAATCAGTTGTTATGTTGGTACCAGAAATAGTACTTACACCACAAAACATTGAGCGTTTTGAAGAAGTATTTGGCGGCGACGTTGTCTTAATGCACTCAGGATTATCAAAATCGCAGAAGTTTCATTGTTACCAATCATTCTACCGCGGTGATAAAAAAATTATTGTCGGGCCAAGGAGCGCGCTTTTAGTGCCGAATGAGAATATTGGTCTAATTATCATTGATGAGGAACAGGAAGATTCGTACAAACAGGAGCAAAATCCGCGCTACGACGCTGTCGTTTTGGCAGAAAAGTTGTCACAGCAGTTAGGTGCGCTTTTAGTTTTGGGCTCAGCAACGCCTAGGGTTGAAACTTATTATAAATCTATGACGGGCATGTATGATTTGTTTACTATGGCTGGCCGCTATAATTCTTTAATGTTGCCGGTTGCTGAGATTATAGATTTGAAAGATGAGATCAAAAAAGAAAATTTTTCACCAATTTCGGAAAAGCTGCAAGAATCATTGGCCCTGGTATTAAAGAAAAAAGAACAGGCACTTTTGTTTTTGAATCGTCGTGGCATGGCGACTTTCGTTTCCTGCCGTGACTGCGGCTTTGTAGTTACTTGCGACAGGTGTGAAATTCCAATGATCTATCACGTCAATCAATCCGGTAACTATTTGATTTGCCACCATTGCGAAAAAAAATTGCCGATTCCGGCCAAGTGCCCAGATTGCGGCAGCTTTCGAATTAAATACTTCGGTTCCGGCGTGGAAAAAATTGAACTTGAAATTAAGAGATTCTTTCCAAAAGCTAGGATTAAAATGGTAGATGCCAAAGTTTTGCAAAACCACTCCCAATATGAACAATTCTACCGTGATTTTCGTGATCATAAATTTGATATTGTTATAGGTACGCAAATTTTGGCCAAAGGTTTTGATATCCCTGGAGTTTCCTTAGTTGGAATCATTTCTGCCGATGTTGGGCTGCATATGCCACACTTTCGGGCAGCGGAAAAGATTTTTCGTTTAATTACTCAGGTATCCGGACGTTCCGGCCGACGGCAAAAATTGGGACAAACAATTATTCAAACTTACTGGCCAAATTCCGCAGCAATTCGCTTTGCCGCGTTGCATGATTTTGAAGGGTTTTACAATTCTGAAATTGAAAAAAGGATTAAGAAAAATTATCCGCCAGCTTCGCATATCATCAGAGTTTTATCGGAAGATGCGAGTCAAGTGAAAGCTAAATCAAATATTGAAAAACTTGCGACAGAACTGCGAGTTGTTATGTCATCCTCGGACGGCAAAGCCAGGTCCGGGGATCCACTAATAATAGATTCCCGCCCACAGGGTCACTTCGAAGATCTTCACGGGAATGACAATATCGAATTCATTGGTCCTGGAGCTTGTTTTTTCCAGCGGTTAAATAACAAATATCGCTATCAAGTGATTATCAAAGCCAAAAAATTGCCAGATAAAAACATCTCAGCTCTTTTTTCTAAGTTTCCAAATCTAACTTGGGATGTCGACGCACTCAACTTGCTCTAGAAAATCTTCCGATTGTTGTTGATTGTTTAAAATCGGAATATTTGGTTGATTTAAATAAAAAATGCCAGACCTTGTAGGGTCTGGGCCGTGTTATTCTCTGTCTCATAGTCGCTATTCGCGACGCTGATAAGAAACGCATCGTGCAAAGCCGCCGCCTGGCAGTTTGATGACTTTGCCACCGAAGTATATCCGTGCGATACCACCGAAGAACTTGTTCTCGACGGTGATAGAGTTGGCTGGCATCTGCGTCAGTGTCTTGGAGCATGAAGCTGGTATTCCAATGCACTCGACAATGGCCGCTTCCCCGCTGCTTGCGAGTGAATGGTTCGGATGCTTTCTGCATCCTGTGCAACTGCAGTTGCCCCTCATTGTCATCATCTCCTGGCAGTATTTTGCCACCACTATAACAACTATGTCCGATAAGATCAATTACTCTAGAAAAAATTGTTATTCTCAGGTATAATTCAATAGAGAAATAGTAAAAAAGATTAAGAATCCGGACTGGCTTCATGGGGTTACCCGCAAGTGATCCGGAATGACAAGGGAAAATAATGAAAAAGATTTTAGTCACCGGCGGTGCTGGATACATTGGCTCACATACCGTAGCTGAATTAGTTAACCTTGGTTTTGAAGTTGTTGTAATTGATGATTTGCGGGCTGGCTACAAAGAATTGCTGCCGGAAGGCGTAACCTTAGAAAAAGTTTCGTTGGAAAACGCTGATCAGATAAAAGAAGTATTTACTAAGCATAAGCCGGACGCAGTAATTGATTTTGCCGCCTATTTGGCTGTTGGTGAGTCAATGCTGGAGCCGGAGAAATATTTTCAGAATAACGTCGCTAATTTCGTAAATATTCTAGATGCCATGGTGGGCGCCGGTTGTAAATTTATCGTCAAATCTTCCACGGCAGCCAGTTATGGCAATCCAACAAAGGGCTCCGACATTCCATGGAAAGAAAGTTTTATCAACGAATATCAACCGCAGCAAGCCGCATTGCTTGAAGGTAAATGGGACGACAGAGATATATCTGGTGAAGATTTTCTACAAAAGTTTTTGGATTTATATCGCCAAAAATACTCAAATGTGCCGGAGCTAGAATTATCCGATGCGGACATTTTTAAACTGCGTATTCCACTATCGATTTACGGTGTCTCAAAACTGCTTGACGAAGTTCTGCTGTACAAGTACAATGAAATGTTCGGAATTAACTCGGTTGCCGCCAGGTATTTTAATGTTTGTGGCGCTGACCTTGAGGGCAAAACTGGAGATTCTAAACCGAAGCCGACAAATTTAATGACTCTGGTTATTGCTCAAATTAAGGGTGATATTCCTGAACTTTCAGTTTTTGGCAATGATTATCCAACCAAAGATGGTACTGGTGTTCGTGACTATATTCACCCTGCTGATTTAGCCACTGGCCACATTGCTGCACTGAAATACTTATTTGATGGAGGCAAGTCAGATGTTTTCAACTTTGCGACAGGTGAAGATTCTACGGTGCTGGAAGTAATACAAGAAGTCGAAAAAGTCTCTGGGGTAGAAGTAAAATACAGGGTTGCGGACCGTCGAAGTGGTGACCCATCAATCTCAATTGCCAATTCGAGTAAGGCTAAAAATATTTTGGGTTGGGAGGCGCAGTATCGCTTGCCGGATATGGCCAAAACTGCTTGGGACTGGGAAACGAAATATAAAGAAGAAGTAATAGGCAAGAAGGACTAAGTTCCCGCATCAAGCGCGGGATGACATTATGAAGAAACGAGAGATTTTAAAAGATCCAAATCCAATTTTGAGAGCCGAGGCGCAGGAAGTCTCTGTTTTTGATGGTGAAATTCAGGAACTTATTGATGACATGATCTACACAATGCGTAATGCTGACGGTATTGGTTTGGCGGCGCCTCAAGTTGGCGTTAGTAAAAAAATTATTGTTGCCGAATACGAAACGCCAGAAAAATCAGAGGAAGATTTTCCATTGTCGGTTGTCATCAATCCAAAAGTTGAGCTGTTTTCTGAAGACAAAGAATTCATGGTTGAGGGCTGTTTATCGTTTCCTGGCAAGGAGCTCTACATTAAACGCCCGAAAAAAGTTAAGGTTACGGCCCTTGACCGTTGGGGCAAGGAATACACCCTGGAAGATGAAAAACTTCTTGCTCGGGTTCTGCAACACGAAATCGATCACTTAAACGGGGTTTTGATGATCGACCACATTAAAGTTGTTAAAACTTTGTTTATCGGTAACGGTTCACTTGGCTTGCCTGCACTCGAGCGGATGACTACCGATCCACAGTTCGGGCTTGTTGGCGTTTATACCACCGAAGATCGCCCGGCTGGAAGAAACGGCGATTTGCAGCCAACGCTAGTGGCACAGCTAACCGCGAAACTGACGCAGTCATCCTCGGACGGCGGAGCCAGATCCGGGGATCCACTAATAGTAGATTCCCGCCCACAGGGTCACTTCGAAGATCTTCACGGGAATGACGGAATGCAAATTTACAAGATAGCCGATATCAACTCAAAGGATGTTATCGATCAAATTAGGCAGCTTGACCCGGAATTAATTGTTTTGGCTGATTTTTCTCAAATAATCTCCAAGGAATTAATTGATTTGCCGAAATACGGAATCTTAAATATTCACCCGTCACTATTACCAAAGTATCGTGGCCCTTCTCCTGTTGTTTCGGCGGTGCTGAATGGTGATAAAAAGACTGGTGTTTCAATCATTAAACTCTCAGACAAAATTGACGCTGGCGACGTGTTATCACAATTGGAAATTAAAATTCGACCACGAGAAACTGCGCAGGAGCTTAAAAACAGATTAGCGGAGTTTGGAGCGGATCTGTTGGCCGAAACAGTTCCATATTACTTGGCAGATGAAATTCACCCGATTAAACAAATTGAGGAAAAAGTCAGCGTCACTAAGAAATTTTCAAAGCTAGATGGAAAAATTGGCGGCGGTGAAGCACCAGAGCAAATTGACCGGATGGTTAGAGCGCTAAACCCATGGCCTGGAGTTTACACAGAGATTAATGGCAAAAAAGTATTTATTACCAAGGCCCATATTAATAAAGAGAAAAAGTTAGTCATTGATGCCGTTAAACCAGAAGGGAAGCGAGAGATGGCATACAATGAGTATCTTGCTGGCAACATTCCATTGACACTTGGTAGCTAATTTGATAGAATCTCATATAGAAGTTTAAAAATTATTTAGGAAACGAAAGAAATGCTAAAAATCAGATTATCAAGAGTTGGCAAGAGCCACACTCCTATCTACCGGTTAGTAGTTGCTGAAAAGTCGCGCGCAGTAAAGCGAGAAAACATTGAGATTCTTGGACTTTATAATCCAGGCAACAAAGAGGACAGATTTCAAGTTAAAAAAGACAGAGTACTGTACTGGATCAGCATGGGCGCACAGCCGTCTGATACTGCCAGAAACTTACTCTGCGATTTTGACGTTTTGCCAAAAAAGGATAAAATAAAAGTAGTCCACGGCAAAGCAACAAAGAAAAAGGTCAAAGAAGAAGCCCCGGCTACAAAACCTGAAGTAGCAGAGTCAGCAGCAGAGGAGTCAGTGCAAGATCCAGCACCTCAGCCAGAGGCTGATGGGCCTATGGCCCAAGAAGTTGCCGAGGAGCCAGCTGAAGAAATATCCCAGCCTGAGGCTGAAGTTGAAGCGGAAAAATCAGAATAAATAGTATTTAAGTTTTGAGGAGAACACTATGGCAGAAATGACAGATCAGGAATTTGTCGAGATGGTTGTTAAAGCAATTGTCGACGATCCAAAAGGAGTTTCAACCAAGAGAAGCGTTGATGAAATGGGAGTTCTAGTCGAACTCACAGTTGCCCCAGAAGACATGGGCAAAATTATCGGCAAAGAAGGCCGCACTGCAAAAGCAGTTCGCACATTACTACGAGTTTTCGGAGCAAAGAATAACGCCAGAATTAATTTGAAAATTGTTGAACCAGAAGGATCCGAGCGACCGGAGAGAAAATCAGACGAAGAAGTCGCAGCTCCAGCTGAGGAAAAAGCAGAAGAAGTTGAAGAAGCAAAAGCTGAAGATATCGATGATGTCCCAACCGACGTTCTTGCCTAATTAAGATTACAATTTAAAGAAAGCGCCACAACATTTTTCGTGGCGTTTTCTTGTATAATAGTATTGGCTGTCATCCTGAACTTGATTCAGGATCCACTATCAAATAGATTCCGGATCAAGTCCGGAATGACAAAGGTAAAAATGCGATTCGACATTATCACATTATTTCCGCAAATGTTTGAAGGTCCTCTTTCTGAGAGCATTATTAATCGTGCCAAAGAAAAGGGCTTAATTGATATTAATCTACATCAATTGCGTGATTTTGGTGAAGGCAAACACCGAAATGTCGATGACACACTTTGTGGCGGGGGAAAGGGAATGCTTTTAAGAGTTGATGTTGTCGACGCGGCAATCTCAAAACTCAAAACTCAAAACTCAAAACTCAGGAGTAGAGCCATTTTACTTACGCCGAATGGCCGAACTTACAATCAGGACATCGCTAAGGAATTATCGCAATATGAAAATATTATTTTGGTTTGTGGGCACTATGAAGGATTTGACCAACGAATTTATGATTTAGTGGATGAATCAATTTCAATTGGTGACTATGTTTTAACCGGAGGTGAAATTCCCGCGATGGCAATGGTTGACTCTGTTTCGCGGTTAATCCCCGGCGTTTTGTCGGAGGATTCGCCAGAATCAGAGTCTTTTATGGAGAAAGACAAAGAAGGAAACTATCTTATAGAATATCCGCAATACACTCGGCCAATAGAATATAATGGTAAAAAGGTCCCAGATGTCTTAATGTCAGGAAACCATGCTGAAATTGAAAAGTGGCGCAACGAAAATAAGACAATTAGATAAAAAATTCCGCGGCGTCGGCACACATTGTGCCAACTCCGCGGATCGGTTCAGCCGACTCAAGCGGTCAGGTAGTAGTAGTAATCCTCCCAGCTTTCGTTGGGCAGTTTGACACCCCTTGACCCGTGTTTGGCGATGTGGTCCTCGCACTTCTGGCGCCATTCGTCTCCACCGCTGGTTACCGGCTTGCCGCCAGGCAGATTCGGCCTCGGCGGGGCACCAAATTCGATGGCGGAGCCAATCTTGGATGGGCTCGTACCCATAGCCGCCGCATAGGCCATCTGCTGTAGCGTCTGCTTGGGTGGCGGGGGGGTCGAAAGATGAGACTGGGTTACAGTCGGAGCGAACTTCTTGGTGGCTGCGACGGCAGCGGCAATGTCTTCCTTGCTGCCACCTGCACATGCCATCATTGCTCCTGCGTGATCGGGGTCGAGGTTGACACAGCCCTTGATGAACTCAAGAGTGTCAGCAACAGATGCCGGCACTGTCGGAATGCGATTCCGCTTTCGCTCCTTGGCATGTAGCACTGCGGCCGTCGTCTTGCCAGACTTGCCAAGGCGTTCAGCCTTGATCGGTCTGTACTTGCCGTACAGCGATGGGGGTCCTCCATGCCCCCGGCGATCGTGCCGCATCTTGCTCTTAACTGGTCCGCCTAGTGCGCGATCCATGGACGATCCTCCTGCTCCTAAGTGTAGAGGCTTGCAGACTATTAATTTTTAACATATACTAGATAAATTATCAAGACTATATGAAGTTTCAAATCAAATCAAAATTTAAGCCGACGGGCGACCAGCCAATTGCGATTGAAAAATTATCGCAAGGAGTTTTGGCCGGCGAAAAATATCAAACACTTCTGGGCGTTACTGGTTCAGGCAAAACTTTTACTATTGCCAATGTAATCGACAAAGTTCAGAAGCCAACACTTGTCATTGCTCACAACAAAACTTTGGCGGCGCAACTAGCGGATGAGTTTCGGCAATTTTTCCCCGACAACGCGGTGCACTATTTTGTTTCTTACTATGATTACTATCAACCAGAAGCCTATATACCGTCGTCTGACACTTATATCGAGAAAGACTCATCAATCAACGATGAAATTGATCGCTTGCGGCATGCGGCAACACAGGCACTTTTGACCCGCAGTGATGTTATTATAGTCGCCTCGGTTTCTTGTATTTACGGCATTGGCTCGCCGGAAAATTACAAAGCTCAGGTTGCCAGGCTGGAAGTTGGCAAGAGCATTGGCCGGCAGGAATTATTGGAGAATTTTGCTACTTTGCAATATGAGCGCAATGATTATGACCTAAAACGCGGCACTTACAGAGTCAAAGGCGAGACAATTGAAATATACCCGGCATATACTGATTTTACTTACAAAATCCGCTTTTTTGGCGACGTTGTAGAAAGCATTGAAGCAATTGACGGGATTTCTGGGATAATTCGAGAAAAATTAACTGATTTAGAAATTTATCCGGCCAAACATTTTGTCACTCCAGATATTGATTTAGAGGGTATCATCTGTGAAATTGAGAAAGATATGGAAGCCCAGGTTAAAAAGTTCAAATTGGAAGACAAATTGATTGAAGCCCAGCGAATTGAGGAGCGGGTAAAATATGATATTGAAATGATTAGGGAGACCGGTTACTGTTCCGGAATTGAAAATTACTCTCGTTATTTTGATAAGCGCCTTCCTGGCCAGCCGCCGTCAACTTTAGTCGATTTCTTCCCCAAGGATTTTTTGTTGGTTGTTGATGAATCTCACATGACGTTGCCACAAATTCGCGGAATGTTTGCCGGAGACAGAAGCCGGAAAGAAACTTTGATAAATTTTGGTTTCAGGTTGCCGGCAGCAATTGATAATCGGCCACTGCAATACGGCGAATTTGAACAGAAGATAAATCAGGCAGTTTTTTGTTCTGCCACGCCGAATGATTTTGAAATTGAGTTATCTAAGGGCAATGTTGTTGAGCAGTTAATTCGGCCGACTGGAATTCCTGATCCACAGATTGAAATTCGGCCAACAAAAAACCAGGTAGTAAACTTAATCGAAGAAATTGAAGCGAATACTAAAATTGGTCAGCGAACAATCGTCACTACTTTGACCAAACGGATGGCGGAGGATTTAACTGAGTATTTGCAAGAGAAGGGTATTTTAGTGGCATATTTGCATTCTGATATTGTTACATTGGAACGAACGGAGATTTTGCGTAATTTACGACTCGGGAAGTTTGATGTTTTGGTTGGCATCAACTTGTTGCGCGAAGGAATTGATTTACCGGAGGTTTCACTCATTGCTATTTTGGACGCTGACAAAGAAGGTTTTTTGCGCGGAAAAACTGCACTGGTTCAAACCATTGGTCGGGCTGCCAGACACATAAATGGACGGGTAATAATGTACGCCGACCGGGAAACTGATTCAATGCGTTTTGCAATTCGTGAAACCAATCGTCGGCGGAAAAAACAGGAAGAATATAATTTAGTGCATCATATTACGCCAGCGAGTATTGTACGCGAAGTTTCTGAACGACCAGAAATAGTGAATGAGGAAATTAATTTTCTTGCGATTCCAAAAACTGAGCGCACCAGACTTATTCGCGAACTAAAAATAGAAATGCAGGAAGCGGCGATGAAAATGCAGTTCGAGCATGCGGCGGAACTACGTGACCAAATTGTAGCCCTTGAACAAAAATAATAACTAAAATTCGTTGACTTATGGTCGCAAATCAGCTAGAATTAATTTCTAGATAAATGAATCCAAAAGACATACAAAAAATCTTTCAAACGGTTCAAAAAAACATTCGCTGCCCGCACTGCGGAAAGCAGTATGCCTTTGAAAATATTCATTTAGAGAGTTTCTCTGGCAGCGTATATTTTTTGCAGCTAGAGTGCGGTAATCATGCGCCTCTTATGGCATCAGTTGCGGTAAGCGGCATGAGGGTTTCACAAATCACGACTGTTGGAGCAATCTCTACCAATGAGGTCATTGGTGCTTACAAAATAATTTCTAAAGCAAAGTCACTGAAAGATATTATTGGATAATTATTATTAATGTTTGTCATCCTGAATTTATTTCAGGATCCCGAAACAAGTTCGGGATGACAGATGCATAATCGGATAAAATTATGGTTGAAGAATACGAACTAAGCGCGGAACTCCGTGCCGACGAAAAAGCAAAATTTGTCAGAAACGAAAAAAAAATCCCAGCAGTTGTTTACGGGAATGAGTTTAAAAACTCATCTATTGCCGTTGATGCCAAAGTTTTTAACAAAGTTTTTTCCGAGGCTGGTGAATCTGCTCTTATCAACTTAAAAATTGATGTTGAACCAAAGGTTAAGGTTCTGGTGCACGACATTCAGCGAAATGCAGTTACCGGCGACATTATTCACATCGACTTCTACAAGGTAAACATGAAAGAAAAAATCAAAACTGCTATTCCTATTGTCGAAATTGGTGAGGCCCCTGCAGTTATTGATCTTGAAGGTGCGTTGATTAATAATCGCGACGAAGTTGAAGTTGAATGTTTGCCTGGTGATCTAATTCCAGAAATTGAAGTTGATATTTCTGTCTTGAAAACTTTTGATGACGTTATTAAAGTTTCAGATCTTAAAGTTCCTGCCGGTATTGAAATTTTAGATGACATGGAAGAAGTTGTCTTCCTAATTCAGCCACCAAGAAGCGACGAAGAACTTGCCGAGCTAGAAGAGGAAGTTAAGGAAGATGTTGAGTCGGTTGAGGTAGAAGGCGCCAAGCCAGCTGAAGGTGAAGAAGGCGCTGAGGGCGAAGCCGCCGAGAAACCAGCCGAAGACAAAGAATAATATATACTATATATAGTAAGTAAAAATCCGCTCTCGTAGCGGATTTTTACTTTTCTAGCAAATAGAAGTCTGCATCTAAGTCTTCAAACTTTTCTCGGAACCATTTACGGGAATCGTTAACGCCCTTGTTGTAAATTCTTGGCCCGACTTTTTTTAGTACGAAATCCAGTACAATTTCCGCTCGCAGGTCTCCAAGCTCTTCTTTGAATTCCTTTAAGAAAAAATCCTTAATGTCAGCAATTAAAACTTTTTTATTACCATCGGAAAGTTCAATTTCTTTTTTCATTTTGTAATAAATTTAAATCGTGGAACTTTTTCCCCGTCGATCTGCACTTTAGACAGAAATATATCTTTTGGTCTGACCCAAAGTGCATTATTGCCGAATTCTTTTGAATCGTACAGTGCTTTGTAGACTACCAATTCCTCTAGTGTTTCGCTGTGATGAGCGACTCCGATTACCTGATAGAACTTGTCTGAATAATGTTGATATTTTCCTAATTTAATTTCTGCCATCTTTGTAAATTATTCTTTGAATGCACAATATCAGCCATAATGTCCCCGTTAAGAAAGAAATAATGGCAGAATATCGGAGCGATAACGTTAAATATGTGATAGCAATTGCGTACATACCGATAAAAGTTGGAATTGAGGTTTGAAATTTAATCGGTCCTCGTTTTTCTTTAAAACCAAAATAGATCTGCGGTACAAGCGACAGAGAGAAAATAGTACATGCAATTGTAATTACCGCGTCTTGCCAGGTCATATTAGTTTGCTTTCGTTGTTAAGTAGCAATTTGATGGCTCTGTATTTTGGTATTACCATTTTTTTGGATTCGGCAAATTTAAGTTGCTCCCATTTGTTGTTTAATTTATTTAGCACTGATTTTTTCGCTTCCTGGCGAGATAACTTTTCGTAAGTGAAGGCGCATTGAAATAGGCCAGTTAAATCATTAAAAGCACTAATTGTGTCAGCTTCAACCAATATCTGTGCTTCCAAAGTTTTAGGGTTTAGTTTCTGTGATCCACGGTGGGTTAATATGCAGTTACAAATGTGATCGATCCGTTGTTTTGGATAATTTAGTTTTAAAAGTTTTTCTTTGGCAAGTTTTGAGCTGGTTATGTGATGGTCTTCCCTGCCGTGAACAACAGATCCTGAATCATGCATCCACGCGGCAAGCTCTACAATTTCCGCATCAGCATCAAGTTTTTTAGCTAATTTTTTAGAAATCCTCACAACTTCTTTGATGTGAAAATTGAAGGGATCATAACCATACTTACTGTTGGGACGTTTGTATTCGTGCTCAATGATTTTTTTGATTTGATTTACAATGCTCATACTTTAAATATATCCAAATTTTTGTTAAAATCATAGACGCAATGAAATTTTTTGTCGAAACAATTGGCTGCCAGCAAAATGAATATGATGCGTCGCGATTAGCGATTTTTTTGAAATCAGCTGGTTTTACCGAATCAACTGCCAAAGAAGCCGAAGTGATTTTTATTTTGGCTTGTTCTGTCCGCCAGATGGCAGTTGATAGAATTTATGGTCGAGTACGAAATTGGGCTAAAGACAAAAAGGTTATTATTACTTCATGTCTAACACCTGAAGATCAGAAAAAAATAGCAGATCGTGGCGCATTCTACTGGCAATTTGGCGATATCAAAAGTTTGGAAAAAATTCTTGGTGATTATACTGATTTGAAGCGATCGACTCAAATCAGTATAAATAAAAAAACAATCGAACAGTCTAGCGACAGTTCTTACGTTCCCATCATGACCGGTTGCAATAATTTTTGTGCCTATTGCATTGTTCCGTACACTCGTGGACGTGAAAAGTCACGACCAGCTTCAGAAATTATCAAAGAAGTATCCGAATTATTAAAATCTGGCAAAAAACAGATCATCCTTCTGGGGCAAAACGTGAACTCATACGAGTTCGGATTTGCAAAACTGTTGAAAAAGATTAATGATTTGCCTGGTAATTTTGAAATATCTTTTATGTCAAATCATCCAAAAGATATGAAGACTGACGTCATTAATGCCATTGCTGCATTGCCGAAAGTGAATAAAGAAATTCACCTGCCACTCCAGGCTGGATCGGACAAAATCTTGAAAGCGATGAATAGGCCATATGCAGCCGAAGAATATCTTCGGCTAGTCGAAAGTCTAAAGTTGAAAGTCCCTAAAGTCAAATTGACTACGGACATCATCGTTGGTTTTCCTGGCGAGACCGAAGAGGATTTTCAACAAACTGTGGAAGTTTGCAAAAAAGTTGGATATTCACTGGCCTATGTTAATAAATATTCACCGCGACAGGGAACCGCGGCGTTTAAGCTCGGCGATCCAATTTCTTGGTCGGAAAAGCAGCGACGGTGGAAGATCTTGGATGAATTAATAAACAAGAATTAAAAAATCCTGGATGTTGTCCAGGATTTTTTAATTGGATTATTATTTTCTTTTGAACGAAAGCTCTAAAATAACCGCAACTATTCCGCCAAAAATTATCCAGAGAAAAATTGTGGTCAAAGCGGCAGCCACTTCGTTGGTTGCGGCGTAGCTTGAATAAAGCGAGGAAAAAAGGATAAACATTACACCAATCAACAGTCCAATCAATGCGCCAATTAAAACACCTCTCATAAAACCTCCAAATTAAAATTATTATTCGTCAGTCTTTAGTTCTCCGGCCAGAGCTTCAATTTCGCCCATACTTGTCCTACCCATTCGTATCGACTCAGCAATTCGTTGACTAAAAGCACCAAGATCCTCGTCGGATTGAATCATATTAGCATTTACCATGAATATTCTCAGTTTGTCGACAACTCCAAGATGAGCTGACCCCAAAGAGGCCACGATATTTAGGTCGGATAACTTTGTGGCATCGAAACCTGCTGCTTCGGTCATGGATTTGAGTTGGTAGCCAATTTGTCCAATCATGAACCATTCACGCAATGATTCATATGCGATTGTGTGGATGATCTTTCCGATGACGTTTTCTTTCGACGGAGATTGGGCCTGGTCCATTTTTTCATAAATATCTTGTAGGGCGACCAGTGAAGTCCTTAAAGAATCATCTCCGCTATCAATATCAAGGAAGGAGACAGCAGTGCCACTTTTTGCTAGCGCTCTAATAACCCTTTTTCTACGTTCGTTTGAACAATATTCATCATATTGTTCGTTTGCCATCGATCCAGTTAAAGTTAAATCATTCAATTCATCCTTGAGTTTCTCATTCCAGCCCAATCCTTCCAGTAATACAAGGTCTGCAGCGGCAATCCGGCGATCATAATCTAAAATTGGTGCTTCAACATCAGCAGCAGTTGCATGAGGGGCCAACAGTACGTCAACATTAATTTCAGAACCATGTTCTGCCAAGAAGAAATATCCCTGGCCGAGTCTTTCGTCAGAAACTAATGTTTCCGGTGGTTCGACTGGAGATATTTCGGAGCCGCTAAACGGGTCTAATGCGATTAATTCTTCGCCGTTTGGGCCATTTTCAAACTTAAAAGAATTGTTGTGTAATGAAATAACTTCTTCGTTTGAAATTTCAGGATGCCTTTCATCCATTATTGCTTTCGATTTCTTTAATAATTTCTTTCACATCTTTTTGTCCCAAGTCGCCTTCGCCGTATTTGCGGGCGGCAACTTTTTTGGCTTCAATTTCTTTATCACCAACAATTAACATGTAGGGGATTTTTTGCATTTCATTGTCGCGGATTTTTCGGCCGACACTTTCTGACCGTTCATCAACTGCGGCCCTGATTCCTGTGGCTTTCAATTCTTTTAATATGTCATTTGCGTATTCACTGTGTTTGTCGGAAATCGGCAAAATAACTGCTTGAACTGGAGCCAACCAGGTTGGAAAAATACCAGCAACATTTTCAATATAAATTCCCAAGAATCTTTCAATTGCTCCGTAAACTACCCTGTGAATCATAACCGGTCTTTGCTTTTCACCTTTTTCATCAATATAGGATAAGTCAAAGTTTTCTGGTTGTGCGAAGTCTAGCTGAATTGTACCGCACTGCCAAGTTCGGCCAATTGCGTCTTTCAAATGAAAATCAAACTTCGGCCCATAAAATGCTCCGTCGCCTTCATTTACCTTGTGCTCAATGTTATTTTCGGACAAGATTTCTTTCATTGTAGATTCGGCAGCTTCCCAAGCTTCACTTGACCCGGTTGATTTATCTGGTCTGGTTGAAAGTTCAATATGGTCAATTTCTAAGCCAAATTTTTTATAAACTTCAAAACAAAGAGCGAAGACTTTTAGAATCTCCTCTTTGATCTGATCTGTACGGCAGAAAATGTGGGCATCATCTTGGGTAAATTGTCGTACTCGCATTAATCCGTGGACTTCGCCTGAACTTTCATTTCTGTGAACTAGCCCAATTTCTCCCATCTTAATCGGAAGGTCGCGATAGGAACGCATTTTTTCTTTGAAAATTAAAATACCACCCATGCAGTTCATTGGCTTAACCCCAAGGGTAAAATCTTCGTCGCTAGATGTTTTAGCCACAAACATTTTTTCTCGGTAATTGTCCCAGTGACCTGACTGCTTCCAGAGTTCGGCAGAAAGCAAAATTGGAGTATTTACTTCTTGGTAGCCTTCTCGGCGATGAATTTCTCGCCAATACTCCAGTAGTTTCTGGAAAACAAACCAGCCTTTGTCGTGCCAGAAAACAAATCCGGGGCCTTCGTCGTGGAAAGAAAAGAGATCCAATTCCTGGCCAATTTTTCGATGATCTCTTTTTTCGGCTTCTTCGCGATTTTTTAAAAATTCTGCCAGTTTATCTTGGCTTTCAAAGGCCAAAGCGTAAATGCGCTGCAGCATTTTGTTTTTTTCTGAACCTTTCCAGTAGGCTCCGGCAATTTTATCTAGTTTCCAACCTGTAGGTTTTAGATCAACTGTTGAATCAACATGCGGACCTTTGCACAAATCTAGGAACTGGCCAGTTTTGTAGGTGCTAATATTTTTTTCTTCGTTCGATTCTAAATCTTTAATTAATTCTACTTTGTATTTTTGGCCAGAATTGCTGAATTGTTCAATTGCTGAATTGCTATCCAATTCGAATCTTTCAAATTTTTCATCTCGGGCAATAATTTGGCGCATTTTTTCTTCGATCAAAGGCAAATCCTCGGGGATTAAAGTTCGTGGCAAATCAAAATCATAGTAAAAACCATCGTCGATCGCTGGCCCAATTCCTAGTTTGGCTTCTGGGAACATTTCCATCACCGCTGCGGCCAAAACATGACTCAAGCTGTGGCGGATTACTTCAATTTCAAATTTTTTCTCGGTCATAGTATTCCTTTTCGATTGTCATCCTGAACTTGATTCAGAGCTTGTCCTGAATTCAGTTCAGGAATCATTACATAATTTTTATAGATTCCGGATCAAGCCCACAGGGTCACCTGCGGAAGATCCGGAATGACGAAACAAAAAAGATCCTCATGGTCGAGAGCTCCACATTTGGGGCGGTTCCATCTCGATTGGATCTTAATTTATCGCTTCGCTGCGATTTGCGCCAATCCTCGCTGACTGGTAATCAGGTCAAAAGATTGGATTGCTTATAATCTATCACAATTTTCAAAATTTTGCGAACAGTGCCATCGACTCCTCGGCTCGTTGATACTTGCGCTGGCAGACAACACGGATAATGCCGCAATTTATCAGCATTTTGGCGCAGATAGGGCAGGGGGTCATTCGGCAGTAGAGTGTTACGCCATTAGTCGAAACTCCGTGCAGCGCAGCCTGACAAATGGCGTTCTGCTCCGCGTGGATGGTGCGAACACAATGCTCACTGATGCTGCCGTCGGCATTCAAACGTTTCTGCATCATGTGTCCCGCGTCGTCGCAGTGATCATCGCCGATGGCAGATCTAACATAGCCAGTAGCTATGATGTGATTGTTCTTGGTGATGACACAGCCGGCACGTCCGCGATCGCAAGTTGCTCGCGCCGCTGCCTTGTCCATGATATCGAGGAAATATGCATCCCAATCTGCTTGTGTTGACAACTTGGATCAGCTCCTCTTAGCTAGTTGAGTATAACAAAAAAATCTCTTTCTGAAGAAAGAGATTTTTTATTAAGCTTAAAATAGTTTGTCTAGATTGGGAATTTCGCGCACATCTCGCGCACTTCTTCTTTTGTTTCTGCCAATTTTTCATCACTGTCGATATTTTCGGCCACAATGTTTATCATTTCAGCAATTCGCTGCATTTCTGCTGGTCCCATACCCCTTGTTGTTATTGCGGCAGTACCAATGCGAATACCGGAAGAAATAGTTGGTGGCTTGTCATCGCCTGGCACAGAATTTTTATTAACGGTAATTCCAGCGGCCTCTAGTGCGGCTTCGAAATCTGCGCCGGTAATTTCTTTATTGCGTAAATCAATTAGTGCCAAGTGGTTATCTGTTCCATCAGTTACCAAGTCAAAATCTAGGTGGTGGAGCGTGTCAGAAAGTACTCGCATATTGCCAATAACTTGGCCAATGTAGGCTTTGAATTTTGGTTCGAGTGCCTCTTTGAAACAGACTGCTTTGGCGGCAATGACATGTTCTAGCGGGCCGCCTTGAATTCCAGGGAAAACAGCTTTATCAATTTTCGTCGCCAGTTCTTCATTGTCTGTCATAATTACACCGCCACGAGGCCCGCGCAAAGTTTTGTGAGTTGTGGTAGTAACAATATCAGCAATGCCGATTGGAGATTGATGAAAACCAGTTGCGACGAGCCCAGCAATGTGGGCAATATCGGCGATTAAGTAGGCGCCAACTTCGTCGGCAATTTTACGAAAAGAGAGAAAATCAATTTGTCGCGGGTAGGCAGAAAAACCACAAACAATAATTTTAGGCTTAACTTCTTTGGCGATTTTTAGCACTTCTTCGTAGTCAATCAGTCCGGTTTTTCCATCGACACCGTAAGAATATGAATCAAAAAATATTCCAGAAAATGAGATTTTTGAACCGTGGGATAGGTGCCCTCCAGATTGCAGTGATTGACCGAGTATTTTGTCACCTGGTTTTGCGACGGCCAAGTAAGCTGCCATATTGGCCTGTGAGCCCGAGTGTGGTTGGACATTAGCAAATTTGCAGCCAAATAGTTTCTTCGCGCGGGCTATTGCCAGCGTCTCAATTTCATCAATATTTTTGCAACCGCCGTAGTAGCGATACCCTGGGTATCCTTCTGCATATTTATTGGTCAGAATTGAGCCCTGTGCTTCCAAAATCGCGTCCGTTACGTAGTTCTCTGACGCAATTAGTTCCAAATTATAAAACTGGCGGTCTTTTTCCGCAGCGATTGAGTCAAATATTTCTTTATCACTATTTTCTAGATTCATTTAACACCGTTTCTAATATTATTTTCGAAATTGTTTCTCGCTCCTGCAACCCATCAATTACGATTATATTATATTTCTTGTTCTTGGCCAGTTTGAGATAATTTTTTCTGACTTCACTTAGCACTTTTTCTCTTTCGAATAGCTCAAATTGATTTCTGGTATTTTTAATTCTTTTAATGCATTCAGTGGCTGGCACGTCGATGAAAAATGTTATATCCGGCAAAAGAAATTTTCGATTTATTTCTTCCAGCCAGGTTTTATCGCACTGCACAGAACCAAAAGCAATGGTGGAAAAAATGTAGCGGTCGGTAACGATTGTTTTACCGTTCTCGAGCGCTGGAATTACCATCCGGTCTAAGTGATGCGCTCGATCAGCGGCGAATAGTAGCTGAAGACATTCAGGTGACGCTTGCCAGTCTTTGGTCAGCGTTCCGCGGATTAAGCCACCTATTAAATTATTTGTTGGTTCTTTAGTTAGGAATGTCGGACGTTTCAGTTTAACCAAATTTTTTACCAATAAATCCGCCTGGGTTGAAGTGCCCGACCCATCCAAACCTTCAACTGCAATAAATGTTCCTTGCGTTTTTGTCATGCAATAGAAATAATAGCTCAAAATGATTGAAAAAGCCAGTTGTTTTTGTTAAGATAATCTCATCTAATGCGCCCATAGCTTCGGCCAGAGGCCGACCAGCCTATGGCTGGCAGTTATAACGACAACATTATGTTTTACATTTACTTCGCAAGGTCACTAAAAAACAATAAGGTTTATGTCGGATATACTGAAAAACACCCCGATGAAAGAGTGTTGGATCATAATCACGGAAGTAACAAGTGGTCGAAAATTAACAAGCCATTCATTTTAATTTATTTTGAAGAATATCACTGCAAAATAGATGCCCTTTCTCGAGAAAAATTCTATAAAAGTGGTTTCGGGAAGAACATTAAGAAACTGATTATCGAAAGTTTAAGCTTGCGCCCATAGCTCAGTTGGTTAGAGCGCTACATTGACATTGTAGAGGTCAGAGGTTCAAGTCCTCTTGGGCGCACCACAAAAAACAGCAATAATATTGCTGTTTTTTGTTTCTGAAATTGCTATAATAAAGTAGACCAAAACTCGGCCAATTTTTTGCGTATAAACAACACGGATTTTTACACGGTGAATGCATGGAAAAAATCAACTAGAAAATATTTGAGGGGACATGGGGAAATTCCGCGACATTGTCGCAAAAGTTAGAAGGCCAAAAGGACTCGGAGGGGATATCCGGAGTGTTTTTTCGATGACTTATTCTGTCCATAATCGTGTATCGTCAAAATATAAGTGGTATGATAATTGGCATCATAAACCGTACGCGTCAAAAGTTCATTTGTCTGCTCTCGGACTTTGTCTAGTAATTTTTTCATCCACGGTAGCTTTAGCAGTTAGCCAAGTTGTTTCAATTCCTCAGAATAAAACGATGATTGAGGCAGAAGCACCCAATGTTAGTCTTGCTGGTAAAGAAACTTCTGGTTCATTCCGTGCAGGATCTGGCGAGAAAGAAGTTTTAGAAAAACGTGAAGAGAATTTCAAAACTTTTGATCAAGGTGGTGGAAAGTATCGCCTTGCTGGAACAGTCGGTCCAATTCATTACAAAAAAGACCCGTTTAGTGCAACCGAACAATTTAAGGAGATTAAGCTCAATATTCTTCCGCATCAAAAAAGTGTAAGCGAAGATTGGGATTATTCCGTCGAAGATAACGGTTATCAGGTAAGAATTTGGAATACACGTTCTGTTGGCGAGGAGAATATCAAATACGTAGCTCAATTTAGGCGAGCTGATAAGTTTCTTGAAATGGCACCTTCTGAACTTATCTGGGAAAACAGCAAGGGCGACCGAGAAATAATCTCATTGCCAAAGATTGCTGAGCCTCCAATCATCGACAATACGAACTATACGGTTACATGGAAAAATGTTTTTGGTGATGGAATCGATTTCAGATACAATATTTCTCCTGATAAATTTTTCAAAACGGTTATTGTCAACAACAAAGAAAGTTTACCTGAGCCGACAATTGATAAAAACGGATTGAAGTTAACGGTTGTGATGGGTCTTAACTGGGATGAAACTGTCGATCCATCAAATAATTTTGCAAAAGAAACGAATATTGATGAAATTGATGCTACAGGAGAAACTCAGGACTTACAGAAAAGCCAGGACAACCCCGAAAAAGTCTTGACCAAAGATGAACTAAATTCAGTTAGCGAAGAGATCAAATCCTCAGATCCATTCTCATTTAAAGACGACCAAGGGCGAGAAGTCTGGTGGATGGGCAAGCCTAAGGCCTGGGATAGTGCGGAAGACAAACACTTCTTCGATCTTACGCAGGGTTTCAGAAGAATAGACACCAAGGTTTTTAATGATTTGTCATTAAGAGGTGATCAAGTTTTTGCCGAGGATACCCGGTACCCACTTTATATTGATACAAATGTTCCACAGGAGGCTGTCGGAGCGAGCTTGGATGATGTCAGGCGCTGTTACTCAAATGATCTTTTTCAAACAAATGACTGGATGGTGATTGGTGATTCTGGCGTCGGTTACGACAAAGAGAACTCAGGTATGCGTTTCCAAACTGTACCGATCGCGCAAAATGCAAATATCTATAACGCTACTTTAAGTTTGTACGGTTATCCAAACGCTCAAGGGGCTGATGCCAACGTTAAAGTAAAGGTCCGGGCTCAAGCCGCTGATAATCCAGGTGCTTTTTCGACTCAAGCGGATTGGGACACAAGATTCCCCGGTGCTTTGACGACTGCAGCTGTCGCCTGGGATGGTTTTCCTGCTTGGTCGGCGAGTGTAGCTTACCCAAGTCCGAATATTAGCTCCGTAATTCAAGAGCTGGTTAATCGTGCTGGTTGGGCCAGCAACAACAGTATGGTTTTATTTGTTGACGACTATGACAACAGAAGCAGTGTGGGCAGTCGAAGGGTTGCATACAGCTACGATAATAGTGCTACATATGCTCCAATTCTCAATATCAGTTATTATACGCCGGGCACTCTGAACCTAGCCGGCATTTGCAAACAATCAGATAGAACAACAAACTGTGCCAATTCGGTCGTTGTTAAGGTTGCTGTAAACGGAACGCTTCAGGCGCAAACAGGATCTACTCTAACTGGTGCTTGGTCAATCACTGGTGTGACGGCGAATTCAGGCGATGTTATCACAGTGTTCAAGGACAATGTTGCTGATGCTAACGAAGCCGTATCTGTAATTAAACTTGGAACTGGAGATCTGACTGATGTGGCGCTATACGAGAGACACCTGACGCTTGGGGCAACCCTAGGCGGCATAATTACTAACACAGATATTAGTAATTATGATAATTCTGTTTCGGCAGACGAAGATATTTTTGTAGAAGTAGATGCATCAGGCAATTTAACTCTGCCGGCAACCGGTACGAGTGATGCAACGGTCAATAGGGTCTTGTGCGTGATCGCAGCCAATACATATAGACCCAATTCATCTGGAGGTAAAACTATTACAACAGATGCTCTTTTTGTAATGACTGGTGCAACTTTGACATTAGATTCCAATACAATGAACTTGGTTGCCGCTACGACACCACTTGTAAATTCTGGGACGATTAACTCTGACACCTCTACTATTAATTATGTTTGTTCTACAGGCGCAGTAAATATTACAATTGGAACCTATTATAACCTTGGTGTAGGCACGGTTTCAGATACGGCGGCGGCAAGAACTTACACTTTGGCTGCGGGTACAACAACAGTTGGGAATCAAATAACAGTTGGTCATGCTAGTTCGACCAATACCGATGTTTTTGCAATTGGAGCTCGAACTCTAGAGCTAACTGGTTCTGGAGCTAGTATTTGGAATGTTACAGCCAAGGGATCTGTCACAAACGGTAACTCAACTGTCAACTATAATGGCTCTTCTGCGACAACTATTCGAGCAATGACTTACTACAACCTTGGAATTGGTACAACTGTGGATACGGCAGCGGGAGTGACTTATACACTGGGAGGAGATACAACTGTTTCTGTGCTCGTCACGGTTGGAAATGCCAGCTCAACTAACAGCGATATCTTTGCTTTATCAAACAAAAATTTAATTGTCACGCGCTCAACAAACGCTCCTTTTACGATTACAGCGAAAGGTACATTCCAAGCCGATACGAGCACGGTTAAATACCAAGGCGATGCAGCAATGGCGGTTTCTAATCTTGCCTATTATAATCTCAACCTAGATCCACCATCGATAACTGCCGCAAGAGCCTATACGATAGCGGCAAATGCACTTGCGATTAGTAATAATTTAACTATCAACGCCACCGCCTCAACTGCCTATGCGCTAACTATTACATTAGGCGCCGCAACTACTGTCACGGGCACAACTTCGATCGCTGGGACGACGCTTGGCACGACAGTGCTCGATACTAAACCAGCTAATAATTACGCCTTTACAACCGGCGTACTGACGATCTCAGCTGGAGGTGAGTTAAGAGGCAACAGCTCAGCTATCACTGTAAATGGTAACTTAACGAATGCTGGTAGATTTGGTGTTCTGAGCGGTACCACCACTATCGTCGGTAACCTAACAAACTCTGGAGTGTTCAGCCAGGCGGGAACCACAAGTCTGACTGTCCAGAATAACGCCGCTGCTACTATTACTCTTGGATCCTCAGTATTAACAAATCTAACAATTAACGCCTCTGGCAGCACATATACTTTGCACGAGAAGCCGAGGCAAATGCAACAGTTAATCAGAATGCTAAACATGCCGGTGGAGTGTATGTTTATCCTGGTTTTGGTTCAAGTACAATGTTAAATTTAATTCAGGCACAAAATTCAGTTGAGAGATTAATCAATAGAATTGGCGCTCCGGCAGATCCACTAATATTAACATTTAGAGCAACAGCTAAAGCTCAAAGAGTTCAGACGATGCAAATTATGGCATATGCGAAAATAGGGACAGTGTCGGTTGATAGGGATTTGACAAACAATCAGTTCGGTTATGTACCGCTAATTTTCACTCAGGCGGCTCCAGTTGCAATTGCTGGTACTCCATCGAATTCATTCGTTGGTAGTATGTTAACTGTCGCAGGCTGGTACTTCGACGCATCAGCCACTGCCGTTGATCTTGGAACTGCCGTTGGTCAAGCCTATTTTGAAACCTGGGTAGACGCCTACGATGCTGTTGGACATGCTATCAGCGGTGCTTGGAACGGGTTTTGGGATGCTATAGGTTGGTAGTCTCAGCTGAGTTTTAAGAAAAATGACCCCGACTGGGGTCATTTTTCATTTTTAAGCTTTTCTAAATTACTTCTTTGCTTTGGCTTTGATTGAAATCTTTTTAGCTTGTTTTGGTTCAACTTTTGGAACGCTAATGATCAAAACTCCATTTTTCATTTCGGCCTCTGCTTTTTCGGCTTTGACATCAGCTGGTAGGGTAAAGCTGCGAGTAAAGGCGCCGGTGTGTGATTCTTTGCAGTGATAACCTTCCCCTTCTTCGACTTTTTCCTCTGCTTTTTCGCCGGAAATTGTCATGACATTATCCATTATCTCAACATCAACATTATCTTCTTCAATTCCTGGGAGTTCAGCAGAAACCACAATCGCAGCTTTAGTTTCTAAAATGTCGATTTTTGGTATTGCCCCGATACTTTTTGGGGTAATAACACTGTCCTCGAACAAGCGATCCATCGCGTCGCGCAAGGAAACTGCTTCGCGCAGAGGGCGCCATGGTCCAATTTCTGTTGGCATAGTTGCCTCCGTAGTGTTAATAATTGTTTTATTATCATCAAAGTGTTGATTTAACATATCACTGACTTCGCGTTCGAAATCAAAAATGTCTTCAAAAGCGCTATCAAACAAATTACACATTGAAACCACCAATGGCAGTGATGGCATGTATCGCCCGTGCTCTAGCGCAATTATTGATTGTCTGGAAATTCCAAGCTTATCTGCGAGTTCTTCCTGAGAGAGTTCGTGTTTTTTTCGCAGATCTTTTAAGTTGTTGGTAATAATTATTTCTTGTCGATCATTCATATCTAAAATGTAAAGCAAACTTTACATTTTGTCAATAGGTGCCAGAAGCGGCGCCTATTGATCCCTCGTAGCTTTAGCGAAGTGGGGTTAAGAGTATAAAACATTAAATTATTATGGTATATATAAAATATCCTTATACACAGAGGTAAATCATATGCCCGGCATAGAAGAGCTGATTGAACTGTCAGCGATGCCCTATGTATACGACATCGCAATGTCCGAAGATATGGAGCAATTCTTTTTATGTATGCACCCTGCGGCCTGGGATGTTGTGTCTCACGATACAGATCGGCTGACTGCTCTTGCTTCTCGGTTGGGAGCCGAAACTGTTTTGGAGACTTTTCAAGCAGACAAGCAGGCTTTTGGTTTGGGTGGCGTTATGTCTCCGACCAGTGACTGGACCAGTTCAGGTTGTCCAACGTTTTTCGCCGAGCTGTCTCAGTTCGACAATGATACTGCGGCCATTACGCAATTAGTGGCAACTGTGTCTGTTGTCACTCGCTACTTTCAGACAGTGAACCCGATGATTTTCCAGACCTCCGACAATCGGCAGCAGCTGCTGTCGATTGATTCGCGAATCGAGATGATCCTCGGTGGATTCAACATGATTATCGAGTTTTCCCCAGCAGTGAGAGCCTGGGCAGATCATAACCTCAAACATCATGTCGAAGTGGTGTTCGAGTCCATGTGTCGTGTTTGTCGGCTTGGTTTCCAGGAGCTTGCCCTGCGCTCGGTAAGCGTCTATGACCAATCGCCTTACGGTTGGGTTCTGGTCGTTCCTGGTAATGCAGCTGACATTGTCGCTAGACCAAAGAACTGGAAGGGCGGGCCGATCAACGGCTTACATGGCGTAACTGACAACCTCGATGGACCTGTCCAGCAGCTGGCGATTTTAGCTGGTGTTGCCGCCATAGTGCGACTGGTCCGCGAAAGCGAAGCCAGCAAAGAGATCTGACACTGCCCTACTGGGCAGTTTTTTCATACAGAGAGATATCTGTCATTCGGCCGAGATTTTTAGTTGACATTACATCGACTGGTTTGTGTTTGGGGAATTTAAAAGCCAGCGAAACTATTCTTGCGTTGGTTTTGCAATTAGCAAAAATTTGATCCTCAATTTTATCCAGTACGGAATTCAAGAGGTACAAATAAATAACATCTGCTTTTTTGATATCATCATTAGCCCTTCGCAGGTCGCGGCAATAAACTTTTATTTTCGGATATTTTAATGTTTTTATTCTTGCAATCAAAAATGGAAGTGGAGAAATTTCATAACCAACAGCCTTGGCACCAAAATCCCTAGCAGCAATAATCAGTGCATCTCCGCGACCACAACCGAGATCAAGCAAAGTTTCACCTTTATTCAAGCCTGCCAGTTTCAGGGCATCGTGGATTGCTTTGTCCGACGAATTGACATACGGAACATGAAAAATCGAAGAATAGAGATGGGAGGAAACCCAAAAAATAAATCCTAAAAGAAAAATTAAAAAAACAATTTGAATAGTAATCATTTACTAATTATAACATTTGCGCTTCGCTAAATGTTTTAACACGAGTTCCAGTTCTAAATGCAACAGGAAAGGATTAGAATTGTTGTATGAAGAA
>JBAXAF010000008.1:0-47689 GCA_037142675.1 Candidatus Berkelbacteria bacterium | reverse complement strand
ACACCATGTCAAAAATTGGGGCTAGTGTTGCGAAGGTCTTGAAAAGACTACATAGATTTTGCTTGTCTTTTAAAACTATTTGTGGTAAAACAAGACTGTCTATTATTAATTAATAAGACCTATGACAACAATTGAAGTTGTGGGAAAATATGCACGTGAAGAGTGGTTTTTGCCGGAACGACTACTAACAAAAATCGCTAAAAATATTGAAAAGGGAAAAAGAACTGTTGTTCGTGTTCCTGGCCGAATTGATTTGGCAGGTGGCTGGAATGACACGCCGCCATATCATTTTGAGAACGAAGCCGCCGTGCTTAATACCTCGGTTTCTTTTGGTAATCAATGGATGGTTGAAGTTGAGGTACAAAAAGCTGAATATTTTAGTTTTATCGAAAATAACTACGTTCAGTTGCCGCCAATCGATCACATTGTCATGCTAAAAGTTTTAGAATTTTTGGGACTAAGTTTGCCGCCAATCACCGTTAGCATTAAAAACACAATTCCAAAAGGTAGCGGTTTGGGCGGAAGTTCGCTTTTGGCATCGGCAATTTTGTCTGCCGTGATGTCCTTTGCCCTTGGTGCGGAATATGTTATTGAGCGCCCAGGGATGATTGCTAACGCCGTACTTATGATCGAACAAATGATCGGCTCGGGCGGCGGCTGGCAAGATCAAATTGGCGGCATGATGCCGGGAATTAAATTAATTGAAACAAACCCGAAAACTTGTTCGACCTACAATATTACTTATCTAAATGATTTAGTGGCAGATAAACTCAGCTCGCATTCGCTAGTTTTAAACACCGGTATTCGGCGCAAGGCGGCAAACGTATTGGAGCCGATTCGAGAACTTTATGTCAAAAAAGATAAAAGAGCTCTGCAGATGCTCATTGATATTCGAGGCTTAGCTAAGCAATCATTCAAGCATTTAGAGTCGGTTGTAATCAAGGATTTCGCTGAAACTTTAACTTTGGCTTGGAACAGGGTGGTTGAAGTTGAGAGCAAATCAACTGTGCCAGTTGTAAAAGAAATTATGGGTCTGTGTGGTGGTGATTTGATTGGCTTAAAGATTGCAGGTGCTGGTGGTGGTGGATTCGCAATTCTAATTTTTGTTAGCGAAGAAGCTAGAAATTACCACGAGATTCGAATTCAGGATGAAGTTCCTGTTGGTACGGTTTATCGCCCAACATTTGGACGCTCGGGAATGGTAATTATTCAGTCTGGCAAAAGCCACCGCATGACCAAAAAGGAGAAAATTTAATGAAAACAGATAAAAAAATTATTAAATACAAAGATTTAGCGAAATTGCGGGCGAAAGCATCCAAAGAGGGGAAAACCATTGTTTTTACTTCTGGTTGTTACGATATTTTGCATTTGGGCCACGTAATTCATTTCAATTTTTGCAAGCAACAAGCGGATATTCTGGTTGTCACTGTTGGCAACGATAAGACAATTAAGGACCTAAAAGGCCCAACTAGACCGATCAACGACGAAAATTTCCGCTCGCGGCTTCTGGCGGCGCTGGAGCTTGTTGATTACGTTGTTATCTCGGAAGAGTTTGGAAAAATGGATCATGTAAAATCTATCGGGCTTCTTCGGCCTGACAGATTTGTTTTAAACGCAACCGATTCTGCAATCGCCGAGAAAAGAGTTATTTGTGAAAAAAATGGTGTTGAGTTGGTCCTTTGCAAACGTTTGCCACCAGGTCATAAAAAAGGTGGGATCTCATCATCTGGAATTGAAAAACAGTTGAAGTCATGACGGGTGCATTTATCAAAATAATTGAAAATTTACATCGACGAATTTTTCGTCACGAGATGAGCCCGACTATGCGGGCTTTTTTTGGCAATCTTTCCTGGTCAATGCTTGGTTATTTTGTTGGAGGCTTGATATCCTTCGTTGTTATGATTCTTGCCGGTAGAATTCTTGGGCCGAATGAATACGGAAATTATAATTTGGTGTTAACAATTGGCTCTTTTCTGGCTGCGTTTATGCTTTTTGGCTTTGATACCACTTCGGTCAAATATATTTCCAGTAGTAAGGATCCTGGCCGAAAAAAGGAAGCAATCTCTAACACCTTACTCCTGACTGCAATCACGGCATTTGTATTTCTAGTCTCAACTTTAATTTTTTCCGCCAGAATTTCGCATTATTTGAATACGACCCAGACTTTAGTTATCTTCGGTGCGGTCGCTGGGCTAGTTGTAATGTGCAGCGCTTTAACCGATGGCTTCATTCGCTCGTTGCAAAAGTATAAATTTCAATCCATTGTTAACATTTTGCAAAGCGTTATTATCTTCGTTTTGTTCATCATATTCTATATAATTCTGCGAAAGAGTTCCTATCAGTATTACGCCGGAATTCTTATTTTTTCAACTTTAGTTGTGATCGTAATTTATCTCATAAGTATTCGTGATCAAATTGTTTCTTGGTCGAGTACAATGTGGAAAAAAATGTTGCCGTATTGGAAGTTGACGTTGGCAACCTCTTTGATAAGTGTGGTTATTACTTCAATTGATAAATTTTTTCTTTCGCATTATTTAGGCGCTGCTGAGCTTGGTTTATATAGCGCATATTTGTTGACGTCATCACTTATCATTGCCCACTTAATGAGCGCCTTTATCAATGTATTTTTTCCGATGATCAATAATTCCGGCAATCAACTCGCAATTCTTAAAAAAGTTGATCGCTTAACTTTGATTGGTTTCGTGCCGGCAATGGCAATAATTTTAGCCATTACTTTTGTGGTTGTTAAGCTTTTTGGCTCCCAATACCCATTGAACTTCCGGTATTTAACCATAGTTTCCTTGATCGCTTTTATGCAAATTGTGGTGGTGTCTTATTCTTCTCTAATTTCGTCATCAGTAAAAATGTATAAGCGCTCGGTGAAAATTTACTATTTTAAGCCGATTGTAATCGCGCTTTTGGTAATATTGCTCATTGCAAAACCCGGGTTGATTTCGATCTATACGGTGTTTTTGTTTTCCATAATTTCTTATTTATATGACATCATTTCTGCAAGAAGCTGTTTTTATTTAGCCAGGGAGGTTTTATGAAATTAAGCGTGCTCGCAACCAGAATTCTTGACCAAATTAGTCCTGAGCGAACATTTGCTACCAATGTTCTTGGTACAAATTTTGAAAAATCGGTTTTGATTTCCTACATCACTCCACCATTTTCAAATGGGAGAATAAAATTTACTCACTCGAGTAGTGTGGAGGTCAGGGAAATCGGTAAAATATTTAGTGAGCTCGGATATAATGTTGATATTATCCGCTACAATTGCGACTTCGAAAAGGTAAAATTTATTAAGGACAAGTATGACGTAGTTTTTGGCATTGAGCCAAATTTTCTTAAAGCTGTCACTAAATTCAAACCGAAAAAATCAATTTATTATGCCACCGGTGCTTATTGTAAATTCCAAAATGAAGCAGAAACTGCGCGATTAAATCAACTGAAAAACCGTCGAGGTATACTTTTAGCGCCAGCGAGAAAAGTTGCAGAACATAATTCATCAGATATGGCTGATGGGGTGATTTGTTTCGGCAATGACTGGACAAAAAGTACTTATCTGAATCACAATAAAAAGATAGAAATGATTCGGATCTCGGCATTTTCTCACTGGAATTTAAAAAATATTTCAGCAAGAGATTTTTCTAGTGCAAAAAAACATTTTCTCTGGTTTGGCAGTATTGGAGCGGTTCACAAAGGGCTGGATTTGCTTTTGGAAATTTTTCCAAAGCATCCGAATTTAACTCTGCATATTTGTGGCAATGTAGAAAAGGAAAAAGATTTTATTAGACTGTATCGCCGGGAATTTATTAGAACTAAAAATATTATTTTTCATGGCTGGATAAATCCGGATTCGGCGAAATATAAAAAAATTGTTGAGACCTGTGCTTTCACAATTTTACCGTCGTGTAGTGAAAGTATGAACGGTGCTGTTCCGACCGGAATGTATACGGGTTTAATTCCACTGGTTAGTCGGGAGTGTGGCTTGAATGTTAACCAGTCCGGTGAAATTTTTAGTGATAATTCGATTGAAACGATTGAAAAGACAATTAAAAAATTTAGTCATTTGGATAGCTCAGAGCTAGCCAAATTATCAAAAAGCGCCTTTTTGTTTGCGAGGGATAATAACGCCATCGAATCTTTCAAAGCTGATTTTGATGCGGCGATTAGCCAGCTTTTGTAATTTTTGATTAACCTTGATATATTTTATCCTGGTTCGATTTTACTTATATGGAGAAAAATATGAAGAAACCAAATGTTTTAGTCACTGGTGGTGCCGGATTTATTGGAGTCAATACTTGCGCGATGTTGTTGGACCGGGGTTTCGACTTGATTGTTATTGATAATTTATCTCGCAAAGGAACGGCCGACAATCTTCTGTGGCTAAAAAGTAAGGGTAAATTTAAATTTTACCAAGCCGACACTAGGGACGATAAGAAAATGGTGAGCATTTTCAAAAAACACAATGACTTGGATTTGGTTATTCACTTGGCTGGCCAGGTTGCTGTGACAACATCAATCACCAACCCAAGAGAGGATTTTGAAATTAATGCACTGGGAACATTCAATGTTTTGGAGGCGATTAGAAAATCCGGCTCCAAGCCGTTGGTAATTTATGCATCGACGAATAAAGTTTACGGTGGAATGGAGCATATCAAAACCGTTAAGAAAAAGACCCGGTATGAATACAGAGATTATCCGAAGGGGATTTCTGAGAATGTATTGCTCGATTTCCATTCGCCGTATGGTTGCTCCAAGGGTTGCGCTGATCAATATGTTAGGGATTACTCGAGAATTTACAATATTCCAACAGTAGTTTTCCGCCAATCATGTATTTATGGACCTCGGCAGTTTGGCATTGAGGATCAGGGTTGGGTTGCTTGGTTTATAATCGCAGTGATTTGTAAAAAACCGATCACGATCTACGGTGACGGACGACAGGTTAGGGACATTCTTTATGTCGATGATTTGGCCCGCGCTTATATTGCCGCTTTTGAAAATAAAGCGAAGGTTGCTGGCAAAGTTATTAATGTTGGAGGCGGACCAAAAAATACAATGTCAATTTGGTGTGAATTCCAAAAGATTCTCGAGGATATTACAGGCGAAAAAATTGAGGCCAAATACTCCGATTGGCGCGCTGGCGATCAACCAGTATATATATCTGACATTTCTTTAGCGAAAAAACTTTTGAATTGGTCGCCAAAAACAACTCCTGTGGCTGGAATTAAAAAATTGTATGACTGGGTCAGTGAGAATCAAGATCAAATTAAGGCAGTATTAAAATAATGACAATGAAGAAAAAGATCGCTTTTGTCGACCATTCATTTCACAAGAAAACCTATTCCGGCGATTTCCTGCGGAATATTTTTCTTCATAAATATCAACTGGATAATTATTGGGATGAAAGTTGGACCGGTGGACCAAGGGTTCGCAAATCGATCTTGGCAAAATACTCAAATTTGGTTTATTTTCAGTTATTGAATCCGTACCTGGACTTGCGCGATCTTAAAACCTCGGTTATTTGGGCGCCAATGTTCGATTCTGAAACTGTTAACAGATTGCGGTTAGACAGGACTGTCTATTATAAATTGCTCAGTCAGCTGAATCTTTTTGTGGTTTGTTTTTCCAAAAAACTTTTTCTTCGCCTTAAATTACTCGGTTTCCGCTGCCAATATTTTCAGTACTTTATGAATCCGGAGGATTTTCCTGCGGTGGATGATTATAAGACGAAGCGAGTATTTTTTTGGGATCGTGGTGCCATAAACTTCGATGATGTAAAAAAGATCATCGGTCAGCAAAAAATTGACCAGCTAGTCTTGATGGTTAACCCTGACCCAGGGATGAATAACAAATTGCCAACAAAAAATGATATAAAAAAATACAATATCAAGATTATTAATGGCCATGCCAGTCAGCAAAAATATCGCCAGCTTTTACAGAAATCTAACATATTTATCGCGCCAAGAAGAAAAGAGGGGATTGGAATGAGTTTTTTGGAGGCGATGACTTTCGGCCAGTGTATAATTGCATTTAATGAGTCAACAATGAATGAATATATTGAGAGTGGCAAAAATGGTATACTAGTCAATGATTATGATAGCGAGGTTGATTTGAGCGATTTTTCTAAGTTGGGAAAAAATTCACGTAAGTTTTGTCTAGACGGTTACAGAGAATGGTCCTCAAAGCGGCAAAATATTGTTAAGTTCCCAAAAATTAGAGATCACTCTATGATAGATAAAATTTACATGCGATTGCTATTTTATATTTGGGTTTTGCTTGACATTATTTATCGTCCGATGGTAAAAATGATGACTAAAAATTAGTATAATTTTGGTTCTCTGGGTTGCAACCTTTTGCAGCTATGGATAAAAAAATTGATCATGGGGAATATCACTAACAAACTGACTGGTTTTTTTCAAGCGCGGCTTGGGGAAAGAACGGAACTAAAGAAAGTCATTCGCAATACCGGATGGCTAATTGGTGATAATGTTGCCCGCTTAATTCTAGGCGCGGCGGTTGGCGTTTGGATGGCTAGGTATTTTGGCCCGACGCAGTATGGAATTTTTAACTATGGCTTAGCTTATGTGGCCTTATTCAGCTCACTGATGTCGCTTGGGCTCGATAACATTGTTATCCGGGAGATTGTTAAGGACAAAGCCGCGACTAATAGAATTTTGGGTAGCACTTTTTTTCTTAAGATATTTGCCGGGGTCGCGACTTTTGCCGTTATCGTTGCCAGCGTGGTGCTGACAAAAAGTATGGATTCGCTGACAAAAGGTATTATCATTATTTTGGCCAGCAGCTATATTTTTTATGCCTTTGACACAATCGGTTTCTGGTTTCAGTCGGAAATTAAATCGAAATTCGTCATTTATTCGAAATTAGGATCCTTCGTTTTTATTAGCTTACTTAGGATATTTTTTCTTGTTGCCGGAGCTAAGTTGGTAACATTTGCTTGGTTGGCTTTAGCAGAAATTGCTCTTGGTGAAATAGGCTTGGTGCTGGTATATTTCTTGAACAAACAACAGATTAGTAAGTGGCAGGTAAGCTTTGCCCAAATGAAGAAGCTTTTGACCGATAGCTGGCCGTTGGTGTTCTCCGGAATAGCGGTCATTATTTATATGAAAATTGACCAAATTATGATTGGTAATATGTTGGGTGCAGCCGAGGTTGGAATTTATTCAGTTGCAGTTAAGCTAAGTGAAATTTGGTATTTTGTCCCGATGGCGATAGGCAGTTCGGTTTTTCCTTCAATTGTGGCGCTGCGAAAAATCAGCAAAGAGCTCTATTTAAGTCGGATGCAATCTTTCTACGACATTATGATTTGGATGGCTATTTTAATCGCTGCGCCCGTAGCATTTTTCTCCAAAGACATCATCGCCTTTGTTTACGGCTCGCAATATGTTGGCGCCGGGCCGGTGTTAGCAATTTATATCTGGGCTGGAGTAGCGATATTTCTGGGCGTTGCAAGCGAGCAGTATCTCTTGGCGGAAAATTATATCAAAATTTCTTTTGTAAGAGCACTAATTGGTGGCATTTCCAATGTTGTGCTGAACTTTTACCTAATTCCAAAATATGGCATCATTGGTTCCGCCTGGGCAACTTTGATTTCCTATACAATCTCGACCTTTTCCTTGGTATTTTTCCGTCAGACATCAGGCAATTTTGTTATGTTTCTAAAAACTCTAAACATTCTTCGGTTGTTTAGGACTGGAATTAGCATTATAAAAAATAAGGATTAGTTTTTATGTTAAAAAAAATTGCCAAGAAAATCATCCCAAAAAAGTTTCAGGAAAAGATTTATAAAACTCTGACCAAGCCGTTCGAAAATTTTGCGTCTGAGTTTTATTCTCAGGAAGGTGAGGACGCAATTTTGGCTCGTTTTTTTGACTCCTCGTACAAGGGTTTTTTCGTCGATATTGGGGCTCACCATCCTAAGCGGTTTTCTAACACTTATCATTTCTACAAAAAAGGTTGGCGCGGCATAAATATTGATGCCATGCCGGGAAGTATGAAGCTTTTTAATAAATTGCGTCCGCGGGATATAAACTTAGAGGTCGCGGTTTCCGATAAGAGCCAGAAGCTGACGTATTACGCTTTTAAAGAATCGGCGCTCAATGGTTTCTCTGAGGAATTATCTTTGTTGAGGAATAAAAAACAGAATTGCGAGCTTTTATTTAAAAAAGATTTGAAGACTGTGGCTTTGGCTAAAGTTTTGGATCAGAATTTGCCGAAAGGTCAAAAAATTGATTTTATGACGGTGGATGTTGAAGGGCTGGATTTGGAGGTACTAAAGTCAAACAATTGGAAAAAATATTCTCCGGATTACATATTAATAGAAATTCTAAACAGTAATCTAGCTGACGTTGGCAAGAGCGAAGTTTATAAGTTTTTGCAACCACTGGGCTACGTTGCAGTGGCGAAAACTCGTGATACGGCGTTGTTTCAGCGGAAAATATCCTGACAATAATAACATTGAAAGATTAAAGTAAAAATCATGGAAACGGCAATATTGTTCCTAATATTTAATAGGCCCGACACGACTGCGCGAGTTTTTGATGCAATTCGAAAAGCAAAGCCAAGGAGGCTCTACATTGCTGCTGATGGTCCGCGAATAAACAAAGCCGGCGAGCCAGAACTTTGTAAGGAGACGCGAAAAATTGTTGAAAAAATTGATTGGTTGTGTGAGGTTAAAAAGTTGTTTCGTCATGAAAATTTAGGTTGCAAGGTTGCTGTCAGTTCAGCAATTGACTGGTTTTTTGAACATGAGGAGGAGGGAATTATTCTAGAGGATGATTGTTTGCCAAATTCGTCATTCTTTACATTTTGCCAGACATTGTTGGAGAAATATCGGGATAACGAACAGATTATGATGATTTGCGGCGATAACTTTCTCTCAGGGATGAAAAATCGAGATAATAAATCGAGCTATTATTTTTCTAAATACGGTTTTGTCTGGGGATGGGCAACCTGGCGACGAGCTTGGAGTAAATATGACGTTAATTTATCCAAGTTGCCGGCATTTAAATCCAAGGAGAAAATTAAACGAATATTTAACAATGCTTCCGAGCAAAAATATTGGTTGGACATTTTTGATTTAGCTGCTGCCGGGAAGATTGACACTTGGGATTATCAATTAGTTTTTTCAATTTTTAATAATAATGGGCTTTCGGCTGTTTCAAACGAGAATTTGGTTTCCAATATTGGTTTCAGCGACAATTCAACTCACACCAAAGAAGGCCCGTTGTCCAATTTGGAAACCTTCGAAATCAGCAATATTGTCCACCCAAAATCAGTGGACTGGGACACTCTGGCGGATAGATATTTTTATCGGAATCATTTTAACCCGACTTCTTTTATGGGGTTTGTTTATCAAAAATTGTCTCAAATTCCGACTTTAAAAAAAATTTACGAATTTATTCTAAAAATCATAACGCCGAAAAATCAGGTTGTTATAAACCGTCGGAATAAATTGTCAGCAGCAAAGCATTTAATAAAAATTAGCCACAAAGGCAGTGATATTTGTTGCGAAAAGGGTTTCTCGGTTTTTAATGGCCATGACAATATTATGCTTGGATCACACATTAATTTGGGTGATGTACTAATTAGCGCCGGTAACAAAAATGGTAAAGTTATTATTGGCGACTACGTTTTTTTTGGTCAAAAAATAATGATTTTGGCTCGTGGCCACGACTATAATTTTTTTAATCTTGAACGGCAAAATACTTATTCCGAAAAAGCGATCCACATTGAGGAGGGCGCCTGGATTGCCAGTGGGGCAATTATTTTGGGAGGTGTTGTAATCGGCCAGCACAGTGTTGTTGGCGCAGGTAGTGTGGTGACGAAAAATGTGCCTGAGTATTCAATTGTCGCCGGCAATCCGGCGAAAGTGATTAGAACTATTCAAAGGAAAAAAGATGAAGTGTAGAATTTGCAAATCTAATTGTGAGGAGATATTCGATGCGGTGATTTTAAACAAGCATCGAGTCAAGTATTATTATTGCGAAAATTGTGGCTTTCTTTTTACTGAAAATCCTCACTGGCTGGCGGAAGCTTACAAAGAGTCAATGAATTTTTCTGATACCGGGGTATTGCAACGTAATGTGTTGTTTTCAAAATATGCTTCGGTTTTGTTGCATTTCCTTTTTGATAACAAAGCAAAATTTCTTGATTGGGCCGGCGGATTCGGAGTATTCACCAGGTTGATGCGTGATATTGGCTTTGATTATTATTGGAGTGATCCTTACACGGAAAATATTTTAGCTCGCAACTTTGAAGGAAGCGAGACGGATAAATACGAACTTGTTACTTCTTTTGAAAGTTTTGAGCATTTTGTCGATCCAATTTATGAATTGGAAAAAATACTTAAAGTTTGTAAGAATATTTTTTTCTCGACCGAGACTTTGCCCAATCCTGTACCTCTTACCGCTGATTGGTGGTATTTTGGATTATGCCACGGCCAGCACCTATCATTTTATTCTCCAAAAACATTGAAATATTTGGCTCACAAATATGGTTTGAGGTATTATTCATACGGTAGCTTGCATTTGTTTACTAACAAGAAAATTAACAAAATTCGCTTTAGGTTATTATTTAAATTGACCGAATTTGGCTTGGATCATTTTGTGGCCAGAAGAATGAAAAGTAAAACTATTTCCGATATGCAAAGCATTGTTAAAAAACTTACAAAAAGAAGAAAATGAAAAAAATTCTCTACATTGATCATTCTTTTCACCAAAAAACCAGCTCAACGGTTTTTTTTCGGCGAATTCTTGAGGATAATTTTCAGGTTGAACTGTTGTGGGATGAAAGCTGGAAAGGAGGAAAAAAAATCTCCACTAAGCAAATCAATAGTCACGACTGCGAGGCGGTAGTATTTTTTCAGGTTCTACCATCAATTTCTGAGCTAAAAAAGATCAATCGTAAGATAATTTGGCTGCCGATGTTCGATGATGTTGATCGTTTACCGAAGGTTTTTTGGCAGGAGCTGACGACAGTTTCAATAAAAATTATCTCTTTTTGTCAGCACTTAACAAATATCGCCAATGAAGTTGGTCTGGATAATATTAACTTGCAGTATTTCTTAAATCCGGCAGAGTATTCGCAGGTTTTGGATTATAAAACGAAGCGGATCTTCCTTTGGCAGAGACAGGACATTGGTTTTCCTCAGCTTAAAAGTTTGTTTGGCAATCAAGAAATTTCACAAGTAATTTTGAAATTGGTTGCTGACCCGTATTTTAAATCCGAGGAGCCAAGTCGGGAAGACATCGAAAAATACAATATTCAAATCATACGAAGCGATACTAAGAAACAACAGTATCTTAAATTGGTACAGGGTTGCAATATTTTCATTTCTCCGCGACGATCTGAGGGAATTGGTATGAGTTTTTTGGAGGCAATGTCGATGGGCTTGGCAGTGGTGGCTTTTGACAACCCAACAATGAATGAATACATTGAAAACGGGAAAACCGGATATCTTTTCTCGGGTAAAGAAAAAATTAATCTGGATAATTTAGAACAGATAGGTAAAAATGCTAGAGATAAATCAGTTATTGGCTATAAGAGTTGGCAAAAATCAATTCCGAGAATGATTGAATTTATCAATTCCGAATTTCAGCTGCCGGCAAAATACAATCTACTTTGGTTGGTGCCAAAAGCAATTAACTTTGTCAGAAAAAATGTTTTCGGCCAGCTTTATCGTATTAAACAATTTGCCAAATATAACTTACGATCAAAATGAAGGTTACTGTGATTACAGTTTGTCGAGATGCCGAGAGCTCAGTTAAAAATACAATTGAGAGTGTTTTAGGTCAAAAAAATGCTGATATTGAATACATTATCATTGACGGAAAATCAACTGATAAAACGTTGTCAATCGCCAGAAATTATTCGTCAATAAAGATTGTCTCTGAGTCTGACAAGGGAATTTATGACGCTATGAATAAAGGAGTCACACGCTCAACGGGTAAAATTATCTGTTTTATGAATGCTGGTGATAAATTTCATTCAGAGAATGTGGTTGAAAATGTAGTAGGTGAATTTAGAGATAAAAAAATTGATGGCTTGTTCGGTGATGTTTATCTCTTAGGCGAAAACGGCGCGCCGACTATGATTAAACGGCAGAAATCTGTAAATAACGGATTCCTGATGCATGATTCAATTTGCCATCAGTCGATGTTTGCAAAACGAGATCTTTTCAAAAAATATGGTGGGTTTGACTTGAAATACCCGCTGGCGGCGGATTTTGAGTGGTTTTTGCGCATGACAAAAAAATATCGAGCGAAATTTCCTTATGCCAATCTTATTATTGCCGATTACCAGCTTGGTGGGTTTAGTTCTGATAAAACGAGATACGATAGGGAGCATAATGAAATTATCAAACTTTATTATTCACTAGCGCAAATAATTTTCTACAAACTTCTGTCAAAATTCAACCGGTTTTCGAAATATTACCAAAAAATATGAGCGCAAATCAGAAAAAAAGAGTTCTTTTGGTTTCTCCTTCCAGCGGTCGTGGCGGCGCTGAGAGTATTTTGTTGCAGATTATTGATCAGCTTTCGAACAAATATGATTTGATTCTATTAACACACAGGGGAGAGAATGAACTTTTAACTGAAAATCTTCAAGTTAAGAAAATTTATCAGACTAGCCTTTTCAACGGCGCGCTGGAGATTGATACTAACTGGCTGAATTTATTAATGTTTCCGATTGGGCAGATTAAAAACTTTTTTCTCGTTTGGAAAATTATTCGAAGCGAGAAAATCGACTTGGTAATCAGCAATTCGAGCACAATTATTTATCCGGGAGCGGCGGCTAGACTTTGTGGTAAAAAATCTTTGACGATTTTTCATGAAATGATTAACAACAAATTTTTGCGTCTGAGCTTTTTTAATTCGCTTAACAAAAATTGTCAGAAGCTAATTTTCAATTCTCGGTTTTTGCAATCACAATTTCCCAAAACGAAAAAAGCTGAAGTTCTATCCATTGGCTTAAGTCAAGAAACCTTCAGCAAGCTTTCAAATATCAAAAAGAAATCCGGCGGTGAATTAACAATCGGCCAAGTTGGAAAAATTTACAAAACTAAAGGAACTGATTTATTTGCCCAAGTTGCCAAGAAAGTTTTATCAAAATCAAAAGTGAGTTTTGTCGCTTTTGGCGATGTGTTAGATAAACATTTTTTCGATCAGATTATAAGCTCTATTGAGGAAAATAATTTGTCTGAGTGGATAAAATTTCAACCGTACAAACCGATAACTGGTATTTTGGATAATATTGACTTGCTTCTTGCAACTTCACGATTTGAAACTTTTGGTATGGTGACTTTGGAAGCGATGGCTGCCGGAGTACCGGTTATATCATTTAAAGTTGGTGTGGCGCCAGAGATTATTAAAAATGGTGAGAATGGTTTTTTGGTCGAAAATTATAATGTTGAAAAAATGACTGAGATAATCTTGCAAATTCAGGCTGGAAAATTTGACATCGGAAAAATTGGTCAAACCGCAAAGAAGACGGTGGTAAATAATTATCTTGGCTCATTCGCGGAGAAACTAGAGATACTGCTGGGAGGCGACTGGTGGGCGTAATTCGACTTTTATTAGCCTTCACTGTAATTATGACCCACTCGCATCCGATTTTCGGGTATTTCTTCGGCAATCCGGTTGTTGCCGTCAGAGCTTTTTTTATTATCTCTGGTTTCTATATGGCGCTGATTTTGGAGAGCAAGTACAAGGATTATCGTAAGTTTTTTGTTAGCCGATTTTTGCGAATTTACCCAATTTACCTTATGGTTTTGATTTTGACGATTTTGTTTTCGCTCTCGACTCACCTGCTTGGTGGTTCTTGGGGTGAAATGCAAGCGATAGTATCTAATTTTGGCCAATTCAATTGGTTCTCGGCTGCATGGCTGGCATTCTCTAATTTGTTCGTCTTTGGCCGTGACATTCTAATGTTTTTATTTCTAAACCCAGCCAACGGTCTTTTTACCTATCATACTGTCGGCGTGCCGACTTCATATTTTCTCTTGATTCCCCAAGCTTGGACAATTATTCTGGAGATTGTTTTTTATCTGATTGTGCCATTCATTATCAAAAAAAGAACCTGGTTTATTGTCGCGCTGATTATTTTCAGTTTAGCAATTAGGCAGGTTGTTCTGTCGTCCGGACTAAACACTGTCAGTTGGAATTATATGTTTTTCCCGTCGGAGTTTATTTTCTTTGCTGGCGGAATTTTGGCTTTTAGGCTTTACCGACGAATTAAGTTCCAGCCAAAGATCTCCAGAGCTATTGCTGTCGGCGCGTCATTCATCATCGTTTCATATCTGGCGTTTTACAATTACATAAATTTCGATATCCACATCAACGCCAGAATGCTGGGAGTACTTTTGCCCAAGGAAATACTATTTTATCTGTTTTTTATTCTCTATTTACCATTTATATTTATTCTGTCGCAAAAGAGTGAGTTGGATCGAAAGATCGGTGAGCTTTCATATCCGGTTTATATTACTCATATTTTGGTTTTGTCGATGATCTACCCAAAACTTTTTGGTTTACTGAAAATTAAAAACGACTATTTAAATTTAGTCGCTTTTATCATCGCAGTCGGCCTGAGCTTGCTTTTGAATAAATATATTCAAGGGCCAATTGATAATTTTAGACACACGAGATTGTTGAAGGCTCAGTCTAGTAAGTAAGATTTTTATAGAGTCTGTCCTGACCGATAACTTTTTCCAGTTGTAAATATTTTATTTGGTCCAAGCTAATATCGCCTATCTTTGAACCGTCCTTGGCAACGATGTACTCAATTTGGCCTGTTTTTAACAAGTCGATGGTAAACTCTTTGGGATCAATTTCATCCCCGGAGATTAATTTATCAATTGGAAAGTTTAGTTGGAAGAAGACTTTAGGTTCGCCTATGAGGAGAACATTACCGCTAGGGTTTAAATTCTGGACCTCGCCGATTAATGGGAAAACATTCCGTCCTTTAACATGGAGAAGTTTTTGGTTAGTTGATGAAAATGAATATGATATCGTGTCGGCGATGCCGTAATTTGTGTTAAAAAAGAAAACCAGTGGAGCCAAAAAGGAAAATGTTAAAAGTAATATTAAAGAGATTTTTTCTTTCTGCCAGAGTTCGACTAATTTCGTATTTCCCTTGATCAAAATTAGCAAAAATATTACTAAGGCGACAACGACAAGTGCCATCATCATTAGATTATTTCCCAAGGTCAGCAAATTCAGATAGTAACTGTCGGCGTAATAAATTGGTATAACTTTTTTGATTAGATCCAGCACCAGGTTGATGTGATTTCGAAGATAAATAAAATCCAGTAGAGCGATTACTGAAAGAACAATCGCAATTGCTCGCGGTTTAATCCAATCGCTGATTTTTTGCAACCAGTCAGAATTGCTGGCGATTATTATGGCGATAAACGGAATCAAAAGGACGGTGTATTTGTGGCTGATGGCTAAAACGTAAGCATATGGGTGACGGTTAAGGCTCAAGGGGTCAAAGACAATGAATGAGTAAAGTCCGAGAAAAATAAGAAGATATTTGTTGAATTCGTTTTTAATTGTTTTTCGAAAGGTAAATATCAGAACAATCAAAAAGAGAATGAAAACCAGTCCAAAGAATTGCGGCTGGGTAAAGCCTTGAAATTTACCCTTGATATATAGGTCAATGATGCCAGTGATGTTGTAGCCAGCAAATTCGTTACCGCCGTGAACTGCAAGAGTGGAGAAGACGTCGGTTTTTGCCGGGGTCGAGCTTTGGACAGCCGGCGTCGTAATTGATTTTGAAAACATCCAGGAAAATAATGTAACAAATTCAAAACCGCTAAAAATTAAACCAGAAATCGTGAGGATTAATAAATTTATTAGCCGTTTTGCCAGTTTAATTTTACTAGTGGCGATAAACAGAATGATTAAAAAGATAAAAAAGATTATTGTTCCACTGTAATTGATGAAGGCCATTACTCCAAGAACTACCGAGAGCATAGTCAGATTAAGTAACTTTTCTTTAGAATTTTTTATTTCTAAAATAAAATCAATTCCGAGTAGAATTGCCGAGCAAAAGATTATTTCTTTGAAACCGCAGATAGTGTGATCAATAAAATAAAATGAGCTCAAAGTAAAAAATAATGCCAAAAGTCCGGTTTTTAATTTGTTCTTGGTGAAATATTTGTCAATAATTATTGGAATTAAGCCAAGCAAAACGAGAAAATAGTAGAAGACAACAATTGAAGCTGTGAGTTGAATTGATTTAAAACACTTGGTGAACAAATCAAAAAACGAGTAAATCATTGGCAGCCCTGGCCGTATGTTTGGGTTAGAACTTAATGTAATGTTATGGTCGCGAAACATCGACGATTGCATAAACCCGATGATTGAGTGGCTGTGAGCGATGGCGTAGGCTTGATTAATATAAAGGATTTGGTCATCCCAAAGTGGCGGCCAGAGCAGTGTTCTAGTAAAAACAACGGCAACTATTAAAACGATGACCGCTAGGAGAAAATAAAATAGAAAATCTCGCTTGTCGGATGACCATAATTTACTGAATGATTTGGCGATTTGGTTAAAAAGCGTAAAGAGATTTTTGTATAAAAATATTGAAGCTAAAATTAGAATAGAGTAGATTGTTGTCAGATAAAAAAAGTTGCTGTGTTCGGGAAAGACAAAAAATAGTAGATAAAGGAGCAGCCCGAGAAACAACGGTCCAACTGTTAAGGAAAAAAATGGCAGAAGCGAGTTCTCTTTTTTGATCAATTTCGTAGCCAGCGATTGAACAATAATCGCCGACCAAAATAGGGTTAGGCAAGGCAAAATAATTCTTGCGAGTTCCATTTTATGATCGATTAATTCTTTTGGTAATATCGATTCTAAGCAAAACCATTACCAGCCCACGAAGGTAGTAAAAATATTGGAAGAATCTTCTGACTGAGAATAGCTTGGTGTATTTCACTGAAAGTTTCAAAACTTCTCTAAGTTGTTCCTTGGTTCTAGCACCGCTTTTGGCGTCCGGATAGTAGCGCATGTTAGAAATAATACAGTCAATGATCCCAGCGTGATATTTTTTAGCAAATCTAAGCCAGAGATCATAATCCATGGTTAAGTGGAGCTTTACATTAAGCATCCCGACTTCATCGAGCAAAGTTTTTCGGAAGAAACAACTTGGTTGACCGATGTTGCAATAGTCCAGAAGTTTGTTTTTGGAGAACTCTTTCGGTTGGACGCTGCGGTAAAGCTTGCCGTCTTTATTGACGAAATTCCAGCCACCGTAGGCCCATTTAATTTTGGGGTTCTTTTGAAAAAAGTTGACGACATCTTTCAGTACATTTTTATTATAATAGTCATCGGAATTTAGATAGGTGATAATGTCACCGGTTGCCATTTTCCAGCCTTTATTGATAGCGTCTGACTGGCCTTTGTCTTTTTCTGAAATAAATTTGAAATCGATCCCGGCTTTTTTGAATAGTGGCGCATATTTTTTCGCCACGCTGGCTGTTGAATCGGTCGATCCACCATCGGTAACAATGTATTCAATATTGGAGAAATTTTGCGCCAATATGGAATCAAAAGTTTCAGCGATAAATTGTCCTTGATTGTAGCTAGGTGTTACGATTGAAATTTTCATAGTTTAATATTATCAATTATTAATAGGCAGATAAAGAATAACAGAATTATCAGATGCCGTCCAAGCCTGATCAAATTTCTGGTTGTTAAATACTAATTCCGGGATAAAATTTGTTGTTGAAATTATAGCGCATTTGCTGCCGTAATTCTTACTGGCAGTTGTTTCCGTGCCATTTGCAACCAGGACATCGTCAATCGTAATTCCGTTATTTCGATTTTTGAGCGTCAACCAAAGTGGGTATTCGAAATCATCACCGCCTAACCGCAAACCGACCTTTTTGCATTCGCCGATTTGTTCCACTGCCGCTGGCAAACTGTACATTAGATTAGGTTTGTAAACAAAATATTGATTATACCGCTTCGTGACCATTATCCCAGTCGGCCCGATTAAAGGCCTTGTCATATTTGTCATCAGGAATTGATTGGAAACTATTAGTAACCCCAGAGATAAAAATATCAGCCAGAAAGTGGTGAAGTATTTGCGATTAAATAAAATTAGTGAAACCGGGATTGTGGCTAAAGCAAAAAATGGCAGCATTAATCTTGTGCCCCAAACTTGCCAGCGGAAAACGGTGCTGAATATTACCAGCGCCAGAAGGGATAAAATTAGAAAAATTGTAATTGCTTTTGGGGTTTTGCGCCAAGAAAATATTGCAATAATAATTGACAGTAAAATAGCAATGAGCAAAATTGGGTTGCCGGCAAGATCTTCATTTGTTTGGGCAACTAAGGGTGCAAGAATGAATTTTCCGTCGCCAAAGGAAGTTTTCATCGAGTTAAGTGGGTAATTGATTTTTTGATGGAATTTTTTTACAGTCAAATCAACTTTGGAAACTATCCAATTGTTTCCAATAACGCTATTGATTGCTATGTTTTTTACTAAGTTTGAACTGGTTTCCTTCCAGCCAAAATTGGCATTGGTTAAAGTTTTGCTTTCTGGCGCAGTCAGTGAATGATAAAACTGATAATTTCTTACTAAAAATGGCGTATTAATGGCCATTGCGATTAAAAATATCATGATCATTGGCCGAATGCTTGCTTTTTTATTGATTTGAATTAAATTTATACCATAGAAAATGACAAATGGTGCCAGAAAAAATGCTGATGATGCCTTAACTAAAACTGCCAAACCGATAGTGCATCCGACAAGAATAATATTCAGCCGGGTTAATTTTTTTATTAGTTCAAGAATGAAATAAACTGCGCAAAGGATAAAAAAGGTTGCAGTTAAATCATTTTGAGTGCTAGTTGACTGAAGAATCGCCGCCGGAAGAGCTGCTAATAAAATCGCCGCCGCCGCCTGAGAATACTTGTTGCCGCCAAGCGATCGACAAATCAAAGAAGCTGAAATAATTGACCCAAGGTAAGCCAACCATTGAATAATATTGGCCAGCCGGTCACCAGCGGTTAGGAGGAAAAAATTCAAGGAAAAAATTTCCGCTCCCGGACTGGAATATAGTTGCCGGGTGTTGTTAGTCGGGTAAAAATTTAAATTTTGGTTTTGGATCCAATGTAAAATTCGTGGTAAGTGATAAGTCATTGAGTCCCAATTGTTTGGCGAGGAAAAATAAGCAACAGTAAAAGTCGCGGTGAGAAAAATTAGCAAAATAGCGAAAAAAAATCGCTGACCGATAACTTTTTTGCCTGTTTTAATTTTTCTCTGACTAAAAATTGAAGTTCTGCCGGCTAGAATCTCTTTTTTGTTAAGAGAAATTAGCCAGAGAATAAAGATTAACCAGAGTGCGGTGATTGGAATTCTAGAAAGTGAGTTGAAGAGTGACAATAGTTCAGCGAAAATAATTGCAACCACGCTTGTTGTCGCCAGCGCGGCGATAAAACTGGCCCGAAAATCATCGGGTTGATCTTTTTTTGACTGGAAGAATAAAGTTAAAAGATACAAAGTCAAGGCAAAAAATATCAAAACAATAGCAGAGGTAATTCCTGTTTTGTCGAATAACCAAGCTTTTGTGCTAATGACCGCCAAGAAAATGTGAAGCATTTTATTTTTTGCCAGAATTAAAAACCAATTTATTGTAGGCAAGAAAATTGAAAATTATTGCCGCAGCAATTCCTAAAAGAGTATTCAATTTGTAATTGACCCCAATCGTTAAAAGCGCATAAAATAAAACAACTCGAATTACAACTGAGATCCCGGTAACCAGGTGAAAATTCAGCAGTGATTGCATTTTTTTGCTTAAACTGGCATATTTTTGTCGCCAGGTAAATTGCGAGTGGAGAAAAAACCCGACGATAATCGAGACTTCGATGCTGAGAATATTGGCAATGTTTAGCCAAAGCGGTCCGGAAAGATGAGATAGTTCAACTAAGCCGATGATGACAATGTATTGCGAAAGTGCAACTAAAATCCCAAAGATTCCATATTTAACGATTCGAGCCAAGACAGAGGTGTTATATTTTAAAATACACCAGATCGCATGCCACGCGTCACGTGGTCCGATTTTTTTCCCTTCACCGTAACTGCGACCATAGTAAGAAATCCCGACCTCAAAAATTATTAAGTTTTGGTTCCTGGCTTTCTCCGCAATTTTTGCCGTAATTTCCGGTTCGAAGCCGAAACGATTCTCCTCGATTTCTAATTTTTCCAAGGCTTTTTTGCTAAAAACTTTGTAGCAGGTTTCCATGTCGGTTAGAACCAGATCGGAGAACATGTTGGATAATGTGGTTAGAAAACTGTTGGCAACTGAATGCCAATAATAAAGGATGCGGTGAGATCCACCGCCCAAGAAGCGGGAGCCAAAAACAACATCGGCTTGGCCGTCAATTATTGGTTGAAGTAGAATTTTATATTCATTGGGATCGTACTCCAAATCAGCATCTTGAATTAGAACAATATCTCCAGTAGCTTTTTCAAAACCGGTTCGAAGTGCGGCACCTTTGCCGGCATTTTTTTTATGAAAAAAAATCTTGCAATCTTTCGATTCAAGCTTTTTCATTATCTGGCGGCTTTTGTCTGAGCTGCAATCGTCAATTAATATTAATTCCTTTTCTAGCCCGAGCGAATTAGCTTTTTTGACGATTTGGACAATTTTCTGTAAGGTTTTTTCCTCGTTATAGACAGGGATTATAATCGAAAGTTTCATTTTAAAATCTGCTTTAATTTTTTAGCACTGACGGACCAATCGAAGAGTCTATCAACTTTTTCCTTGGTTTTAGATGAAAACAGTTTGATTTTATCTTGGTTGGCAAATAAATCATCTAGAACACCTGCTAGCTTACCAGAAGTCATATGATCAATCAAAATCCCATTTACTTCATTATCGATTATTTCTTTTGGCCCGCCGGAGTTGTCGGCAATCGCCATAGTGCCGCTTGCCATTGCTTCAACCGGAACCATACCAAATGGTTCCTCTTTGGAGCAAAGGACAAAAACCTTAGCTTTGGCGTAGGCGTCGGCGACCTGCGAGTCAGATAAACCGGACAATATTTCGACTCGGCTAGATATTTTCAGTTCCCTTGCTAATTTGATAAGGCTAGATTTCTCCTCACCATCGCCGACGATTTTTAATTTAACCTCTTTATTTTTTAGCTCAGATATGGCAGTAACTAGCGTATTGATATTTTTAAACTTTGAAAGCCGGCCAACAGTCAAAATATAGTTCTCTTTGGCCCCAAAATCGACCGGATGGAATTTTTTGCTGTCAATGCCAGGGTAGACGATTATTGAGTCTCGCCCGTAAACCTGGCCGATGTTGCGCCGTGAAAATTCCGAATTAGAGAATATGGTGTTAGCGAAGCGAGTGATTTTTTTATCGTAAACCGCAAACATTGGAGCCATGGTGTTGGCAATAAAGCGTTTTATTGGGCTTTGAATTGCATTTCGCCACTTTTTAATATGGATAAATGCACTCGGTTCCTGGCAAAACCAGAAGGTTTTGACATCCGGGCGCTTCTTTTTATAGCTTAAAGCTAGCCAGTTGGATGGGAAAACACTTGATATTAATTCAATGTGTCCTTGCTTGTAATATTTGTCAATTGCTAAGTGAGTTCGTTTTCTCCACCTAGATAATTGGAGCCAAAACCTAAAACTGTCAGTAATTGGCCCACCCAGGTCATCGAAAGTTATTTCTGGGTAATTTTTTCTATACTCGTCGTTAACGCTCTGGGCAATCATGACGATTTTATAATCGTTGGATAGGCGCTTCCCTAGCTCCAAAATCATTTTGCCGGCGCCGCCGGGAACAGTAAAATGCGGATGGACAAAAACCAATGTTGTTTTAGTTTTCATTTCAAAATTTTGTAAACGCAAATAATAAAAAAGTTGTGAATTTTGTGCAAGAATGTCAGCCAGTCGCTAGTTGAGTGTGCGGTTGCGACCTGAAAATCTTGGGCGAATTGTTTTTTGAAAGCGGTCTCGCCCTTGGATTGGCCGTGGATGCGGAAGTTGCAAACCGACTGCTTTAAAATTATTGGATCATTGTTTTTGCCAATTCGCAGCCAATAATCATAATCCATTGTGTAGTGCAAGTTTTCGTCAAAAAGACCGAATTTTTTCACAACGCTAGATTTCCAAAAGGTGGCCGGTTGGCTAACAAAATTTAAGATCAAAAGTCTGCTGAATGAATAATGTCTAAGCCAAAAATTTTTGTAGTTGGCGATGATACTTCTGATTGGTTTGTCGTCGGCATCGATGATGTTACAATATCCGGTTAGCCAATTTTTTTTATCGTTCTTTTCGAATGCGCTAACAACTTCTTGGAAAATTCCATCAACATAAGAATCGTCTGAGTTCATGTAAGCTATAATGTCGCCAGTAGATTTTTTTAATCCTTGGTTTATGGCATCGGATTGGCCGTTGTCCTTTTTGCTTTGCCAGTAAAAATTGATATTCTTGCCATATTTGCCATCTTTTATTCTCTGCTCAAATTTTTTGATTACCTCAACGGTTTTGTCAGTCGATCCGCCGTCCATTACAAAATATTCAAGAAAAAAATCACCGCGCTGTTCGAGAACGCTGCTCATGGTTCTGCCTATGAAATTTGCCTGATTGAATGAGGGGGTGATGATGCTAATTTTTGTCATCAATGTCTTTTATACCGATTTTCATTACGATGTCCCGAATTTGTTGCTCTAGACGGTTGGCTTTAATGTACACACGGTAGGTAATGAAGAACAGAAAAATGAAGGCGATCCCAACAAATGTGCCGCTGCCAATGTGCTCATCGGACATTTTTGTGACGAAAGTGTAAAAAATTGTTGGCCTGAGAGCAACGTAAGCGATGAATAGCCAAGCTAGAGTCCAGAAAAGAAACATGGTTAGGGACTCGCGGTGTTTTTTGTAATCAGAAAAAGTTTTTGAAATTACCATTAACGCCAAAAGAATCGCAATAATTTTTGTAATAATAATCATTTTTTCCCTGAAATTCTAATTGTTAATAGTTTAGTAAAAATGTTCACTGCGTTAACGATGCTCTGGCCTTTGGCCTTGGAATATTCAGTGTAAATGGTTTGGATGGGGACTTCTTTGAGCTTGAGCTTGCAGCGCTTTGCCTCGCCGATGATTTCTGAGCAATATTCAAATCCTACAGCGTGCAATTGCATTTTGTCTAGGGCTTTTCTGGAAATTGCCCGCATTCCCGATTGAGTATCTGTTGACCAACCACCAACAGTGAGAAGAGTCATAACATTCATGGCCCAGTTGCCAAAAACTTTAACCTTTGGCATACCTTTAGAATTTAGCATTCTGGTGCCTATAACGATGTCGGCTTTGTGTTGAACAATTGGCTCTATTAACTTCTCAATATTTTTTGGATTATGCTGGCCGTCAGCGTCGAGCATAACTACCAAGTCGGAGTTAATCTTTTTAGCCGCTTGAAAACCGGTGATGACTGCCGCACCGGCGCCAAGATTAACTACATGATGGGCTACGTGATCGGCATGTTTTTTGGCTTCGCTGTAGGTGTTATCTGCCGAACCGTCGTTAATAACCACTGTTGTAATACTCGAAACGCCTTTGAGTTTTTTCGGTAGGGACTTCAAAACCGAGGCAATAACCTTGCCTTCGTTGTACGCCGGAATTATGATGGTAAGTTTCATAGTGTTGTGAATTAGTTGATCTAAAAATAGCAAAATTTGTCGCGAAAAGCAAATAGATTTTGCTATATTGACAACTACCGATAGAAAATATACGATATTATACGATGTCTTTCCATAAAACGGAGGTCCCCTGATGCTGAACATGAATCACTCATGCTTGGTTCCTGGTATGGTCCCAACCTATCAGGCTGATGTTCCCCTGCGCCTCATCGACCCAGGCAAGTGGTCGGATGTTCGGCGCTTTCTCGAGTTGTTGGGCGGTGGCAAAGTCTTCAACATCTGCGGCCGTTTGCGGGTTTGGGGATCGAGTGATCTTTTCTCAGGTGTGCGTGTCAATGCGCAACTATCCGAGCCAACTGTCGAAGGCGGTATGGTAACGGTTTGGGCAGGCGCCGATCCATGCTTCAATGCCACAAGTACAGTCAATTCGCTTAGTTCCGGCACCTTCGATCACAAGGAGCTGGCGCTCTGTACGCTGTCGACCATCGATTTCTCGCGAATCGCTCCCTGCGACATCAACATCACCGTTTTGTCGCCGATTTTCCCCGGCGCTTCACTCGGCACTTCAGCTGCTTTGGGTGTTGCTATCAACCGCGCTTTTCTCGGTGCGGCCTTCAACCCACTGGAACTGGCTCTCCGGGCGCTAAAGGCTGAGCTGGAGATCTGCGACAAGGCCACCGGCAACCAGGACCATATCTCCGTGGCATACGGTTCGGCCAAGGATGTTAATTCTCCGGCGATCATGATTAATGTCAGGGATTTGTACGACGTCGATGTCACAAGAATCCCTGTCGGTCCACTCCTTTCGACCTGGATGCGCAACATTGTCGTCATGTTCCTTGGTGGCCATGACAGCTCGGAGATTCACCGGGAATTGGGTATCCATCTTGATGCCAGCACCGGCAGAGCCAAGACACTTCTGACGTCGATGCGTGACACCGCAGACATGACGAGGAGTGCCTTCGAGTCAGACGACCCGACGCTATTCCTTGATGCACTGTCTGCTGTTTACCAGGCACAGCAGAGCCTCAGCCATCGTCTGGTTTCGGACAACGCCCGCGTGTTGATTGAGAGGGCAATGGTGTCCGGCGGAGCATCGATCGTTCCCGGCGCCGGCGGAATTGGTGGATCAGTAGTGTCATGTTTTGGTAACAGGCAAAATGCCGACAACTACGTTGATTGGGCCAAGTCCTGCTATCCAGAAGTGCGTTTCTACGAGGCGCAGTGCCCGGGCATCAAGTAGATGCCCGCTCAACAGTCTAACCCGCTGCCTTCACCGGCAGCGGGTATTTTTATTTTAAATCTGCTACCATATAGTTAATGAAAAAAGATCAGGTTCCTGGTCAAGCCAGGAATGACATTCTAAAAAACATTCTAGCTGCTGGATTTATTCTCGTTCTCGGACTTCTTTCTTTTCTCTATCGTTTCATCACTAATTTTCCCATTGGCGATGATCCGGCAGTACATGTTCGGGTGGTAAAAGTTTCGACATATGCTGAACTGCTAAACTATAATTATCCTATTCCACTATCAATTTATAAACTTTTGGGTCAGGTGACTCACATTCAATATCAATTTCTCTTTGTGCCGCTAATCTGCACCTTCCTTTTTCTGGCCGCCTTGGCGCTTTGGCTCCTAGCCAAAAAAATCTCCGGTTCCAATTTGGTGGCTTGCTTATCGTCGCTATTTTTTGTCAGCGCCTACTGGACTTTTGACGGTTTGCGCATGGGGTTAATGCCAGAAACTTTTGGCTGGTTTATTCTCATTTTGGCGCTTTATTTTCTCGTCAGTAAAAACTTTTTGTGGTTAACAATTTTCTCTTTGATTTTGCCGCTATCGCATCCATATTCATTTTCAATCTTTGTCCTAGTTTTTGTGTTGTACACGGTTGCGAGCCTAATATTTTCTGCTAAGAAGGATAAGATTTTTGTACTAAAAATGTTGGGTATCTATGCTTTGACCGCAGCGCTGATTTATTTGCTCGAACCGGATTTAATTCACAGATTTTTTAATTTCATTAATCCGGAAGTTATTGGCTGGGGAGAGAGAAACTTTTTTGTATTTTTTACCGCTTCCCAAAGCCGCAGAATTTTTTTGGCAGTGTTCGCGATAGTTGGCATAGTCTCATCATTCAAATTATTTAAAGATGAAAAATATAAAGTCCTGTTTTCTATGTTATTTGCTGGGATGTTTATGGCCATGAACCAATATTTTGGGATCAGGTTCCAAGTTTTTCGCTTTTTCCCATATTTTGAGATGCCACTGGCAATATTTGCGGCGCTAGGCATTATGAGAATTGTCGAAATATTTAAGCTTAAAAACAAATATTATTATCTTGGCGCAGTTGCGTTGTCATTATTTATCATTTTGCCGCAGGTTTATGCCAATGACCGAGTAACCTATGGCATGTCAAAAGTTCCAGAGAACAATAACTCAATGTCAGTCGGTGACGAAGAGGCTATCGCCTGGATTGCCGATAATGTACCCGCCAGTGACGGAATTTTAGCGCCGTATAAATGGTATCTTTGGATTTTGGCAATTGATTCGCACACTGCCACCTGGTCAAACAATCGCTTTTTTTCTGATGTTACCGGAGACTTGTCAGCCGCACCGCTTAATGTTAATTATATTTATTGGCCGACAGCGGTTTATCCACTTTTGCCTGTAATGACGGCAAATTATCATTATGTACCGGTTTTTGAAAGTGAGGGATCAATAATTTTTAGGCTGGCAAGATGAAAACAAATTCAAACAACTTATTGTCCAAAATACTCTTCGCAGTATTGCTGTTAGCCTGTGTCATTTGTTTCGTTTTGGCCAGGTTTATTACCGAAGCTAGTTTCATAATCATTTCTGCTTTGGCGTTGGTTGCAGTGATTTCAGCCGAAAAGTTGAAATATGGGGTTGTTGCCGCGCTGGGATTTTTGGTTGTGGCTATGGAATTTTTTCATTTGCTGCCGTTGCCATACAATTATTTATTCTCGCATGGGCTAACAATGGGCTCGGCAATACTAGTTACAATTTTAGCCGCCGCGGGATATGTTGCGGTCGCCATTTTTATTGCGTTGATAATCTTCAAGTCCAAGGACAAGCAATGAGCGAAATGAAATCGGAAATCCCTAAAGGCGCTATATCGGCCAAAGGCAACAAGATTAAAGCTCGATTGGCTCAAATAGAAAAATTGGATGACGAGGAAAAGTCGGGGAGTTTTAATATCGCCGTTATATTAGGTGGTAGCTGGGAGCCGCGAAAAGAAGGCGAACGGTTAGAACTTTCGGTTAATTCTAAGCTTCGAGCTTTGGCCGGAGGAGTGTTGGCGAGCGAGGGAAAAGTTTCTGAAATAATATTTACCGGCGGAAAAACTGCTGGAGTGGAAAACCCGTCGGAAGCCCAGGCAATGGCTGATTTCCTAAAACTGAATTTCCCGAATCTGAAAGTGCCGGTTGAACTTGATTCAGAATCGTTTGATACAATCGAAAACGCTAAGTTCGTAAAGAAAATTGTAGACAAAGTCGATTTAGCAAAAGTTTTGGTTGTGACGAATGATTTTCACCTGGCCAGAACACTCGCCATTTTTGATCACGTTGGGATGAGCGTCGATGCAATCTCAGCTGAGAGTATTCTTTTGAAGACTTACCATTGGCACCAAACGGAAAAAAGCGGGAAAGTTAACCATTACCCGTACAAAAGATTTATAGAGCGTCATTTGAAGTCAGGTGAGATGAAAAAGAAGAGAATAGTAGAAGTCGGGCTTCGAGCAATAACAAAAATAGATCCGGAAGGAAAATTGCTGACTGCACTAGCCAAGAAGCTTCGCCACGGCGACGAAACGAAAAAAGATTAAAAACAGTTAAAACAGTTAAAATAGCTAAAAAGCACTGTCAAGCTTGAAACCCTTGACTTTTTTGTATTATTGTAGTATAATGAACATGCTTTGATATTGTTATCATTTTGAGCCCGAAAGGGGCTGGTTGTTTTGTCGACTGTAATGGTTCTGATGGTTCCGGGTTGCGATTTCGAAAACGACGGCAAGCCTGGTCCCGAGACGCTGGCGCGGTTGAAAGCCGCGGCCGCCGCATGGAAGACAGGTGAGTACGACTGGGTCGTGACATCAGATGGCTCATGGCACGCTGGCAACAACGGCGCCGCGGTTATGGCCAACTGGTTGGCCATGAACGGCGTTCCGCCCGATAAGATCAGGTGCGAAACGGAGTCTGCTGACACCTACGAGAACTTGCAGCTCTCGAGGGCGAAGCTCGGCATCGCTGGCGCCAAGTGGGTGATTCCCACTGAGCCGAGCCAGTACGCGCGGTTTGCCAAAACCGCCAGGGCGATGAATCTGGCAGTTGGGAACATCCCGGTGCCAGTCAAGATGTCCATCCCTCGCTCCTTCCTGGAGGGCGTCTTCCTGGCCCTTCACACCGTTGACCCACTTGGCAACGCCAAGTGGAACCCGTCGCGGATCAACCGCCGCCGCCGCAAGCAGCAGTGGGCGAAGGAGAAGAACAAGTAGTGCCTGCGCTGGTATCGCCTTAGAGCGGTCCCAGCGCATTTTTTTGTCCAAAATATTTTAACTCAAGATCAGGCTCTTAAAATTTTGGTAGGCTTTTTCAAGCGAAAAGTTTTGAATTTGCTCGTGGCCGGCCCTGGCAATGCGCTGCAATTTTTCATCATTTTCAATTAAATCAATTGCGGCGGTGGCTAAGGCAGTGGCACTTCCAGGCTCAACCCAAATAGCTGAAACGCCGTCTTTTGAATGGTCCATAATACCGCCGACTTTTGTAGCTACTACGGCGCATGAAGCGGCCATGGCTTCCATTGGCACTAAAGAAAATCCTTCGGCCAAACTCGGTGATATCAGAATGTCAGTATTTGCGTAAAGTTTCTTTAATTCTTCCCGACTTGGGTTAAGAGTGTAAGTTGAATTTTTTGGCAAGTTTTCCGGTTGATACATGCCAAACAAGGTAAATTCAACCTCCGGATGTTTTTTTGCAATCAAACCCAGTGCTTCCAACCCGATTTTCGTGCCCTTGACCCCAAGAGTGTGGTAGAGCATTGCAATAACTTTAGCTTTATTGAATTTTTTGTTGGCTACATTGAATTTATCTAGCTCAATTCCTTGTGTTGCAATAGCGTAAACGCTGGCATTTAATTTTTGCTTGATGATATTGGCGACAAAGGTCGAAATGACGATTTTCTTTAGTGGCAAGCTATAAGTTTCATCCGCGGCTTTGCCTCCCCAGCTTTCGTAGCCTTGAACGAAGTAGTATTTTTCGGCACTGATTTTTGCGTTTGCCACAGGACTAGCAGTTTCATAAGCACTGGCAATTAAAATATCAGTGGAGACATTATTCAGCGACATTCGGTGCAAAACGGGGACACCGGCCAAATTAAACCAAGAAATTTTGTTGTCGCCCACAATTAGCCATTTTATTTTCTTTAGCATTGCCACAATAAATCCAGCAACACCAGGTTTCAACTTCAATAAATGAATTACTCGAACATCAAAACCGTCTGCTTTGAATCTTTTGGCGTACTCAAAAATAACTCGAATACCGCCGGTCATGCCGACGGTATTAACCACAAAAACTATTTTTTTCTTTGCCTGCATTTAGACTCTATGTGATTTTTTTCTGCGAACAATGATTAAAGTTGCGATTAATCCGACAACCAATATTCCAGCGATAATTTCACTAATTAGTTTCCAGTCATATTTTTTAGCTGCGACTTGAGCCACGATTGTTTTTGGCGGATTTGTATCAGTATCAGTCAAAATATTAATTGTGCCACCTTTGGCTTGGGAGATTTCAAATGTGATTGATTCTGAAACAGGTGTCAGCACTTTGTCCTTTTGCCCTTGAATCGTTATGGTATATCTGCCGGAAGGGATCGGCCAACTAATTGGCAGCGAAAACTTGCCAGCGTCATCAGCTAAAATACTATAACTTTTGCCTTCAGGTAGTGCTGGGGCTGGAGTTAGCGTTATGTTTGCCGTGTAGCCGATTTCAGTTTTGCCAGAAATTACAATGCCGGTAACCAAGCCGTCTTTGATGTTGTTAACGAAGTCTTGGGCTTTTTCAATTTTGATATTATTTGGACCTGAAAGGGTAGGATCGATTTTAGCGTCAGGTTCTTTGATTGTAATTTTGAGCTGCGTTGTTGGTCCCCAGCCATCTGCTTTGTGGGCACGGATGTGGAAATAATAAGTGCCGACTGCTTTGTCAGCGTAACTGGCTGAGGTGTTGGCATCTGTGATTTTGGCTGCTGGGGTTGTACCATCGGCTTGATCGAGCAAGTAGGAGAATCCGTCAACGCCGGAATCTTTGTTCCAAGAGAGTGCTATTGCGGTTGTGTCATAGGCAGCAGCTGGGTCAGGGTGAGATGCCGAGGTAACTTTAACTGCTCCTGGAAGTTCTGGCGCCTTGGCGATGGAAAAACTAGCTGATCCAGCGCCAGAACCAGCATCGGCGCCGCCGTTGGCTAACCTGACCGAAGAAACTGAAACCGCTCCGCTACCAACACCAGTTGCTCGAAGTGTTATTGTCGCAACCCGGAGCGATGTAGTTGCTGGGATTACCATACCTACAAAGTGTCCGCCGTTAGTCGGTGATGAAGTCCAGGTGGCGCTACCAGCAGCAAAACTGGTGACGGAAACCGGACCAGAAACAGAAATTGTGCCCTCAAGCGCATTAAATGTTGATCCAGAGGCACTAACTGTAACTGTAAAGCTAGCCCCTACAGTTTTTGCTCCGCCACCGGAGGCATAAACACCGCCAGCCGCAAAAGACTTAATCGGTAAAATCAGAGCAATTATTGCTGCTAGTGAAATGATCGAGATTAGTTTTTTCATTATGCCCTCCGAATTATTTTGTTAAGTATTCCATGCCGAAGCTAAAATTGATAAATCCAGCAAATCGACTGTTCCGTCATGGTTAAAGTCAGAATCTGTATTCGTGGTGCCCCACCAAGTGGCAAGAATTGACAAATCCAGGAGATCAACTTTGCTATCGTTGTTGGCATCGCCCTGTTTTTTTGGAGCCGCTGGCGGAGCATCATCAACTAGCACTGGATAGGGGACGGAAAGATATTCAGCAATTGAATAATTTGCCAACCATGAACCTTTGCTGATTAAAAATGCGTTGATTTGATCCGCAGTCATATCGCCTGGGTTGTTGAAATTGACTTCAGAAATAGTATTTGTGGCTGAGTAAGCACCGCCGTTGGATGTGGCACTCCACCAGGCTTGCCAGTTGGTGTAAAAAGCAGAATTTGTGTCGTAGGAAACAGCGTGTGGCGTATATTTGTACATTGCGCAGGAGGCAGCATTGTCTGTGGTGATTGTGCCCCCGTCAACAGACACGGCTAAACTTCCGCCGCAATATGAGGCGCTGTCGTGCAGATTTCTAAATTGTGCTGTCGAGTAAGCAATTTGTTGACCAACTCCACCGTAATTTTCTGCTCGATAAGAGTAATCTGGCTTATTGTATTTTGTGTCTGTGCAATTTGTTCCAGCATTCAAACAATTGGCCATGTTTTCATCGTAGTTATAAAACATTGGCCAGGCAGCGCGAGTATCTGAAGAAGGCGCTGATTGCGTAACGGCGGCACTTTCGCGCTGAAGAATAGTTAAAATTAACCGCGGATTTATATTGTGTTGGGTGCTTTCATCATAAATTAGCTGAGCCACAGTTTTTCCGTAGAAAGTGTCAAGATATGCCTGCCTAGCATTAACATATTTCAGTTCAACGTGTGATGCATAGGCAAAAATTGGCAGTGCAATAACCATCAACGCTGCCAGAACCAAGACTAATTTTGCCCCTCGCTTTTTCATCGTTATGCCCTCGGACTTTCCTGATCCGTTGGTGCTAAATTGTCGCTATTATTTAATACGTCTAATTTTGAATTCAAAAGTTCATTGTCTGGGCTAACTTTTAATCCGGATTCCAGTGTAGACTTAGCGTCAGCAGATTTTCCTGCCAAAACCTCAGCCTGCGATTTCAATGAATAGTAGCTTGCAATGGACGGGTCCAGCACAATAGCTTTGGAAAAATAGTCGATGGCTGTCGCGTAATCGCCCTTATCCATTGCCTCGGCACCTTTGGCCGCTAACTGTTGATCTGGGGGTAGTTCAGTTGATGCCCCGGAAGTGCTCTTTGGTTTATCGTTCGCGGTCGAGGCAGTGTTGTTTTGATTTTGGTCCGGGGTATGACCAGTTTCGCCTCGGCCTAAGTATTTTACGCCGGCAAAAATGAAAATTACAGCCAGTATTATTAATACTAACAAATACCAGACGTTTGTGCCTGACCCTGTCTTCATAGTTACCTCAATAATAGTATATCACAGACGTCAAATTTGGTCAGTGGCAGGAAAATAAAGAATATTATTCGCTCTGGCAAAGGATATTTTTTTCAACCGTTAGGTTTTAGTATTGACAGCCGATATATTTTAGGTATATAATAGATTCAACATTAACAACTTAATAGTACTCATTCGCGGAGGGGCGAATTGCTTCCAAAGACTGATTGTTATCTTTGTTTGGTCTTAGAGTTTCTTGGGTTTATTGTTTGTATTCTTTGTACCTTGTACCTTGTTTCTTTTCCCTGTTTAGTTTCGTTTCTTATTGCTCCTCCTAACGAGGAGTTTTTTGTTAATCCGAACCGTTGGTAGGGAGAGCTAGCTAAAAACAATTTCTAATATCTAATTAACCTAATTTCTAAACAATCTCTAGTTTAGATCAATTAGAAAAATTAGACCAATTGGGTCAATTGATTTCTGGTTATCTTTTCCTTACCAATAAACCAAATACAAAAAGAAAAAGCACTAGAGAGAAAATCTGAAGAAAAATTTGGTGAGGAGAACCAGGGTTTTAGGGAAACGTTGAAATGTGTCTCTTTTATGACAAAAAGTCATTAAAGGGATGCTACGAAGCGATTCCATTAGTCGTTTTCGCGACACCCCTTTAAGGCACAAATTGAAGCGACAGGGCAATAATTAAAAATTTTGTTCCCTATAAGTACGCAAATCGTTTGTGCCTTTTTTTGTTGTCAAAAAGTGTTTTTTGCGATATAACAGTAGTGATAACCAACTCTGTCTGGAGGCGCTATGTTAACGACCATTCTGGTAGTAGCGGTAATAGTGGCTGCCTGCAGCGGCAGTCAGAAGTGTTACACACTTGGGCTTTTGCCCAGGCCGTGACTTTGGAGTGGAGAATGCCAATGTTTGCCCTTCCTGGCGACGGAGACGGAGAGGGTTCGTTTCTATGGACGTTCCTTCTGGTGGTAGTTCTGGCGGCGGCTGCCGCACTGGCACTCGAGCAAGAGAAGAAGCCGACTGACGAGGCACAGGATTACATAATCTGAACAAGCCGTGTCCGATCAACTTCCGTCGATGTGATGGAAAGGTCGGGCTTTTTTAATTGACGACTCCTTGCTAAAATACAAAGGCATGAAAGATATACTGGCGGAATTAAATGAACCACAGCGCGAAGCGGTCCGAACTACAGATGGGCCGGTTTTAATTTTAGCTGGGGCGGGGAGTGGTAAAACTAAGGCGCTTACTCATCGCCTGGCCTATCTCATTTCTGAAAAAAAAGTATCACCAGCATCAATTTTGTCTGTAACATTTACCAACAAGGCCGCGGGGGAAATGAAAAGCAGGATGGAAATCCTACTTGGTGATCAGTTATCAGTAATCAGTAATCAGAAAAAACCGACAACCGACAACGGACAACGGACAACGATTCTGCCTTGGATGGGAACCTTCCACTCAATTTGCGTGAAGATTCTTCGCCGTGAAGCGACCCACATCGGCTATCCGACCAGTTTTACTATTTACGACACGCAGGATCAATTGGCGGTGGTAAAGAAGGTTATGCAGGACAAGGGCATCGACACCAAACAATATAACCCAAATGCAATTCTATACTTTATAGGAAGCTCAAAAAATGAACTGGTTACACCAGAGGAGTACAAAAAGTTTGTTAATTCCCCGTTTGAAGAAGTGGTTTACGATGTCTATAAGGAATATCAGAAATATCTGAAAACTATTGGCGCCATGGATTTCGATGATCTGTTAGTTTTATGTGTTCAACTTTTTGAAGAGCACAAAGATGTGTTGGAAAAGTATCAGCGGATTTTTCAGTACATTATGATTGACGAGTATCAGGATACTAATCAGGTTCAATATATGTGGGCAAAAATGCTGTCAGCAAAACATGGCAATATTTGCGTTGTCGGTGATGATTCACAATCAATCTATGGTTTTCGTGGTGCCAACTTTCGCAACATTTTAAATTTTGAACGCGATTATAAGGGCGCAAAGATTATTAAGCTCGAGCAAAACTATCGCTCGACTAAAAATATACTCCGTGCAGCCGACGAACTAATTAAATGCAACAAGCATCGAACGGATAAAACTCTGTTCACTGATAATCCTGATGGCCCCACCATCCAAATTTATCAAGCGCTGAACGAAAAAGACGAAGCGGAATTTATTGCGACGGAAATTCGCGGTTTATCATATGGCGAGAAATCATCCTGGAATGATTTTGCTGTACTTTACCGAACGAATGCTCAATCACGTGCAGCTGAAGAAGCTTTTCTACGCTACGGCATCCCGTATAAAGTTGTAGGCGGGATAAAATTCTATGAACGCCGTGAAGTCAAAGATATCTTGTCCTATTTGAAATTAATCGCCAACCCAGAAGATCGGATTGCTTTTGAGCGGATTGTGAATGTTCCAACCCGCGGTATTGGATCTAAAACCGTTATCAAATACCTCCAGGGTTTGGCCTCACTAAATTCTGATGTGCCGGAGAAAATTGTAAATTTTTTGGAAATGATAGAGGAATTTCGACTAAAATCTTTGACCGTCGGAGTATCGGAGCTAGTCGAAATTATAGCTGAACAGAGCGGGTATAAAGATAATTTACTTGACGGCACTCCTGAGTCCGAGGCTCGCTGGGAAAACATTTTGGAACTTAAATCTGTAGCGTCATATACTGATACCTTGGGCGTCGAAAAACCACTGGAATCCTTTTTGGAAAAAATTGCCTTGTATCAGGATTCTGATGACCGAGATTCTGATGCCGATGTTGTAACTTTAATGACCCTGCACTCGTCAAAAGGTTTGGAGTTTCCAACGGTTTTTATGATTGGCATGGAAGAGGGCCTCTTGCCGCACGCCAGAAGCATTGTTGATGAAAATGAAATCGAAGAGGAGCGGCGACTCTGCTATGTCGGTATTACTCGCGCCCGGAAAAAACTATATTTAATCTATGCATCTGGTCGAATTTACTTTGGAAATCCGGTTGCTAATTTACCATCACGCTTCATCGCCGAGATACCGGATGATGTGAAAAGTGAAATCTAGAAAAAGCTTTCAGCTGCTAGCTGTCAGCTGTTAGGGGAATCCCTAAACTAAAAGCTTCAAGCTAATAGCCATTAGCTGGTTCTGTTATAACACGCCTGCACGTGTTTTAACGCCTTGTGGCTTCTATGAAGCACTATCATATCTTGTTATAATACTCTCATGCGCAATTTTTTTTACGCTGTAGTTTTTATCTCGCTTATCGGTTTTGGTTCTTTTTCTGTACTCAAAAGTCAGGCCCAAGAAGTTGGAAGTTACAAGTTGCAAGTTGCAAGTTATCCGTACCAAATATCGGAAATTAAGCCATCGGGTGGCAAAAATACTATTAGTGGAGTGAGTTCAAGCATTGATCCAATTAAAATTATTCCCGATCTTAAAGTTGCATATTATCCCGAAGACAAAATTTCAACTTTTCCAGACCCGAAACTTGGTTTTGGCTCGACAATTAAAATAGAGCGGGCGCCAGTAATATCAGTTAGGGATGGCAAACGATCAAAACAATATCGTAGTTGGATGATAACAGCAGGAGAGTTGTTTACTGAAAAAGGTATCGAAATTGGAACCGATGATAAAGTCAGTGTTTCACTTGGCGCACAAATATTTGATGGATCAACTGTATCAATTACTCGCGTGGCCATTACTAATGTTGTTGATACAAGGCCAATTGATTTTGCTGTCCAAGAAAAAGAAGATTCAAACCTTGATTATGGCAAAAAGCGTGTTGATTCAGGAATAAAAGGGGAGAAAAAATTAACATATCGAGTGACTCGTGAGGATGGTGATGAGGTAAGTAGGGTGCTTTTGACTACTGAAATTACAAAACAACCAAAAACACAAATAAACTATACCGGTACCAAAGTTACAGTTTTGTCATCTGTCAGGGGCACAGCGACTATCGGCCCCAAGCAATGTTCTGTCGTTAGCGCTAACTATAAAGCTGGCACATTGGTGCGGATTACAAATAGCGCAAACGGAGTTAAAGTCTTTGGCACTGTCGATTGCACCTGGGGTACTGCCACAGCTCCTCCAGGGATTGTTTTAGATCTTTCCATGAGTGTTCTCTCGTCACTCAAATGGAACGGCTTAGGTGCCGGCCCCAGCGTTTTGGTTGAAGAAATTAAGCGATAGAGGTGGTATAATAAAATAAGAAAATATGGGGAATAAAAGAAAGACGACTGTCCTAATTTTGGTAGTTGTGTTTATCGCAATTTTGGCGGGGCTTTTTTATTTTCTAAACCAGAAGTTTCATTTTTTGGCCGATACAAATAGCAGTTTAGAGCTCTATGGTGTTTCTCCCAACGATAAACTGATAAAAGGTATGAGCCTTACAGAAAACAAAAATAACTATGCGGTAACGATTGCCAAAAATGAGTATGAGCCTTTCGTGGTGGCGGTGAAGAATACTTCGGATATCGATAGCAACGTAAAATTAACGATGCCAACTTTGACTGGATACAAGTTCGAGCTTTACCACATCAAATATGTTGACTTTGGTTATGAAGGATTATATCAACGAGAAACAACCCCAGAATTCTATGCAGATCCATTGGTTCCAATAGCCAGTGGTGGAGAAATTACTGTTTCGCAAAACAGCGAAGAGTTTGTTTGGATAAATGTTTTTGCTGAAAAAAGCGCCACAGCTGGCAACAAGCAAGCTAGCATTGATTTTGGCCAGGGTGGAAACTTTAACATCAAAATTAATCAGATGGATGTTGCACTTCCGGACAAGTCAACACTCTCAAATATTGTTAATCTTGATCCTCGTTATGCATTATTGGCTCATGGATATGACAGTGCCACGAGCGATGAAAAGACAACTTTAATCAATAAGTACGTTGATGATTTTTCGGCGCACAGAATTTCGCCTACATTGTACAGTGGTAGTAATTTGACTAATTTAACTCCAACTGAACAAGTGTACTGGGACTTTGATGCCACAGCAACGGACCCGGGGTTGATTGTTGATTTCAGCCATTTAAATATCAATAGAATAAAAAATAGTTCATTCAGGCCATATAATATTGCTTCATATATGTATGGCAAAAGTTCTAAAGCATTGACCATTAGCAATAAGCCCGAGACTGGTGTTTCAGCAAGCATCACCTGTTCTGACGATTCAAGCTGTTCGAAATTTGACTTGACAGTGAAAGAATATTTTGCTGCTTGGAATCAATACCTTACTGACAATGGTATGATTGATGACTCAATCTATTATATAGGCGATGAGCTTGATACAACATCAACTGATTATAACAAGGTGCAACATTTGGCATCTTTAATTCATCAATCGGCTCCAAAGCTAAAAATTGCTGTAACAATTGTAACAGGCGATATATCGGTTCTCAAACCAATAGTGGATAAGCTAACTGATGTTGATGTTTGGATACCTCACTTGAGCAGTATTCTTTACGCTGATCCGAAAAATTGGTTACCCGCCGGCGACCAGCTGTGGGTATATGATACCGGCACTAGTTATCGCGCTGACGCGGTACCGGAGCAATCTCGTTTAATGCCTTGGATGGCGTATAAATATGGCGCGACTGGAAATTTATATTGGTCATCTAACATGTACCTATTTGCTGCACCTTGGTATCCGAAGTATATGTATCCTTATGGAACAAATTATCTACATTATTCTCCTGCAGAGGATAAAAATTGGACTGGGGTTAGTATAGTGAATGGCGCATTAGTGTACAATAACGCCTCGATTAAAGACCCGACTTTGGTCAAGTCTATTAGATTAGAGATGATACGTGAGGGAGCGGAGGATTACGAACTGATAAAAATGCTTGAGGCCAAAAGTGCGACAATTTCTGAAGTGCAACCGCTTCTGGACAAAATCAAGGCTGTGCCAAATTTGCTTAAATATGGCAACATTTATTCTTATAAATTTGATCAGCTCTTAGCTGATGGGAAATTGGTGCCAAATAATTGGCAGATAACACTTTGCGACAGCGCTGCCAATAAACAATGTATGTATGTTAACCGTGAAGTTTCGGAACCGTTGCCGGGTTTTGGGTTAACCGAATCAGGGGTTGCCACAATTAATTTGGATAATATTGTACCTGGCAGCTACAAACTAACACTTGAAGTCGGTACTTATACGTCCAAGTGGGATGTGACTGCCCAGAAGCCAGTCGGTAGCAAATTTACACTGAAAATTAATGATGGTGAGTTAAAAAACTACGATTATTATGCCCAATTTGTTTCAAATACGCCAGGATGGTTAATAAATTATTTATCGAGCGCCGCTGTGAAAAATAGCTTTAGAGGATTGCGAGAAATAAAGCCTGTTGAAGTTGGCACTGATGGAAAATTAACACTTGAATTCGGCTCAATTGAAGAAGCAAGAGCAGCACTTTATAGCTTACAGCTCAATCAAATTCCAGAAGATTACGGGACGGCATCTATAATGAGCCAAGTTAAAGCAGCACTAAATCCAGTTGAAATTAAAACATCTCTTATCGAAAGTATTAATCTGGCCGATAACCAAGTGATTACCACCAATCCCTACATCATCTCTCTAAAACTCAAAAATCCATCTGATACTACAAAAGTGTCTAAGGTAGAATTTTACATTGATAGCACTCTGATCTCCACCACGACTCTCCCGGACGTCTCTGGCACCTATCAGGCTGTTTGGGACACAAGCAAATATCATTCTGTTGTAAAAGCCATAGTTTACAACACAGATGGTACAACAGAGGAGCTGTCTAGAAATACTACAGTGAATCTAGCCCAGAATTATCAGAGTCCTATTATTACTGTTTTACCTCAGACCGGAGAATCAAAAAATCTAATCCGGGACATATTGGGATTATAATAATAGTTCTATTGCAGGTTTGCTACTACAACCATTCTACTAGTTGTAGTTTTTGGTGGCCAGCAGGTAATTAGCGTCAATTGTTTTTTGGATTTGTCTTGGTTGACCACGGAGATGTCTTCTGGTTTTACAATTTTTGTCTCTAAAATCTTGTAAGAATAATTTTTATTTTCCCGCGTGACTTTAATTGTGTCTCCGGCAGTTAGCAGATTTAATTTGGCAAAAACGGTTTTGTAGCTACCGGGCTTTGCTTTGTAATAGCTTGAGTGACCAAAGATGACAGAGTTTCCACTTTCGCCTGGCAGGGCTGTTTTTGCCATATGAGCAACTCCGCCTTCTAAAGCGGTCAAGTAAGCCTGCATGTTGTTGCCATCGATATTGAGGATAATTGGCGCTGAAATGCTAATTTTATCAATGCTAATTTTCTCGCCTACGGCACTATCTGTAACAGCGGATTGGCCTTGACTTGCGTCGGAGTTCTCGCCTTGATCAAATGTTTCAGTTGTGGCGCTAGGGGGGAGGCTTGGGGTGCTATTTTTCTTGACTCTAATAATAATTTGCCACAGCAAAAAGCCAATTGCTAGTATACAAACAACAATCAGAGATATCTTTAGATATTTGCTCATGTACTAATTATACAACAATTTTGTTGATAAAAAATCGCATCTCAGCTACATTGTAAGAGTGAACAAAGCACAGTTGATACAATTTTTGCGAGCGAATGAGATCTGGGCCAAGAGGACGATGGGCCAGAATTTTTTGGTTGACAACGAAGTGCTAGATAAAATCATCGCCGCTGCTGGAATTTCCTCATCTGACACAGTTTTGGAGATAGGCCCTGGTCTTGGTGTGCTAACGGAGGGATTATCAGAAAAAGCCAATAAAGTTATTGCAATCGAAAAAGATGATAAGCTGACCGAGATGCTCGAGAGTAAATTTTCTGGAACCAATGTTGAAATTTTACATCAAGACGCGCTGGAATTTGACCCAACTGATCTTGGCGAATACAAATTGGTTGCAAATATTCCCTACAACATAACCTCGCTAATCATCCGCAAGTTTTTGGAGACGGCCAACAAACCCGAGCGATTAATTTTAATGGTGCAAAAAGAAGTTGCCGAGCGGATTACGGCTAAACCAGGGGATATGTCACTGCTTTCAGTTTCAGTTCAATTCTACGCTCAGGTGGAAATTATCACTTTGGTAAAAAATACATCGTTTTATCCGTCTCCAAAAATCGATTCAGCTGTTATTAAAATATCACCGAAGGAACTATCAAAAGGAATTAATGAAAAAGAGTTTTTTCGCATAGTAAAGTTTGGTTTTGCCGCTAAGAGAAAAACTCTGGAGAATAACTTGTCAGCTGGGATGCATATTACTAAAGAAGATGCTTCTGGTATAATTAAAGCAGCAGGTTTGGAAGCCAGAATTCGGGCGGAAGCACTAACAATTGAAAATTGGAAAAAATTATACGATCTAGTAACACGGAGGGAAAATGAGCGAGGGGAAGAACAAGCCACATGAAAAGATAACAAAAAAGATCACCATTGAAGAAGTTGGTGGCAAGAAGACTGAAACCAGAATTATCGAAAAAATAGTCGAATCTCCAGCGAAATTTTTGGATGAAACAATTGAGATTACAAAAATCGTTGAGAAATCAGTAACAGAAAACGGTCCAGTTAAAAAGGCTAGTGATTATTGGCGCATGCTTGGACCGGGGTTAACTACTGGCGCTGCCGATGACGACTCCTCCGGCATTGGTACCTACTCTCAAACAGGTGCTGGGTATGGTTTTAAGTTTCTTTGGCTTGCTCCATTTTCATTTCCGCTAATGGCGGTGGTTCAGGAAATGTGCGCCAGAATTGGCATGGTTACCGGTCGCGGACTTGCCGGTAATATCAAAAGATTTTTCCCAAAATGGGTTTTGATACTTTGCACTATACTTTTGTTTATTGCGAATACTTTCAATATTGGTGCTGATTTGGGTGCAATGAGCGAGGCGCTCCGTTTATTTTGGCCAGAACTTAATTACTTTGTTCTGATTATAATTATCGCTGCCGTTATTCTCGTCATGCAGATTTTTATGTCCTATGAACGATACGCCAAATATTTAAAATGGTTGGCACTAGTTTTGTTCTCATATGTTTTGGCAACACTACTGATAAAGGGCCTCGATTGGCATGCAATATTGTCGGCAACAATTAAACCGACATTTTCTTTTAATAAAGATGAAATTTTAATCGTTACAGCAGCTTTGGGTACGACTATTTCACCTTATCTTTTCTTCTGGCAAACATCTCAAGAAGTTGAGGAAGCAATTCAAAGTGGCGAGACAAGTATTCAATCAAGAATAGACGCAGTTTCCTCCGAAGATATTACTGACATGAGAATAGACATTTGGTCAGGAATGTTTCTTTCAAATTTAGCGATGTTCTTTATTATTGCTGCTTGTGGTGCCACCCTCCACGTCGCTGGCATAACAAACATTGAATCAGCCGCCCAAGCTGCTGCCGCTCTTCGCCCACTGGCTGGTGATTACGCTTACTTATTGTTTGCCGTTGGCATCATCGGTGTCGGTGCGCTGGGAATTCCAGTTTTGGCTGGTTCATCATCATATGCTTTTGCCGAAGCTTTCGGTTGGAAGCAAGGTTTGCACTACAAGCTCCGACAAGCCTATGCGTTTTACGGCGTTATTATTATCTCTCTGATCATTGGTGTATTGATGAACTTGTTCGGCATTAACGCCATGAAAGCCTTGGTCTACTCAGCAATTATGAATGGCTGTGTTGCTCCAATTGTGCTTATTTTGATCCTGATTTTGGCATCATCGAAAAAAGTCATGGGCGAGCGAGCTAATCGTTGGCCGGCAAAGATTATTGGTGGCATCGCCACACTTCTAATGTTGGTTGCCGGTGCCGCTACTATTTGGGCACTATTCAATTAAAATGAAAATATCAGCTAGAGGTTGATCGTTCTATGGACGAAAAAAATGAGCCCCGCGTAGTTCACGCTAAGGGCTCCGGTTTGTCTTGCGCTTGATAAATGAATACCCGGCTATGCCGGGCAATTGGACGATTGCTCGCTCGACTTCCTTGGTATCAACGTCGACATCGTTGTCAATGTCTAGCCCATCAGTCATCACAGTCATGGTTTGATTATCGACTGTGATGCGAAAAACCAGCAACACATCAATATGTATCATGGCATACTCCTCCAAGCGCAGCTAAAGAATAGCACTTTATCGTGAGTTTATCCAATAAAAATGACCGATCCTTTCGGATCGGCCTGTGACTTGTGCGGTAGGTCTAGAACGTTGCCGGAATCAGTTTTTTGATGCGCTTAGCCAACTCGATTTCTGCGAAGTGCATTGCTCTCTCGATGCCGTTTGCGATGGCGTAGCGGTCGGCTGAGCCGTGACCGATGCCGACGATGGCACCATCGATGCCCAGGAGTGGCTGGCAGCCAAACTCGCTGGAATCGAGCTCGGCCTTAACCTTGTCGAAGCACGATTTCAGCAGTCGGGCAAGTAGCTTGTAGATGAGCTTCGACTTGATGTGGCGCTTCAAGGCCTCGAGCACCAGCCTAACGCCGGCCTCAACTGACTTGAAGGATTTGTTGCCGCCGAAGCCGTCGCTCACCAAGACGTCGATGACGTTGACGATGAGGTCGGTCATCTGGGCGTTGTGACCTACGAAGCCGGGGAACTTCCGCTCGGTGAGGAGCTTGAAGAAATCCTTGGTCAGTTTGTTGCCCTTCTCCGGCTCTTCGCCGTTCGAGTGGGGGGAGAGCTTGGGGTCCAAGATTTCCAGCTCAACTTGTGCGAAGGCCCGCCCGAGCCAGGCGAACTGATAAAGCATCTCCGCGGTTACGTCGTCGACGCTGACACCGGCGTCCATGTACACCTTGCGCAGACCGCCGTAGGTCGGCATCGTCAGTGCCAGTGGTGGCAGAATGATGCCGGGAAGGAGATCGAGGCCGCCTTTTTCGCGGCCAATCGAGGCCCAGTAAACCGGCCACTTGGTATTGCCGAAGAAAACACCGGCATCAGCCGTCAGGCCGCCGTGTTCGGCTGCACGCTCTATATCTAGCAGCCGGATTGCTTTGGCGGTGGCGGAGTTGTTCTTTCTGCCTGCCTCCTCATCGTGGTAGCCCGCTACGACGCGGTCGCCGAACTCAGCCTTGAGTAAATCAACGAATTCCTTCGGCCCAGTAGGGACAACTCTGAGGGAATTGTTACGCCGAAGAGCAAGTCTGATCCCTTCGTAGACTTCACCAGGGCCTTTGTCTGCGCCTGTCATGTCGACAGCGATAATCATTGTCTGCCTCCTTGATCGTGTCGCTAAGAATCTAGCATAAATATGGGGAAAATGATATACTAAGGGCCATGGAAAAAGGCACACTCTACATTGTTGCAACGCCGATAGGGAATATGGGCGATATTACAAAAAGAGCGGTTGAAATTTTATCAACCGTTGATTTTGTTGCTTGCGAGGACACTCGAGTAGCCGGTGGCCTTTTTCACCAGCTTGAGATAAAAAAAGAGATGGTTTCGATCCACCAGCATTCAAGTGATGAAAAAATTGGTTTCATTATACGTGAGCTTGAAGCCGGTAAGTCGGTTGCCTATGTTTCTGATAATGGAACGCCGGGGATATCCGATCCGGGGCAAAAGTTAGTTCAAATGGTCCGCGAGGTTTGTCATCCTGAATTTATTTCAGGATCTAATAATGAGATTCCGAAACAAGTTCGGAATGACAATACAAATATTCAAATAATACCAATACCAGGACCGAGTGCGGTTACAGCGGCGATTTCGGTCAGCGGGATGGTTGAAAAGGAATTCTACTTTGTAGGTTTTTTGCCGAAGAAAAAGGGCAGAGAGACCAAATTTAAATGGCTAAAATTGCTCGATTGTTCAATTGTTATATACGAATCCGCAATCAGATTGGAAAAGACTTTAATTGATATTCAAAAATACCTTGGTGAAAACACAGAAGTTTTTTTGGCTAGGGAAATGACCAAGAAATTTGAAGAGTATTGGGGTGGGAATATTGCTGAAATTATTAATGATCTAAAAAGTCACACCATCAAAGGTGAATTTGTTATTGTGGCAAAAGTAAAATAAGAATATTTATTTTACGATTTTGTGACTATCTCTGGTATAATAAATTTGTAGTGAAAAAAGAATAACTCAGTGAGGGGAATGGAGAGGAAACTGATTGAACGAACCAGAAACTTTTTGAGTCGAGGACGCTCGGCATTATTTTCTGCGTCCAGTCGCACCGGGAAATTTATTCATAGTCGTCGCAAAAGAATTCAGCAAATTGGTATGCCGGTTGTTACCGCTTTACTGATTATCGGCATGATGTTAATGCTGTCTCCTAAGAATGGTTTGAAAGCACAAAACTACAATAAAGTCTGGACTTCAACTGCTGATTTTAATACAGGAACCAACTCCAACATCGACACAGCATCTGACCAAGCCAAGCTTGCGACAACGACCAACGCCAGCTACAACGAAGGCTTTACTAACGCCACTTACAAAGATGCGGCTACTGATGCTAACTGGGATACCTCGGCTCACTCTTTAGCTTTGCCCGGTGATCCGGCAAATGGGATTTCTACTGACCTGCAAGCGAAGTGGAAGAGTGCCACTGGCGCCACTGAGGACATTGCCGCTACCACTGTTGACACTGTGAACGGGGTTATTTACATTGGCGGCGCCAATGGCTCTTTTAGTGCGTATAAAATATCAACCTCCACAGTTTACAACTTAACTAGTAAAATATTGGCTGATTGGTCCACCAACTCTTTTTACGCTTTGGCTATAGACACAACGAACAGTGTGCTGTATATGGCTGGTAATACTGCGAAGATTGGTGCCTACACTTTGAATGCTACACCTAGTAGCGGTACCTGGACCTACTTAAATTCCAAGATAACTTCAGATTGGTCTACTGTTCCTGTAAACGCTTTAACATTCGATCCGATCAATAACTTCATGTATGTCGGCGGCGGCACTGTAAGGTTTGGCGCTTTAGCTGTTAACGCTACGCCATCAAGCGATACTTGGGTTTACTTGAATTCTCTAATATCCGGTTCATGGGGGTCAAGCTCTGTTTGGTCGTTAGTTTTAGACTCAGTTAACCATTTTATCTATATTGGCGGTACCGGGGGTGGTCAATGCGGAGCCATAACAGCAACTTCAAACCCTGCTGCAGCTAGCTTTACTAGTTTAACTTCAAAAATGGCGGTTTTCGGAGCCAATGGCATTCGCACCATGACTTTTGATAGTCTCAACGGCATAGTTTACTTGGCTGGAGATACAACTTCGGTAGAAGCATTCAATGGTGGTGCTGTACCGGCTAACGGAACAGTCACTCATTTGCAAAACTTACTTTGGTACAACGGCTGGGGTTTAAATTATATTTATTCGATTACTTACGATGCCGCGAATCAAGCAATCTACTTTGCCGGTAACGCTGGCAGATTTGCTGCCATCACCGCCATGGCCAACCCAGCTAATGATGCTATAAGCTATCTGAACTCTAAAATTACATCTGATTGGGGTGCAAACAATGTAACAAAGTTGACTTTCAATAGTGCGGATGGTTTAGTCTATCTAGCTGGAGTTGGTGGTAGATTCGGCTCATACTCTGGTACTGCAAATCCTGCTAATGGCACTTGGACTAATATGGCTTCAAATGTCGCCGGAGGTCTTGTGGGGTATAGCATCACCGCCTCTGCCTATGATTCGACCAATGGATTTTTGTATCTCGGCGGCGTCAGTGGACAATTTATGGCTTACAAAATTTCTGACGGAACAGTCGTTGGCCTAACCTCAAAGATTTCCAGCAACTGGGGCGTGCAACCGATGCGTGTCATAGTATTTGATTCTATTAACGGGAAAATATATTTATGCGGGGACAGTGGTAAATTCGGAGTATTTACAGGTGGTTCTGACCCAGCCAACGGAACTTGGGTGTATCTGTATTCGAAAATATCTGCCGATTGGTCGACGGACATAATAATTGCAATGACTTTTGACTCAACCAATGGAAAAGTTTATTTGGGCGGTTACACCGGGGGCAAATTTGGCTGTTTTACCGGCGGCTCTGATCCGGCCAATGGCACTTGGGTATACTTATATTCTAAAATATCTGCTGACTGGTCGACAACTGGGATGCGAGATCTTACATTTGACTCTACAAACGGGAAAATATACTTAGGTGGAGATAGCGGAAAATTTGGAGTCTTTACCGGCGGCTCTGATCCGGCAAATGGTACTTGGAACTATCTTTACTCAAACATTTCTAGCATAAATGGTGCAAATGCGATAAACACCATGGTCTATGTTTCTTCTGTTGCAACAGTGTATTTGGTGGCTGCTGCCGGTAAATTCACTTCGTTTATGATTGGCTACACTTCTAACAAGAATGGTTTATCATCCAAGATCAATTCGACAGCACAAACAATATTCAAGGCCACATTAACTGCAACTGCCACAGTGCCGGCCAACACAGCAATTACTTATTATCTATCTAATGATGGTGGTTCAAACTGGTATGCGGTAACCAGTGGGGCAGAATATACATTTGCTACTGCTACTTCCGACTTGCGCTGGAAAGCCAACTTAACAACTACTGATCTTTCGGTCACGCCATCCATCACCGCTATTGCACTGAGTTACAAATATTTTACTTCGAACACCGGGACCATGAGTTTGGTTTATGATGCCACTTCAGCGGTAACACCCACACTTCTTTCTTGGAACGATACTCTACCTGCTAATACTGCGATGACTGTCAAAATTCGTTCCGCTGCAACTCAGGGTGGTCTCGCTGCTGCCACTTGGTCTGACAGCAAAAACGCCGCTGATACACCAGTCAATCTTAAAACTATTAATGTTGGCGGAGTCACAGGGGTGCCAGAAAATCAATTCTCCGAAGTTTATATTACACTCACAACATCAGATGGTTTGGCAAGTCCGGTTCTGTCAGATATCACAGAGCAGTATGTTATTAACCAGGCACCGCAAATTCAATCGTTAACTGCCTCGCAAGCGACTGATGGCACCAAAACAGTTAATATTGCTTATCAACTTAAAGATCCTGACACGTCGAGCAATCCTTACAATCAAGACCAAGTAGCCGCTACATTCCAATATTCAATTGATTCAGGTTCAAGCTGGGTTAATTGTTCAACAATTACAAATTCTGGGTTACAAGCCGTGAACTCAAATGGCTCTTGGACTAGCAAAACCGCAGTTTGGGGCGCTGGTACTGATTTGGCTAATTCCTACTATAACGGCACGGTAAAAATCCGAGTGAATGCTAATGACAACGAGCAGGCGCATAACACTGCCTCGCTTGATTCGTCAGCTTTCTCTCTAGACACCAAGAATCCTGTTCCCACAGCAGTTACCGGTGGTGTTGGCATTAACATTAATAGTGGCGCCAGTTGGACAAACTCAGCAACAGTGGCTTTGTCGCTTTTAGCATCTGATGACTCTGCAAAGTATATGGAAATCAGAAATGACAGCTCTTTTGTCAATTCGCAGGAAGCATATTCAATATCTAAATCAAATTATTCACTATCGGCAGGCGATGGAAACAAGACTGTTTACGTTCGTTTCTATGATGATTTTGGTAATTATGCAGATGCTAACTACAATATTTTGCTCGATGCAACTCCACCCAATGTGCCGCAGAACTTTACAATTTTTGACACTTCAGATCAGTCTGCCGGCACTTTTTCTGGCTTAATAGACAAAAAGTGTTGGTATTTCACCTCTTTTTCTTAAGATTTCTGT